>NZ_DEYV01000012.1:0-404342 GCF_002364655.1 Pseudomonas sp. UBA3149
GGTTTTGTTAGCGGCTCTTAGCTAATGGCTTCTATAGTTGGTCTTATGAGGGTATTGACTCACCTTTGAGTCTTAATGGTACTCGTACTTCAGCTAATAGCAGTGATGTGCTTGGTCTTTCTATATATAGCACTAATATAAATGGCTCATTGATTAGTAACGGAAACTATAATCTGTCAGGCTTTCGTGCAGGCGCAATAGCTTTGGATAGACTTCAGGATAGCGATTTTTATGGCGGAGCCAGCGTCATACAGGGAGATGTAGTCAATAATGGCGTTATAACAATTTCGCAATCTGATTATACAAGCGGTATAGAAATTGGTAATAGCAAGATATTAGGCTCTGTGATCAATGCTGGCACTATTAAAGTTATAGATCCGATAGAAGATGCTGACGCGGAGGGTCTTTATTTACATGGAACTGAGATAGCTGGCGATGTTATTAACAGTGGCTCCATTGATGTTACTTCAAGATATGCTTATGGATTGATTGTAGATTCTCATTTGGATCAATCGTTGAGTATTGGTGGAAGGCTATTAAATACTGGGATCATTCGTGCGCAGGGTGAGGATGCCTATGGTTTAACTATAGAGGCGCCAACCTTATCCTTAAGGATTGAAAACCAAGGGCTTATTCAATCTTTCGGTGAAAAAAGTAGAGCATTAGCGCTTTATGATGGACAAATTGATTCATTAGTCAACAGCGGTACTATTCAGGCGCTGGGCGCTGAATCAACAGGTATTTATATTGATGGCGTTCCCTTTACTCAAGCTCTACCTGTTACTCAACGCGACATTATCAATACAGGCACTATCGAAGCTGATGATGTAGCTATCCGTGTGACCAGTGAACAGGCTGTCCCGTTTGAAATCAACCAGCGCGCCGGCCTGATCAAGGGCGGTCAGACGACGATTAATGGCGGTAGCCTTGCAACCCTTAACTGGACCGGTGGGCGTATCGACGGCGATGTGCTGGATATGGCTGCTGTTAATGTTTTAGGCAGCGCTCAGTACAGTGGCGGGACTATCGCCGCGCCGCGTGTCGATATTGCATCGGGTGGCTCGTTGAATCTTGAGCAGGCAGGCTCGTCGATCAACGGCGATTTGCAGGTTGCCTCAGGTGGCACTATCGATATGCGTCTTTCCAATGCGGTTGATCCCAGCGCGGCGTACCTGACCGTTAACGGTAAGGCGGCATTTGCATCGAGTTCCAGCATTGCCTTAAGTGCAAAGCCGCAGGACTTTACGCCAAGTGCTTCGGGTACGCAGTACACCTTGGTCAAGGCCACGCAGGTGCAGGATAACGGGCTGCGTGTTGCCAGCGCGTCCTCCTTATTGAAGGTGGACAGTTACGCGACGGACGCCCAGACCGTTAACGCAGTGGTCAGCCTGAAGGAAGATAAGCAGGTCGACGCTGATCTGGCCAATGTGGGCGCATCGCAGAACGCGCGTGACGCCGTCAATAACTTCAAGAACAGCACTATCGGCGGGTTGACGGCAAGCGATCCGGTGTTCAAGGCGTTTGCCAATGCAGGGTCCGAGGAGGCGCTAGCACGCCTGGCTGAGCGGTTGAGCCCGGAGGTTAACCGTGGCTCTGTCCAGGCGGCGGTTGCAGGCCAGAACTTGGTCAATAGCGCTATTGGCAGTCGAGTCAGGGGTATGCGCTCGGGGCTTTCGTCCGGAGATGTGCTGACCGAGACAGGTGTTTGGGTTCAAGGCTTGAGCAATACGTCCGATCAGGATCAGCGTGATGGCGTTGCGGGCTACTCGGCTAACAGTTCCGGCATTGCTGTTGGGGCTGACGGTAAGCTCAATGAGCGTACAACGGTAGGTGTTGCCTATAGCTACCTCAACTCTAACGTAACGTCCGATACGGGTAATAAAACGGATGTGAAGGGGAATGCCTTTACGTTGTACGGCAGCTATGACTGGCAGAACTGGTTCGTTGACGGCAGTTTGACTTATGGTCGTAACGATAACGATGGCAAGCGCTATATCGCCGATACGGTTGCCAAGGGTAGCTACGACAGTGAACTGTTCGGACTGAATGCGCTTGCAGGTTATTCCTATACGTTTGCCGGGCAGTGGTTGCTCGAACCGCGCGTGGCTGCGCGCTATAGCAACGTCAAAATTGATGGCTATAGTGAAAAGGGCTCTTCAGCAGCGCTGCGTAATAACGCACAGCGTTATGAAGTAGGTGAGCTAGGTGCAGGTCTGCGTGTAGCGGCTGATTTCCCGCTGGCGCAAGGCAACCTTCAACCTGAAGCCACACTGATGGCCTACCACGATTTCATTGGTGATCGTGTCAGTGGTACTTCATCGTTCCTGCTCGGTGGTACGCCTTTCGTTACGACGGGAGCTTCTCCTGTTCGTGATACCTATGAGGCTGGTGTAGGGGTTAATTATCAGCTGGGAGCCGTCAGTGTGGGTGCGAATTACAACTACACGGCAAAGACAGGCTACCAGTCTGATACCTTCCTCTTGAAGGCGCGCTACGCATTCTAATGAGTACAGGCGGCCTGCTGATCCAGCAGGCCGCCTGATAGGTAGTTTCATGTTGGCGTCTTTTTACCGCACTTTGGGCGTATTGCTTGTTATCGCTCTGCTGGGCGGCTGCACAAGTCCACGAGAGCAGCTTGGCGGCCTAGCTGAACAAGCAGGCTATCGACTTGAGACACTCTCCACTCAAGCATTCCCTTTGCAGGCAGTCTTGCCTGCACATTTCAATCCCAGATCCGTTTTGCGTGTTTACCTTGAGGGAGACGGGCATGCCTGGGCTACCGCCTCCCAACCTAGTCTTGACCCCACCCCCCATGGGTTGTTGATGGCGCGCTTGGCGATGTCAGATCCCGGTGGCGCAGTTTATTTGGCGCGGCCGTGTCAGTTCATAATGTCTAATGGCTGCTCTACTGCAGTCTGGACGAGCCAGCGGTTCAGCCAGGCGGTTATCAGTAGCATGAGCGTGGCGCTGGATGCCTTGAAGGTGCGTACGCAAGCAACGAAGGTAGAGTTGGTAGGGTATTCAGGCGGTGCTGCTGTCGCGCTGTTACTGGCTGGGCAGCGTAACGATGTTGTGAGTATTCAGACATTGGCGGGCAATCTGGACCCTGTCGCCTGGACTGAGTGGCACCAATTAAGCCCTATGTCCGGCTCACTTGATCCATTGAGTTATAAAGCGCGATTACGCAGCATTCCGCAGCGGCATTTGGTAGGTAGTCGCGATACTGTTGTGCCCTGGCAATTGTCGAAAGCGTTCGCTGGCAAGTTTGGAAATCAAGCGTGTATCTCCATTATTACCGTTGAGGCTGATCATAATGAGGGTTGGGAAGCGGCCTGGCGAGCCTGGGAAGGAAAGCCGCTTCCTTGTCATAGGACTTCTGAATGACTTGGTTATATACCTACCGATCAGGACCGACTCCTGTCGGTAAGCATGGCGTCAACGCTAGACGTCCATGTGCTTAAAATAAGGTAGAGCGGTAGGGGAGATCGAGCGTATCTGGCATCTTGAATGAGGCGGCCAATGGGCCGCCTGCACGGGTGGTTCAAGAGCTGCGCCACCAAGTGTTATGCATGGCGCCTCACGACGTCCCGCAGGTAGTCATCCAGTAGGCGACTATCTTCTGCGGTTCGCTCCAGGACGGGCACAGGACGTTCCAGTTGCTCTTCGATGAAAGCATGCAGAGCGGGTCGGCGAGGGCCGTAAGTAGCCTCGTCGGCGTTTCGCTTCAGTGCAAGCAGCTCGTCTATTTCAGCAAGCAGAGCCTGGTCATCCACCGTACATAACAGCTCATGAAACGTCATAGGCGGTCGTCCGAGACCCTGATCGATCCAGCGTACGGCCAGTAGAGGACGCAGTACATAGAAGTATTTTTTGAAGCGAACCGTTTCATTCTGCAGATAGCCTCGAAAGTTTTTCTTGGCCATTGAAAGGTAATGGTTACGAGCTGCTGGTGGACTGTAAAACGCTTCGGCTAATGTGTTGAGCCGCGCTGTTTCCGCTGGCTCGCTACGATACACCAATGGTGAATCGAGCCATTCAAGCAGGGTTGGATTGGATTTGCGCAGAAGACCGAGTGCTTTGCGCAGCTCCCAGCCACTGATATCCAGTTCATCGCTCAAGGGGCGTTCAATAACGTCCCGCGGGGCGTCAACCTGTATGAACCAGTCGGGTTTTTCCACGTAGATAAAGCGTACATCGTAGTCGCTATCGCGCGAGGCAAAACCCCAGGCCCGACTGCCTGACTCACAGGCATACAAAACGGTAACGTTGCGCTCTCGCTCCAGCTGAGCAAGCTCTTGCAAAACGCGAGTACGCATTTCAGTGGATAGTGGGTGACGTTCAGTGCTTTCCATGGCAAGAGTCCTTCAGATGGGAGCTTTATGCTCGAGTGAATGCTCCATCAAATCCAACGGAAATAAAAATGTAAAGACCGAACGGAGCGTGTGTATGAGCAAGGCTGACCAAAGGCCATTACCTATACGTTAGGAAGGTAAGGGGTGTTATTGAAAAAAAACATTAAGAAACTTACCTGACTGAAAAGCTAAAGGCATGGACTTCTGGCTTAATACTGAATGAATAATGGTCTTGAGTTAGCCAGTATAGGAATCATTTGACAAGCAATTGTGGCCTCGGTAAGCCAGCACGCTGTTTATAAAGGTTGGCCAATCGATATCAATTAGATCGGCGTGTATTAGTGATGTACAACTTTTGTAATGTTGTTTGTAAAATGGTGATTCAATTAATTATTGATCGAAGTCTTTCGGCAGAGTAAGCGATATCTCATTAAGAACGAAACCCGAGTTTCCTCGGGTTTCGTCGAATACGATAGGCGTATAGCCAAACGTTAGAAAGCCAGCGCTACTTTTGCACCGTATTCATTGGCCTTGAGTTTGACATCGTCGGCGACGTCGAGGTTGTTCTTGAGTTTGTATTCATTATGAACATAGTAAACGCCGACCATGACAGGCATGGAGTTGGCACCTTGGTTGAACAGTACGCTCATCTCGGCGTATGGATTGGTGCGGTCGCGAAGATCAACGCGGTCGCTGCCTACATCTTCAACTTTGAGGCGAGCCCGGGCGTTGAGCGTGCGGCGTGCACCGGCTTCCAGGCGGAAGGTTGTCGCCTCATCAAATTGATGGTTATAGCCCAGTGCAGCCTTGGCAAATGCACCTTTGGTGGTCAGCTTGACATCTTCGCCACTGGTATCAGGCTCATAGCGTGTCCAGCCATAGCCGCCACCTACCAGAGCATCAAGATAGTTGGTGTTGTCGATGGCCATGCGCCAGCCAAGATCGACATCGCCTTGAGCTTCCTTGAGTTTATTGCTGTGTCTTTCACCAAACTTAACCTTGGCTTCGCCTTGATAAATGAAGCCTTCCTCACCGGTCATCTTGTTACCAAAGTTATAGAAGACGCCTCCTTTGCCCATATGGGTTTTATCGGAGCCTACGTCAGACTCAAGTTTATATTTGCTGTAGCTACCTAATACACCCAGATTAGAAATGGGGCCGGTATCAGCGGCCATTACATAGGATGAAGCAATGGTAAGAGCGGCTACGGCAGAGGTCTGAACCCAGCGGGCTCCAAAAAAAGGAAACATGATCAACTCTCCTAGGCAAAGCAGTAAATCGCAAAAGGCGCGTGTTACGAATAGCGGTTTTTCTATAAGTTCAAAAAACTAGACGATATGCGCTAATAATCAAGGTAATATAGTTAATATTTAACTTGTGGTATGGTTAAATAGGTTTCTGCTATTTATTTTGATGTCAAAATGATTTGCTCTGTACAGTTACATGCATGGCTGCATACACATTAAAATCAAGTAGAGTGCCGCTTATAAGCGGCTTATAAAAAGCAACATAATTAATGAATATTAGCCATGAACCGGACAGTTCATTTAAGTGCAAACACAAGCGGCAAAACGTTAACTAAAGGTAATCGCGCGACGAATGGCGCGAGAGGCTAACGGAGAGAAGCGGAATACCGGGGGTGAAGAAAGCTGAGGTTGAACAGAAAGAGTACGTGGTTGATCGGTATCGTTTCCTTTTGGATGCCACCGCTATGGTCAGCATCCAGAAGAGGACTGAAGCGTTAGAACGCTACGCCGACTTTTGCACCGTATTCGTCATGCTTGAGCTTGACGTTATCGGCCAAGGCCAGGCGATCCTTCAACTTGTCCTTGTGGTGCTCGTAGTACAGACCTGCTGTAATCGGCAGACCTTTGCCATTCTGGTTGAACAGCATATCCATCTCCGCATAAGGGTTGGTGCGGTCATGGATATCTACACTTTCGCTGCCTTCATGCTGGACATGCAAACGGGCGCGCTCATTCAGCTGACGACGCACACCGCCTTCCAGACGCACGGTGGTGTTGTCGAAGGCATGGTTATAACCCAGGGCTGCCTTGGCGAAAGGCCCTTTTGCACTCAGGCGTAGATCATTGCCGCTGGTATCAGGCTCATAGCGAGACCAGTCGTAACCTGCACCGACAAGCGCATCGACATAATTCTGGTTATCGATTGCCATTCTCCAGCCTAGATCAGCTGGCCACGACCTTCCTTGAGGCGATTGCTGTGCTTCTCGCCAAACTTGGCTTCAACGCCTGCCTGATAGATAAGGCCTTCGCCGCCGGTCATCTTGTTGCCGTAGTTATAGAACACGCCAGCTTTAGGCAAATGTCCATTTTGCGAGCCCAGGTTGGACTTCAGCTTGTACTGATCATAGCTGCCAGTGATACCGGCTGTAGAAATAGGGCCGCTGGTGTCTGCCATAGCGTGAAAAGAAAAGGCAGCCAATACAGAAAAAATAGAAGAATGAATCCAGCGATTGCGTGCTTTGACAGTCATAAAGACGCTCCTGAACATGATGCTATAATATTACATAGCAAGCTCGCTTTAATTTAGAATAAGGTTAATGACAATAATAGTTAGCTATCTAATTGATAAGTGGTTATCGATTGACTGGGTTAAGGTCGGCGCCTCCATACTGCTAGCGCCGAAGCGATAGCGCCTTGACGTAAGTGATACGAGAGTGGCGTTCGGCAGGAAACATTCCAAGTTTCTCTGCATCCCAGCAGTAAGAAAGCCAGAAGGTTATGATCCCGTTCTGCGCACAAACGACGGGTGCCTGACAGGCTTTGGGGACGGTTCTGCTAAGCCCGGCCGCTTGATCCATTGAGACGTCAGGGCCGGAACCTGTTTAGTATTGGTCACTTCGCTTAATAAATGAGATAGGGATGTCAGGCAAAAGAACAGTTGCCATTGGTTTTATCGGCTCGACGCTAGATCGGGTAGGCCAGGGCGCCAATCGCTGGAGTAAATGGCGTCCAACGGTTGGGCTATGCCAGCAGCAGGATCTGCTTGTCCACAGGCTTGAGCTGATTCATGGCACTGATGCGCGAGATGTGAACCTTGCCGAGCGGCTGAGAGAAGATATCCATCAGGTGTCGCCGGAAACCGAGGTGCACCTGCATGCCTTGTCGCTACGTAATCCCTGGGATTTCGAAGAGGTGTATGGCGCACTGCATGACTTTGCGGTGGGCTATGCCTTTGATACCGAGCATGAGGACTATCTCGTGCATATCACGACGGGCACACATGTCGCGCAGATCTGCTGGTTTCTGTTGACCGAGGCCCGCTACTTGCCTGCAAGACTCATTCAAACGTCACCCGCCAGGCGTCGTGATGAAAGCAATGAGGTATCAGGAACCCATGCGCTGATCGACCTTGACCTGTCTCGCTATGACCGTATCGCTACCCGGTTTCAGCATGAGCGCCTGGAGGGTCTGGCCTTTCTCAAGTCAGGCATTGCAACACGGAATATGGCCTTTAACCGGACCATCGAGCAGATCGAGCGCGTCGCCTTACGTTCCAAGGCACCTCTGTTGCTAATAGGGCCTACAGGGGCTGGCAAATCTTTTCTGGCGCGCCGCATTTATGAGCTCAAGCGCAGCCGACATCAGGTGGATGGACGCTTTGTCGAGGTCAACTGTGCCACGCTCAGGGGCGACGGTGCGATGTCTACCCTGTTTGGTCATGCAAGGGGGGCCTTTACTGGCGCACAGAGCGCGCGCGAAGGGCTACTTCGTGCGGCTGACGGCGGTGTATTGTTTCTGGATGAAATTGGTGAACTGGGCCTCGATGAGCAGGCCATGTTGCTCAAGGCGGTCGAGGAAAAGCGCTTCTTTCCGCTGGGCTCGGATAGAGAAGTGACCAGTGATTTTCTACTGATGGCGGGCACGCATCGGGACTTGCGCAGCCGCGTAGCGGAAGGGCTTTTCCGTGAAGATCTGTTTGCCCGCATCAATCTCTGGACGTTCGACTTACCCGGGTTGGCGGGGCGGCGAGAGGACATTGAGCCCAACATTGACTTTGAGCTGGAGCGTCACGCTCGGGAGCAAGGACGCCTGGTGCGCTTCAATCTGGAAGCGCGGCGTCGTTACCTGAATTTTGCCATTTCCAGCGAGGCTGCATGGAGCGGCAACTTCCACGAGCTATCCGCCTCCATTACACGCATGGCGACTCTGGCGGACAGCGGACGAATCGATGAGGCAAACGTGCAAGAGGAGATCGACCGGCTGCGCCGTGCCTGGGGGCTTCAGTCGTCAAGCGATGGGCTGGATCTGCTTCTGGGCGACCGGGCCGAGGAAATGGACCTCTTTGATCGTCTGCAGCTCGCGTCTGTCATCCGCATCTGCCAGCAGGCGGATAGCCTGTCTGACGCGGGGCGTCGACTGTTCGGCGTCTCACGACAGGCCAAGGCCCAGCCGAACGATGCCGATCGGTTACGCAAATATCTGGCGAAGTTCGGCTTGGAGTGGGGGCAGGTAAAAAAGGGGACGTGAAGCGGACATGTATTTCCCAAAATGAGCCGTGAGGCGTGTTATCAGCCAGCTGTGCTCATGGCTCTGAAATAAAATCAGCAGGCACATGCTCTACCAGCCAGACGCCATTGTCAGCCTGAAAGAATCGATGGCCCTGTTGATGCATATCCAGGGCTCTGATAACCAGCACTACCGGCTGGCCATAACGCTTGCCGACATTGATGGCAGTATCGGTATTATCAGAAAGATGAACGTGGTGGCGTGAGCCTGGAATCAAACCTTTCTTTCGTATCGATTCCAGAAAACGGACAGCTGTACCGTGGTACAAGCGTTCGGGCGGTACTTTTTGGATATGCTGAAGAGTGACCTGTGAGGTGGAGTGACCTTGAGCCGCCCGTATACGCGTTCCGTCGGGCGATAAGCTGAAGCGCTTTTTATCGTTGCCAACCACAACTTCTCGTATCAGGTGCTCGTTGAGTTCTCGGCCATGTCTGGCCGCGCCTGCGATCAACGTGGTGATCTCAACCCAACCTTCGCTATCGAGCGCTATGCCGATTGCCTGAGGCTCATGCCTGAGGACGTAACTCAGAAATTTGCTCGTTTCGATAAGCCTCTGATTGCTCATCGAGTCCTCCATTCAGCTGCGTGTATTTCAGCGTAGGCGGGGTAATACAGGCATTGGGCGGTATTGTCTGGCAATCCGCCCAATAAGAGGCTCTGACTAGCGTCCTGCCATGGGCTCATGGCCGTAGCTGGGCGAGTGCGGGCCTACCAGGATGCCGTTGGGACGGCCAGCCGACAGCAAACGAAGGCTAGTGATTCCGGCAATTTCATGGCCTTTATCGCTGATCGAGTTCGCAATCTGGTTTATAGCGGCTGTGATCAGTAAACCAATCAGACCGCCACCGCTGTTCTGCTGCTGCTCGGCTGTACTTGCGCTTGCTGCACCTTGCCAAAGCAATTTGCCGCTGCGCAAATCGACGAGTTTGGCGGAAGCCGTTACAACCGTCTCACTGCTGATGATGGCATATGTACTGCCATAGCGGCTGACCTCTACATACATGGCAGCATCTGCGCCAAAGATTTCACGAAGCTTGGCAGGCGGTGCCGCCTGCATTTCGTCAGGGGTTAGCAGGCCATTTTCCTTGAAGGTTTCATCCACGAGGGCGACAGGTAAAACGTAATAACCGGCTTCGGCCAGAGGGTAGGTCAGCTGTGAGAGTACACTGTATGTCGCCTTCACATCGGGCGACTTGTTTACGGGCGGCAGAATGACAATGGAAGCCGGTTTGCTTTCCTTGAAGGCCGTGTAGTCATAGGGCTGCTGCTGGTTAGCGCAACCTGCCAGCAAGCCGAAAGCAGACAGGATAAACAACGCTTTGAGATAAAAACTGCGCATGGGATAGCTCCTACTTCTTGAAGTTGCGCATCAGGAAGTCCATGTACGCAGTGGACTCTGGAAACAAGGTCTTTTCAGTTTCAAATTGCTGGCGGACCTGATCCATTTTGCCTACTTCGGCGTAGAGCATGCCTAGCTGTGCGTGATAACCAGGCGCAGGCGTTAGGCCTTTGGAGCGGGCTTGTTGCAAACCGGCCTCCATCGCGATGATTTGCTGTTCAGGGCCGGTTTCTTTGGTGAAGTGCTGATATACCTGATCCTGATAGCCAGGCCAGTAATAAAGCGATTTGGGCTGTTCAGCACAACCGCTCAACAGCGCGATCAAGGTAAGCGACAACAATGCAGCGCAGGGCTGTAAAACGCTTTTCATATCTATTCCTTAGAACGTAAAGCTTATTGCTCGGGCTTCCAGGCACCGCTATCAATCCCTTCAACCAGGCGGTTGACTGCTTCGCGAATGGCCAGGTCCAGTACCTTGCCGTTCAGCGTCGAGTCGTAACTGGCTGTCCCGCCAAAGCCAACCACTTCCCGGTTGGACAGGCTGTACTCACCGGCACCCTGGGTTGAGTAAACCACTTCGGACGTACGAACATTGACGATATTGAGGTTGACCTTGGCATAGGCAATTTGTGATTTGGCGCGACCAAGAATGCCAAAGAGCTGTTGGTCGCCTACTTCCTTGCGGCCAAATTCTGTTACGTCACCGGTAACCACATAATCAGCACCACGCAGTTGTTGGCCCTTTTTCGAGAGGGTACTTTCCTGCGCTATTTCACTCATGTTGTCACGGTCCAGTACATTGAACCGGTTGGACTGCTGAAGGTGAGTCACCAGAATGGTTTTAGCTTGACCGCCGAGACGATCGACACCATCTGAAAACAAGCCCCGCATATAGCTTGAGCGGTTGTCGAATTTACCTACGGAAACAGGCTGGCGTATGCCTTGGTAGACACTTTGAGCGGAGGTCACCTTGGCAACCTCCAAGGTCCGGGATTCTTCGGTTGCGCAGCCAGACATTAGAGCCGACAAGCTAATGGCGCTTGCAATCAAAACCTTCTTTTTCATGTACTTCTCTTTACTGAAGTTGAGGCTATTACCATCACTCCGTCTGTGCGTAGTAATAACCGTAGGCGAGCAGATCACACTGCTCTAGCGTTTGCCGTATGCAACGAAGAAAGAGAGGTAGGGATGTATTCGCTGGAATTGCCAGGGATAAGCGGCAATCGAGAATCAAGAAACCTGACCAATCCTTGGCTGATTAGCATCCTGCTAGAGAAGGGAATTTGTGAAGTCTATCAACCTTCTTAAAACATATTAGGTTGTGCTTCGACGAATGGAGCAGATGAAGTCATAGACGGAGCAGCAATAGGAGAAGCCGTGAAAGATTTGTCTCAATCAGTGACTGATAGGTCTGTTTTCGAACAAGTAAGTCACGAGGTAGGGAAAGATTTCAGCCGACCAGCGGCAGAGAGAATTAAAGGATAAAAAGCGCCATTTAAAGCCTGCTTATCATGACACGGAAACGCCTTGCAGGCTCCGAAAATACTGGCCTAAAGCCGCTTCGCTGCGTTTACTCAATAAGACTTTCTAATTAGCTTGATAGATAAAAGCATTCAGGCTAATGGTCGCCTGCTCTGAACTATCTGGAGCCAAACTGCCTCCACTTCTACAGAGCCTGTACATGACGTCGTTAAGCAGGCTCCTACACCATTGGTGTTATCAAAATCAAAAAGGAAGTAGTGGGATAAGGACAGCGTGATTAAATCTGGATAGGAGAGCTGTATGTTCGTTCATAACAAACGACTTCAGTATACCGTTCGTGTAGCTGGTCCCAACCCGGGCCTGGCCAATCTAATGCTTGAGCAGTTTGGCGGTCCTCAAGGCGAACTCGCGGCTGCGATGCGCTATTTCACCCAGGGTCTGGCCGAAGACGATGCAGGTCGTAAAGATATGCTGATGGATATCGCGACCGAAGAGCTTAGCCACCTGGAAATTATTGGCTCCATCGTCGGTATGTTGAACAAGGGCAACAAAGGCCAACTGGCCGAAGGCATCGAAGAAGAAGCCGAGTTGTACCGTAGCATCACCGGAGCGGGTAACGATTCTCACATTACATCTGTTTTGTACGGTGGCGGCGCACCGCTCACCAACTCTGCAGGTGTACCGTGGACAGCAGCTTATATCGATACCATCACTGAGCCGACTGCTGACCTGCGCTCTAACATCGCAGCAGAAGCGCGTGCGAAGATTGTGTATGAGCGCCTGATCAACCTCACTGACGACGTAGGCGTGAAAGATGCCTTACAGTTCCTGATGACGCGCGAAATCGCTCACCAGAAGTCCTTCGAGAAAGCTCTGCACTCCATGCAGCCGAACTTCCCGCAGGGCAAGCTGCCAGGCAAGCCGGAATTTGCCAGCGTGTACTTCAGCATGTCCCAGGGCGAAGGCGATATGCGTGGCCCTTGGAACCAGGGTGGCGAGTGGGAATACGTAGAAAGCCCGCAGCCTGCTGTTGATGGCGGTGATGGCCTGGCTACTGTCAATCTGCCTGCCAAAGACATGAAAGTGGTCGAGCAGCTGGTCAAGCGCACAGCGTCCGATCCGGCCAGCAACCCTCTGACTGGGGCTGATCTGGGCTCTGGTATGGCTACGCAGAAGAAAGAAGTCTGACGCTTTTCTGCCAGATGATTACCCGTGCATGGCTTGGCTGTGGTCTGACACCACACCCTGCCATGCAGGGTTCTTATGTAAAACCTTACGTGAGCCGATAGATACGTTCTTCACCCCGGCACTCATCAGGACGAATTAAAATGGCGGAACGCAGTCGCAATAAACGGCACTGTTATTACCGCATATCAAGGAAGCGAGATGACTGAAGAAAACCGCGACGCACAACTTTCCGAAGACCAGGCGATTGAGTTCGCCCATCAAGTACTCGATTTGGCGCGCAGTGGCGATGCAGTCACATTGGGCAAGCTGCTGAATAAGGGGCTGCCCCCCAACCTACGCACCAGTAAAGGTGACACACTGCTAATGCTGGCCAGCTACCATGGACAGCTTGATGCGGTACGTACATTGCTCGATCATGGCGCTGACCCGAATATCTGCAACGATAACGGCCAGAGTCCTATTGCGGGTGCAGCCTTCAAGGGCAATCTGCCAATGGTAAAGCTGTTGGTTGAGCAGGGTGCCGATGTGGAAGGCGTGTCCCCGGATGGCAAGACCGCACTGATGATGGCTGCGATGTTCAATCGGGCCGAAATCGCCGAATACCTGATCGAAAAAGGCGCCAATATTAACGCCCAGGATGCTAACGGTGTAACGCCTCTTGCAGCTGCACAACGTATGGGCGCGCCTGAAACGGTTGCGTTGCTGGAACGAATTCAAGAGCTGCAAAAGTAGGCAGCCTGTTTATGAAAAAGGCGCCTGTCAGGCGCCTTTTTTGGTTTCGGGCCTATGATTCTAACCGTACCTGATAGCACTCATCGCTCAATGGTTCGATTACGATGCGGACCGGGCAGAACCGCTGGATGACCTCGGCATTACTACGCAAATGCTCAGACGCATGCAGGCAGGTGAAACGGCCACTGCCCGCCAACAACAGGGGGAGCAAGAGCTGGTCCGCCAGATGTTCGCCTACGGCAGCGCCGCTGCGCTCGAAGGCGAGCAGTTCATCAATGGCGTGATTGGCGACTTGTTCTGCCCTGACGCGGCTTTGCCCGAACGCAGCAAACACCTCGGTAACCGCCTCGTACTGTTGCTCGATTAGCACTACATTTCCAGGCCCCTGCGCCTTCTGTAGCTGAACGGTATGCAGGTTGTCCTGAGACCAGCCCAAACGTTGTGTTACTTGGTTCAGCTCGCGCGTGCCTATCGACTCGGGCAGGCCCGCCAGAAGCGCTTGCGCCTGCTGGCTGACCAATTGACCACGGTCTTCCAATATCAGCGGACTCAACCTGCTGGGTTGGATCACTACCGTCATCTCACCTCCACCCGCAGGAGCAAAGCCATGACGGATTAGGTCCAGCTCTATATGGGCGCCCATCCGTTTCAGTAGCGGCAGCCATGCTTTTTGCAGGAAGTCGACTGGCGGTGCAGCAGGGTTGTGCGTTCCGCCTTTCAGTCTCAGGCGACTGGGAGCAGGTGCCTTGAGCAGGGCGGGCAACACGGTCTGCAGGACAAGTACACAGCTGCCTGCCGTGCTGATGGCAAATTCATAATTACCACCCTTGATTGCGCCAGGCTGAAAACGCAGACTCAGCGAGCCCAGCTCCGCACCCTCAAGCGTCGCATCGCATATCGCGGCGGCCGCTTGCACGGCCGTCAGGTGCTGGCGAAGCAAGCCAGGACGGCTCCGTTTCGCACGAATATTAATGATACTGAACGGCTGGCCGGTGATCATGGACAGGCTCAAGGCGCTACGCAGGATCTGACCACCGCCAATCGACCCGTCCAATTGTAGTTCTTCCATGGTTAAAACCTTCTTTGTCGTGCAGTTCAATCTGCTTTCATTCGTCCAGTGAAGCTGATCAGCCTTTGACGCATACCACCTGACGCAGAGTGTGCACCACTTCCACCAAGCTGCGCTGGGCTTCCATTACACGGTCGATGTCTTTATAGGCCATCGGGATCTCATCGATGACGTTGGCATCCTTTCGGCATTCCACATGTGCGGTAGCGCGTACCTGGTCCTCGACCGTAAACAGGTTCTTGGCCTTGGTCCGGCTCATGGTTCGTCCGGCGCCATGGCTGCAGGAACAGAATGACTCCTCATTGCCCAGGCCGCGAACGATAAAGCTCTTGGCACCCATGGAGCCGGGAATGATGCCCAATTCGCCCTTCTTGGCTGATACCGCCCCTTTGCGGGTAATCAGTACCTCCTGACCGAAATGCTGTTCTTTCTGCACGTAGTTATGGTGGCAGTTGACCGCTTCCAGGTTTGCCTCAAACGGCTTGGTGATGACCTTTCGGGCCGCATCGATCACTGCGTGCATCATCAGGGCGCGGTTCTGTTTGGCAAAGTCCTGCGCCCAGGCGACAGCCTCGACATAATCGTTGTAGTGCTTGCTGCCCTCCTCGAAGTACGCCAAGTCTTTATCGGGGAGATTGGCAATGTGCTGTTGCATGTCTTTTTTTGCCAGCTCGATGAACAGATTGCCAATGGCGTTGCCAACACCACGCGAGCCGCTATGCAGCATGAACCAGACCCGCTGGGCTTCGTCCAGGCAGACCTCGATAAAATGGTTCCCGGTACCCAAAGTACCCAGGTGGTTGCGGTTATTGGTCTTTTCCAGTTTCGGGTATTTATCGGTAATGGCCTTGAAACGCTTGGCCAGGCTGGACCAAGCATGATCGGCCATATCAGGTACGTTCTGCCAGGCGCCCTGGTCGCGGCGGCCAAAGGTCTTGCCGTGGGGAACGGCCTTTTCGATGGCGCTGCGTAGCGGTTGCAGATTGTCAGGCAGGTCTGAAGCCATCAGGGACGTACGCGCCGCGATCATTCCGCAGCCGATGTCGACGCCCACCGCCGCAGGGATAATGGCACCCACGGTTGGGATAACGCTACCGATAGTGGAGCCTTTACCCAGGTGGACATCCGGCATTACTGCCAGATGTTTGGAGATGAACGGCATCTTGGCTGTATTCATCAGTTGCTGTTTGGCATCGCCTTCGACCGGGACGCCTTCGGTCCACATCTTGATAGGCTTGCCGTTGGCTACTTCAAGAAGCTGATAGTTCTGCTTGTCCATTTCTACGCTACTCCATGGGTTGTCTGTGAGATGCAGGCAAACACGCTGCAACCTTCATATCCCTGGGTATAGCAGAGGGCGTGCCATTGTTTTAAAAGCGCTTGTCTTTAACTTTAACTTATTGAAATTTAAGGATTTTGTTGAAATTTTTTGAGAGAGGGCTGCTTGGTCTCTTCTGATTTACGATATTTTTATCTATCACCTTATAAATTTATATAGCCATGGCTTCCCTCTACCTTACGTCTCATGATTTAGTCATCCGGCATCTTGAGATGACGCCTCTGTTCGTTCATCAGCCGACCAGCTGTCGGTAAAACTTATCTTGGGCAGTTGCTTTACAAGAGATTAAGATGGACTATTGTGGTATGACGACATACAGAATATAACTATCGTCTAGAGTCACATCTAAGGTTTTATTGCGTAATTTTGTTGTAAGCGGCAATTCCATACTAATAAAAACAGGAAGCTGGTATGACAACTAAGTCTATTCTGCGGGCTAGATCTACATGGGTAACAGGCGCGTTATTGCTGGCAGTCAGCACGAGCAGTCTGGCAGCCCATATGCGCGAAGTGGCGACGTCCGGCTGGGCAACCCAGAACGGTGGTACACGTGGAGGCTCTGCCGCCATGGGAACCGATATCTATACCGTACGTTCTGCCACCGAGCTCAAACAGGCGCTAAGTGCAAACGCTGCAAGCAGTGGGCGCATCATCAAGATTGTCGGAACGATCGATATCAGCGACGGGAAACCCTTTACCAGTACCAGCGACATGGCCGAACGCGGCCTGCTGAATGTTCCGGGTAATACGACCATTATTGGTTTGGGCAAACAGGCCGGTATTGTGGATGGGTTCTTCATGATCAAGCAGAACAACGTGATCATGCGTAATCTCACGATCGAAAATGCCTGGGACCCTTCGCCTACCTGGGATCCGGATGACGGTGATCTGGGTAACTGGAACTCGGAATTCGATGGCGTCACGATCAGCGGTGCCAGTAACGTCTGGCTCGATCATCTGACCTTTACAGACGGCGGGCGCCTGGACGATCCGAATGAGATCGGCAATGGTGTTCATATCCAGCATCATGACGGCGCTCTTGATGTAGTGTTGGGTGCGAACTACGTCACTGTATCCAATACCGTATTCAAACTGCACGACAAGAACATCCTGATCGGTAACAGCGATAGCCGCGGCACTACTGATAGCGGCAAGCTGAAAGTCACTATCCACAATTCGGTTTTTCAGGATGTAGGCCAGCGCGCGCCACGGGTACGGTTCGGGCAGGTGCATCTGTACAACAACCTTCATCTTGGTAGCACCAAGGACGCTGTTTATCCCTTTGTTTACGCCCACGGAGTAGGTAAGTCCTCCGCCATTCTCTCGGAAGCTAATGTCTTCGCGATTTCCGGTGTCAGCGGGTGTGACCAGGTAACGGCCAATTGGGGTGGCACGGTTTACAAGGATGTCGGTTCGCTCATCAATGGTCGGAAAATGACCTGCTCGTGGGATCCGAATATCGGTTGGGCTCCGCCGTATCGATACACCAAATTACCAGCTTCACTCGTACCGCTTGCCGTGCCTGTAAGAGCCGGTGCAGGCAGGATCAACTTCTAGCGAGCCAGCGTTCGTCTCGATTGGCTTTAAACATCCTTTTGAACATTAAATGCCTGAGCGTTATGGCTCAGGTGTTTCTCCAAGATGTCTTTGTTCAGACTAATAGCAATATGCCGGTATTTAGATTGTTAGATTTATAAATGAGCGGCAGTGAACCCAACGTAGGAAAAACAAGATGAAGATGAAGTGTGGGCAACTCAAGGTATTAACGTTGAGCGCGGGTCTGTTGATGTCTGTCATGGCCTCGAGCAGCTTTGCCGCCGACGTACTGGAAGCCGCCAGTACCGGCTGGGCTACGCAGAATGGCGGTACGAAAGGCGGCGCGGCGGCGGCGTCGGTCAATGTCTACACCGTACGCAATGCAACAGAATTCAAGAATGCGCTGAAAGCCTCCGCCAGCAGCCGTATCATCAAGGTCTCCGGCAAGATTGATATCAGTGATGGCAAGGCCTACACCACGACCAGCGACATGAAAAGCCGCGCACAACTGAACGTACCGGCTAACACGACCATTGTGGGCCTAGGCTCTACTGCGCAGATCGTTAACGGGTTTTTCATGATCAAGGAAAATAACGTGATCATGCGCAACCTGACTATCGAGAACCCATGGGACCCAGTGCCGGTCTGGGATCCGGATGATGGTAGTCTGGGTAACTGGAACTCGGAGTTCGATGGCGTCACCATTGAAGGGGCCAATAATGTCTGGATTGATCATCTGACCTTTACCGATGGCAGCCGTCCGGATGATCCAAACGAGATCAAGAACGGGCGGCATGTACAGCATCACGACGGTGCGCTGGACGTGAAGAAAGGCGCGAACTATGTGACCATCTCTCATACCATCTTCAAGCTGCACGACAAGAATATCCTGATCGGCTCCAGTGATAGCGCCAGCTCGACGGACAGCGGAAAGCTCAAAGTCACCATTCATAACTCGATCTTCGAAAACGTTTCTCAGCGTGCCCCACGTGTGCGTTTCGGGCAGGTACATCTGTACAACAACCTGCATGCCGGCAATACGAAGGATCCCGTCTACCCGTTCTACTCGGCCCATGGTGTCGGCAAGTCTTCAGCGATTCTGTCCGAGGCCAATGCATTCAACATCAGTGGTATCAGCAGCTGCGACAAGGTCACTGCGCAGAACGGCGGCTCTGTCTACAAGGACGTTGGTTCATTGATCAACGGCGCCACGATGACCTGCTCCTGGGACGCCAATATTGGTTGGACGCCCCCTTACAAGTACACCAAGATGGCCGCTTCGCTGGTAGCTTCCAGCGTTCAGTCTTCTGCTGGCGCAGGCAAAATCAGTTTCTGATTGATTGCTGACGTTTCTGGCCCCTCTGGTGCTTTTGCTAGAGGGGTTTCTTGTCTACCACACAGGCCGTTGTGCGTCGTTTATCGGCCTGCATGTCATGGAACCTCGACGCGTCGACAGACGAAAGCAGAGACGCTACTCATTTTGGTTGAGAGCTATCTTTAGAAATCTAAAAATTCCAATATGACATTATTGCAGTGAAACTCATTTGCGTTGAGCCTGCGTGCGCGTTACAGACACTAAACAGTAAGGACGTGTACATGACCATGAAATCAGGCTCGCTCAAGAAGCCGGCTTTACTGGGCGCAGGCGTGGTGCTGTTGACCGCGGCCGCCAGTACCTTTGCAGCGGATATGCGTGAGGCGGCCAGTACAGGCTGGGCTACGCAAAACGGGGGAACAAAGGGCGGTGCAGCTGCCGCCTCCGCCAATATCTATACCGTACGCACCGCCAATGACCTGAAGAATGCGTTGAAGGCCTCGGCCAGCAGCCGCATCATCAAGGTCTCTGGCAAGATCGATATCAGTGAAGGCAAGGCCTATACCAGTACCAGTGAGATGAAAAAGCGCGCTGAGCTGGTTGTGCCTGGTAACACCACAATTGTGGGTCTGGGCTCTACTGCGCAGATCGTCAACGGGTTTTTCATGATCAAGGAAAACAACGTGATCATGCGTAACCTGACCATCGAAAATCCATGGGACCCCACACCGGTTTTCGACCCGGATGATGGCGATGCCGGTAACTGGAACTCCGAGTACGACGGCGTCACGGTGCAGGGCGCGAGTAACGTCTGGATCGACCATATGACGTTTACCGACGGTAGCCGCCCTGATGATCCGAGCGAGATCAAGAAGGGTCGCCATGTGCAGCATCATGACGGGGCGCTGGACGTGAAGAAGGGCGCCAACTACGTCACCATCTCCAACACCGTGTTCAAGCTGCACGACAAGAACATCCTGATCGGCTCCAGCGACAGTGCCAGCTCGACCGACAAGGGCAAGTTGAAGGTCACTATCCACAACTCGGTTTTCGAGAACGTTACGCAGCGTGCGCCGCGTGTACGGTTTGGCCAGGTTCACCTGTACAACAATCTGCACACAGGTAACACAAAGGACGCGGTCTATCCGTTCTATTCCGCCCATGGAGTAGGCAAGTCATCGGCTATCCTGTCCGAGGCCAATGCCTTCAACATCAGCGGCATTAGCAGTTGTGACAAGATCACCGCCAAGAATGGCGGCTCTGTCTACAAGGACGCCGGCTCGCTGATCAATGGCGTTTCCATGAAATGCTCATGGAATTCCAATATAGGTTGGACGCCCCCTTACAAGTACACCAAGATGGCGGCTTCCCTCGTGGCCTCCAAGGTGCCTTCCGAGGCTGGCGCAGGCAAGATCAGTTTCTGACCCGTCTGACCGCCATCTGCCTTTAAGGGGGTGGCGGTTTTCTGCCTATCTTCTCGCCTTTTCTATCCCTTCCTGTCTGGCATGCTGCTTTGCGCGCGATACATCCATTTGCATGCTTAGCCATCTAAATAGTTAATAATTATAACGTTCGATAATCGATCGTTAAGACCGTTAATGTCTTGACGGTAGGCAGGCTGACGTCAAGTATCCAGAAGGCAAGCACATAGAGATGAAGCCAACGGCATTCATCCAAAAGTTAATAATAAAAACAATATGGGGCTAGTCTATGTTCATTCGTACCGATTCACCCGCTTACCCTGCGTTATTCACCTTCCGTATTCATACCGTTTTTCGGCTACCTCGGCACGTTAACGACGTGTCGCTGCTCTCCGGCTGACCAAGACCTTTCGTTTCCCAGCACTGATCCACAACAACAATAAACAGGTATCGGTCATGTCCTTATCGCTTTCCTGGCGTGCCGGCGCGCTGGCGCCCTCATGCCTTGCTGTTGCGTTATCCGGAGTTTCCCTGGCGGCTCAGGCTGCCCCTTCAGTGGTACTGGAACAGTCGCGTCCTGCGCCGCTCGATAATGCTCTGGAAAAAGCACGTCCTCTACCACCCGGGCCGCCTCGCTGGGCGGAGGACTATCGGTTTCTGGACGATGCGTCCAAGCGGAGCGACTTTTTTGATCCGCTCCGTTATCAGCGGCTGTCCGATTCGGCTTGGGCCCAGTTTGGTGCGGAAGCGCGCTACCGAGCGGATACCATCAATAACCCCGTCTTTGGGCTGCGTGGTGTGAACAAGGATTCCTACATTCAGCAACGGCTTCAGGTCCATGGTGATCTGCATCTCTTGGATGACCAAGTCCGTGCGTTCGTCCAGCTGGAAAACACCCGGGCCTGGAACAAGGCACTTTACGGGCCGTATGACCAGAGCAGGACGGAGCTGCATCAGGCCTTTATCGACATCAATACCGATACCCTGGGCGGGCGACTTATGACGCGGGTAGGGCGCCAGGAGCTGGGTTACGGCAACCAGGCGTTTGTTACCTACCGTGATGCACGCAATATCCGGCTCAATTTCGATGGGGTACGCCTGAGCTATTCCCGTCCCGGCGGCTACAAGCTCGATGCCTTTGGCTTGCGTCCCGTCGAGACAGGCGAAGACAGCTTTGATGATGGCTCCAACAATAACGTCAAGTTTTATGGTTTGTACGGCACGCTACCGCTGACAGCCATCCTGAAAATGGATGTATACGGATTTGGCCTGGAAACCAACGAGCGCACCCTGGATGGGCTGACCGGAAGCGAAAAGCGCTACACCGGAGGCGTGCGGCTGTTTGGCAAGCAGGCCGGTTGGGACTGGACATGGGATCTGGCCTACCAGGGTGGTCATCTGGAAGGGGCGCGTATTCGTGCCTGGGGTATCAGCAGCGAGACGGGATATACCTTCAGGCAGCCCTGGAAGCCACGATTGGCGGTGCGTTTCGATGCCGCCAGCGGTGATGACCGCTTTGGTGATGACAAGGTTGGCACGTTCGACCCGCTGTTTCCCAAGAATGGTTTTTATGGAGATTCGGGACTGACCACCCTTTCGAACATGTATCTGATCGGCCCGCTGCTGACATTCGCCCCACGCGAGTACCTGCAGCTGGAGGCCGGTGCCTTTGCCGTCTGGCGTGAAAGCACCCGCGATGGCGTTTATCTGCCGGGCATGTCCTATGTGCCGGGAACCCCCAACAGCTCATCGCCCAAAACGGGCAACCTGTTTCGCAACAATCTGCGCTGGCTACCGACCGCCAACCTGACCGTGGACCTGGAATACAGCTATTTCCAGGCGGGTAAGGCCGTGCGGCAGGCCAATGGCTCGGATACCCACTTCGGCATGGTTTCAACAACGTTCCGTTTCTGATGCGCCTGACCCATGAGGAGGTTTCGCTATGACTACGCTCGGGATGGCTGATGCCCGTACACGCCTGACCATAGGGTTGTGCTTTGTAGTGGCTCTGCTGGAGGGAATGGATCTGCAGGCCATGGGCATCGCAGCGCCCAGTATGGCTGCCGCGTTTGGCTTCAAGCCGGCGCAGATGGGGCTGGTCTTCAGTGCCAGCATTCTGGGCTTGCTGCCGGGGGCTTTTTTAGGAGGTTGGTGCGCCGATCGGATCGGGCGCAAAAAGGTGCTGATTGCCTCGGTTGTGCTGTTTGGTCTCTTTTCGCTGGCCAGCGCTCATGTCTGGGATATGCAGAGCCTGTTGATCGCACGCTTCATGACCGGCATCGGGCTGGGTGGGGCACTACCTAACCTGATTGCCCTATCCTCCGAGTCGGCCGGCGAGCGTGCCCGCAATACAGCGGTAAGCCTGATGTATTGCGGTGTGCCACTGGGTGGTGCGCTGGCGGCCATTGTTGGTCTGCTGGAGACCGGGCTGGGCTGGCGGACGGTATTTTATGTAGGAGGCTTTGCGCCGCTTCTGGTGGCGCCCCTGCTGGGCGTGTATCTGATGGAGTCATCGGCATTCGTCAAAAGCCGGCAGGCGGCCCGGGCAACCGAGCAGTCCATTCGCACCTGGGATGGCCTCTTTCATCAGGTAAGGGCATCCACCACGCTGATGCTGTGGGTCAGCTACTTTTTTACCCTGACGGTGATGTACATGCTGCTCAACTGGCTGCCATCGCTGCTGGTTGGGCAGGGGTTCAGCCGCAGCCAAGCCGTGACGGTTCAGATCCTGTTCAATATCGGTGGCGGTATCGGCTCGGTCCTGTTCGGTCTGCTGATGGACCGCTGGAAACCCCGAATCGTCGTGGTCGCCATCTACGCCGGTATCTTGGCCGGACTGGCGGGGCTTGGGCTTTCGAGCAGCTTTGCCGGGGTCATCATGGCGGGATTCCTGGCGGGCCTCTTTGTAGTAGGCGGCCAGTTGGTGCTGTATGCGCTGGCGCCTCTGGTGTATCCGGCGGCCGTACGAGCGACCGGGGTGGGCTCAGCCGTGGCGATCGGACGATTAGGCGCCATGGCCGGTCCGCTCCTGGCCGGTCAGGTACTGGCCATGGGCGGCGCGGCATCGACCCTGGTCATCGCAACAGCCCCCGGCGTGCTGATCGCTGCGGCGTCTGTGCTCTGCCTGCTCAACCGACAGGCCGCCAAGCCGGTCAGCACAGGTGTGCTGGCAGGTGAACCGGCTCATTAAGGAGAAACCATGTTCAGATCTCTATGGGTAGCCGCCTTGTTGACGGCTAGCACGTTACTGTCAGGCGTCTCGCTGGCAGAGGAAGCACGGGAAAAGCCTGCCTTTGATCCGCCGCCGCTTGGGTTGGAAAGATTGGCCCGGTTTGAGGTCGATCTGACGGCGCCTGTCTGGGAGCTTGGCAAGACGAGCAAGCTGGGCAAGCGCCGAATCATCCCGATTACCGGTGGCCGCTTCGAGGGGCCATCGTTTAAGGGGGAAATTCTTAACAGCGGAGCGGATTGGCAGGTCGTGACCGACGATGGGCTGGCCGTCATCGATACACGCTATCTGCTCAAGACCGATGACGGCGCGCTTGTTTACCTGCAAACCAAGGGGTACCGCTACGGTCCGCCAGAGGTGATGAAGGATGTGGCCGCCGGTAAGCCTGTCGATCCGAGCAAATACTTTTTCAAGGTCACGATGACATTTGAAACCAGCGCCGAGAAGTATGACTGGCTCAATCGGGCCATCGGTGTTGGCAGTGCCATGCGCCTGGGCAAGGCTGTGGTGTATGACGCCTATCTTCTCAAATGATTGATTGGACTAACTATTTGGATGACGTCTCAAAACATGCCTATAGGAGACCGGATCTTGGCGGCATAGGAGGGGCATAAATAATTGTAAAAAGCTAAAAATAGTTAATTGACATAACTATTTTTCTGCCTTAGCTTGGACTCACAAGAAGCACAACAACAAGGGTTCCGCCATGAGCAATTACGAAGGTCGCTGGAAAACGGTAGAGGTAAAGGTTGAGGAGGGCATTGCCTGGGTGACCCTTAATCGTCCCGAAAAGCGCAACGCCATGAGCCCGACGCTGAACCGGGAAATGCGCGAGATTCTGGAAACGCTGGAACAGGATGCCGATGCCGGGGTAGTGGTACTGACCGGGGCCGGCGATGCCTGGACGGCAGGCATGGACCTCAAGGAGTACTTCCGCGAGGTGGATGCAGGCCCTGAGATTCTTCAGGAAAAAATCCGCCGTGAGGCCTCTGAATGGCAGTGGAAGCTGCTGCGAATGTACAGCAAGCCGACCATTGCCATGGTCAACGGCTGGTGTTTTGGCGGTGGCTTCAGCCCACTGGTGGCCTGTGATCTGGCCATTGCCGCCGATGAGGCCACGTTTGGTCTCTCCGAAGTCAACTGGGGTATACCGCCTGGCAATCTGGTGAGCAAGGCGATGGCGGATACAGTCGGCCATCGTGAGTCGCTCTATTACATCATGACAGGGCGTACCTTCGATGGGGTCAAGGCTGCCCAGATGGGGCTGGTCAACAAGAGTGTCCCGCTGGCGCAGTTGCGCGAGGAAACCGTCACCCTGGCGCGTGAGCTGCTTGAAAAGAATCCGGTGGTACTGCGGGCGGCCAAGATCGGCTTCAAGCGCTGCCGTGAACTCAACTGGGAGCAGAACGAAGACTACCTGTACGCCAAGCTTGACCAGGCTCGCCTGCGTGACCCCGAGCATGGCCGTGAAGAAGGCATGAAGCAGTTCCTCGATGAGAAAAGTATCAAGCCGGGTCTGCAAACCTACCGTCGTTAAACGCCGGATACCCTTGCGCCTGTGTAGCCACCGAGCTGCCCAGGCGGGCGTTCGGACGTATGCTGTATGTGCAGTTCCTGACAATTACAAAAACGAGGATCGCATCATGTACGAGGTTTCCCTGCTGATTGGTGGCCGTCACGTGCAGGCTTCCAATGGGCGTCAGTTCGAGCGTCGCAATCCGCTGACCGAGCAAGCCGTCACTCGCGCAGCCGCAGCCAGCCTTGAAGACGCTGATGCTGCTGTCGCGGCGGCGCAAGCAGCGTTCCCAGCCTGGGCGGCGCTGGGCCCTAATGAGCGCCGGACACGCTTGCTCAAGGCTGCTGAACTCATGGCCAGTCGCGCGGATCAGTTCGTGGCGGCTGGACAAGGCGAGACGGGCGCCATGCCCAACTGGTATGGCTTCAATGTTCATCTGGCCGCCGGCATCCTGCGTGAGGCGGCCTGCATGACAACCCAGATCACCGGACAGATCATCCCTTCCGATCTGCCTGGCTCGATGGCCATGGCAGTGCGCCAGCCCTGTGGCGTGGTCGTCGGCATCGCACCGTGGAATGCGCCGGTCATCCTGGCGACCCGTGCGATTGCCATGCCGCTGGCCTGCGGCAATACCGTAGTGCTAAAAGCCTCCGAACTGTGCCCGGCCGTGCATGCCCTGATCGGTGATGTGCTTCATGAAGCCGGGCTGGGTGACGGAGTGATTAACGTTATCCACAACGCACCAGAGGATGCGCCGGCTATCGTCGAGCGGCTGATTGCAAACCCGGCGGTACGCCGCGTCAATTTCACGGGCTCCACAAGAGTAGGCAAGATCATCGGGGAGCTGGCTGCGCGCCATCTCACCCCGGCTGTGCTGGAGCTGGGCGGCAAGGCGCCGCTTCTGGTGCTGGACGATGCGGACCTGGATGCTGCGGTAGAGGCTGCTGCCTTTGGTGCTTTCTTCAACCAAGGTCAAATCTGTATGTCGACCGAGCGGCTAATCGTGCACGAGTCCATTGCCGATACGTTCGTGAGCAAGCTGGCCGACAAGGCCAGAACGCTGCTTGCAGGCGACCCGCAGGCCAGCACCTCGGTCCTGGGGGCGTTGATCGACCGGGCCCCGGCCGAGCGCCTGCAAACCCTGATGGATGACGCCCTGACCAAGGGCGCGCGTCTGGCGGCAGGCGGAGAGATCAATGGCTGCCTGATGCAGGCCACTGTGATCGATGGCGTAACGCCCGACATGAAGCTCTACCGCGAAGAGTCCTTTGGCCCGATGGTGTCAGTCATTCGGGTAAAGGATGACGAAGAGGCGCTGCACGTGGCCAACGACTCCGAGTATGGCCTGTCTGCCGCCGTGTTCAGCCGCGACGTGAGCCGCGCACTGGGGCTGGCTCAGCGGATCGAGTCCGGCATATGCCATATCAATGGGCCGACAGTGCATGACGAAGCCCAGATGCCGTTCGGCGGTGTGAAAGGCAGCGGCTATGGCAGTTTTGGCTCGGCGGCTTCGGTCGAGCATTTTACCCAGCTGCGCTGGATTACGCTCCAGACAACGCCCCGACATTATCCCATCTGAACCCACGCTATTCCTGTCAACAACAATGACAACACCGGCCTGAAACAGGCTGGCCATGCATGGGGCCTGGTGCGCGAATTCAGTCGTGCTCGGCCCCTGCGTGCCAACAGGAGGTATGCGACGTGAACTGCGAGTCCGAGCTGTGCATTGAAAAGGTCGGTGCGGCCAAGCCCCGATACCGTTCGGTGTCGATCGGCCATCCGGCCGTAGACATCCGCCATGAGCAGAATGGCACTATCCGCATGCAGGCTCTGGAACCCCTAGCGCCGTTACCGCAGCGCTTGCTTGATCGCCTGGTCCATTGGGCCAAGGTACGGCCCGATCAAACCTTTGTAGCGGCACGTGAACAGGGCGGGGAGTGGCGGCACATCACCTACGCCGACATGCTCCAGCGCGCACGTGCCATCGCACAGACCCTGCTGGGGTTTGGGCTTTCTGCCGAGCGCCCATTGGTCATCCTGTCCGGGAACGATCTTGAACATTTTCAGCTGTGCATGGGCGCGCTCTATGCAGGTATTCCCTATTGCCCGGTCTCACCAGGGTATTCGCTGCTTTCCCAGGATCTGGGCAAGCTCAAGCATGTAATCGATCTGCTTGATCCTGGCATGGTGTTCGCCTGTGACGGTGAGCTGTACCGCCGCGCCATCGAGGCGCGTGTGCCAGCGGAGGTGCCCGTGATCCTGACGCGGGGTGATCTTGACGGGCGGCTCTGTATTGCGTTCGAGGAGTTGCTCGCCCAGCCCGGCGGCGCCGAGGCGGATGCGGCTTTTGAGGCCACAGGGCCGGACAGCATTGCCAAGTTTCTCTTCACCTCTGGCTCTACCAAGCTGCCAAAGGCGGTAGTCACTACTCAGCAAATGCTCTGCGCCAATCAGCAGATGCTGCTGCAAACCTTTCCCACCTTTGGCGAGGAGCCGCCTGTGCTGGTGGACTGGTTGCCGTGGAATCATACCTTTGGCGGCAGTCATAACATCGGCATCGTGCTGTACAACGGCGGCAGCTTCTATTTGGATGAGGGTAAGCCTACGCCGCAGGGCATGGCTGAAACCTTGCGCAATCTGCGGGAGATTTCACCTACCGCGTATCTGACCGTACCCAAGGGCTGGGAGGAGTTGGTTACTGCGCTGGAAAATGATCCTGAGTTGCGTGAGCGATTTTTCGCCAAGATAAAGTTGTTCTTCTTTGCCGCCGCAGGGCTTTCTCAAAGTGTCTGGGACCGTCTGGATCGTGTAGCGGAGCGGCATTGCGGCGAGCGTATCCGCATGATGGCCGGGCTTGGCATGACTGAAACGGCGCCGTCCTGCACCTTTACTACCGGGCCACTGTCCATGGCGGGCTATGTCGGGCTACCGGCGCCGGGCTGTGAGGTCAAGCTGGTGCCGGTGGATGGCAAGCTCGAGGCACGCTTTCGCGGACCGCACGTGATGCCGGGCTATTGGCGCTCACCAGAGCACAACGCCCAGGCCTTTGACGAAGAAGGCTTCTACTGTACCGGCGATGCGCTCAAGTTCGCGGACCCGCAGCAGCCGCACCTGGGGCTGATGTTCGACGGGCGGATCGCCGAAGACTTCAAGCTATCGTCAGGTGTGTTTGTCAGCGTGGGGCCGTTACGCACACGCGTGGTGCTGGAAGGCGCGCCCTATGTGCAAGATGCGGTCATTGTCGGCCCGGACCACGACTGCCTTGGCCTGCTGATCTTTCCCCGTCTGCCTGAGTGCCGAGCCTTGTCCGGCCTGGGTGATGATGCCTCGTCCGCCGATGTGCTGGCCTCACCTTCAGTGCGCGCCTGGCTTGCCGGGCTGCTCAGGCGGCTCAATCGGGAGGCAACCGGCAGTGCCAGCCGGGTGGAGTGGGCCTGCTTGCTCGATGAGCCGCCCTCTATCGATCGAGGTGAAATCACGGACAAGGGTTCGATCAACCAGCGCGCCGTGTTGCAGTGGCGAGCGGATCGGATCAAGACAATCTGCCAGGGCAATGACGCCTCGGTTGTTCGTTTCGAGGCGATGGAGGCAGCGCGATGAACAATTCTGTGGGGATCACGGCGCGTACCGTGATGGGACTCGTCACCGGATGGATGCTGTTATCGATGATGACCACTGCCCAAGCGGCCACCGGTGTGGCTCCCCAGACGGAGCTGGTTTACGAGGCGACCGTGGAGATTGCCGATACCGTGTCCCTGGGTAAAGGCCCCCTGGGGGAGCGTCGTATCGTATCGATTACCGGCGGGCGTTTCGTCGGTCCCAGGCTGCGTGGCAAGGTCTTGCCGGGCGGGGCGGACCGGCAGCTGGTCCGTGCCGATGGCGTCCAGCAGCTCGATGCCTTGTATGAGATGCGCACCCATGATGGCGCGATCCTGACGATCCACAATCAGGCCCTGATCCACGAGCTGGATACCAAGCCCTATGCCTTCTCGACGCTGACCATTACCGCTCCGGACGGCCCTTACGGCTGGTTGAATCGCTACGTTTATGCCGGAACCGTCGAAAGGGCACCCTTGCAGCGCAATGCCGTACTGATTCGCGTGTACCGCCTCAAATAGGGAACTGCCATGGCGCGACAACAGGGCTTGTATTCTGCATTCGACGACGTGGTGCTGCTTGGGGGTGTCCGTACACCCTGGGCAGATTACTGCGGCGCGCTGGGGCAGATTTCACCGATTGACCTGGGCATCAAGGTCGCGCGCGAGGTGCTAGCGCGCAGTGGCGTGGCGCCGGATCAGGTCGATAGCGTTCTGGCAGGGTCTGTCGCTCAGGCCAGTTTCGATGCTTACCTGTTACCCCGACACATCGGCCTTTATGCGGGCGTTCCCTTAGAGGTGCCGGCCCTGCAAGTCCAGCGTATCTGTGGCACCGGTTTCGAGTTGCTGCGTCAGGCAGGTGAACAGATTGGCTTGGGTCAGGCCGAGATCGCCTTGTGCGTCGCCAGCGAGTCCATGTCTCGCAATCCCATTGCGGCCTATACGCACCGGAGCGGTTTTCGCCTGGGAGCCTCGGTGGAGTTCAAGGACTTTCTCTGGGAGGCCCTGATGGACCCGGCACCGGGTATCGACATGATTGGTACCGCTGAAAATCTGGCCCGTCGCTACAGCCTTACGCGTGCCGAGGTTGATACCTATGCATTGGCAAGCTTCAACCGGGCGCTGGCAGCACAGGAGGCCGGTTGGTTTGCGGATGAAATTGTCCCTGTGCAAACAGAAGAATTTCGGCTGGAAGGGTATCGCACGCGGGGTATTCAACTGCCACGTCGTGTCGCTTCTGTCGCTGTCGACAGTCATCCGCGGCCTACGTCACTCGAGGCCCTGGCCCGGCTCGCCGCGATTCATGGGGGCGGTGTGCAGACGGCAGGCAACAGCTGTGCAGTGGTTGATGGTGCTGCGGCGATGGTCGTGGCCAGAAGGTCGAGCCGGACAGACGGGCCACCGCTAGCCAACCTGTTGGCCGCTACCGCGGTCGGGGTTGCTCCAGAAGTAATGGGCATCGGCCCGGCGCCGGCCATCCGCCTGCTGCTCGAGCGCAGTGGGCTGACGCTGGCGGAGATCGCTCGCTTCGAGATCAACGAGGCGCAGGGCGCTCAGGTGTTGGCTGTTCAGCGTGAACTGGATATCGATCCGGAAAGACTGAATACCTGTGGCGGTGCGATTGCGCTGGGACATCCCCTGGCCGCAACCGGCCTGCGCCTGACGCTTACCCTTGCGCGACAGCTACAGGCCAACCACGAACGCTATGGCATCGCCGCCGCGTGTGTGGGCGGCGGGCAAGGCATGGCGGTGCTGATTGAAAACCCGAACTATCGTTAAGAGAATGCCATGACCTATCACCCTCCGCTGCGCGATATGCGGTTCGTTATTAATGAATGGCTCGATGCTCCTTCGACTTGGTCTGTAATACCAGCCTTTAGCGAAGTGGACGCTGATCTATCTATGCAAATCCTGGAGGAAGCGGGGCGTTTTAGTGCCGACAAGTTGGCGCCGCTTAACGCCTCGGGCGATCGCCAGGGCTGCCAGCTGCAGGATGGACAGGTGACGACGCCGTCCGGATTTGCCGAGGCCTATCAGGCCTATGTCGAGGGTGGCTGGCCCGCCTTGGCTTGTGACCCGGCCTGGGGAGGGCAGGGCCTGCCACAGTTGCTGGACGCGGCGCTTCAGGAAATGCTGGTTTCCGCCAACCATGCCTGGGCCATGTATCCCGGTATTGCCCATGGTGCATACGAATGCCTGCGCGCCCATGCCTCAGAAGCGCTCAAGGATGCCTACCTTGGCAAGCTTGTAAGTGGCGAGTGGCTTGCCACCATGTGCATCACCGAGCCCCAGGCTGGCAGTGACGTTGGCCTGATTCGTACTCGGGCAGAGCCGATAGAGGGGGGACGCTATCTGCTCGACGGCAGCAAGCTGTTCATCTCGGGTGGCGAACATGATCTGACATCCAACATCGTGCATCTCGTACTGGCTCGCCTCCCTGACGCACCTGCCGGCAGCCGCGGGTTGTCGCTGTTCCTGGTGCCCAAGGTGCTTGAGGGCACGGCTAATGGCGTGTACTGCGAGAGCCTGGAGCACAAGATAGGTATCAAGGGCAGTGCAACCTGTGCCTTGCGTTTCAAGGGGGCCTGCGGCTGGTTGATTGGCGAGCCCCATCGGGGATTGGCGGCAATGTTTGTCATGATGAATTCGGCACGCCTGCATGTAGGGTTGCAAGGGTTGGGACATGTCGAGTCGGCCTATCAACAGGCACTTGCCTATGCCTCGGAAAGAAGGCAAATGCGCGCGCCGAAGCGCTCTGAAGAGACGGCTGAAGCAGCCGATCTGCTTGTCCATCATCCGGCCATGCGACGCGTTTTGCTGGAACTACGGGCTTGTAGTGAAGGAATGCGGGCGCTGGGGTATTGGGGAGCGCATCTGCTGGATCTGGCCGAGCATGCGACAGAGGCCGATGAGCGCGCCCGCGCCCATCAACTGGCATCGCTGCTGACACCGGTCATCAAGGCATTCTTTACCGAGCAGGGGTTTCAGCAGGCCAGTGCGGCGCTGCAGGTGCTGGGTGGTTATGGCTACGTGACAGACTTTGGCATCGAGCAGACCCTGCGCGACAGCCGGATCGCCATGATCTATGAGGGTACCAACGAAATTCAGGCCAATGACCTGCTCGTGCGCAAGGTTATCGGCGACAGGGGAGCAGCGCTGGGCAGGCTTCTGGAGCACTATCAGGCAGAAGCCGAGCGGTGTTTGGCAACGCCTTCGTGCAAGTCTTATGGTGCGGCGTTAAGACAGGCCTGCCACCAGACTTGGCAGGTGACAGCGGACTTGATGAGTTCTAGCGATTCGGAATGGCCCTACCGCGCTGCGTTGGATTATCTGCGCTTGCAGGGCTGGTTAGGATTGGCATTTGTCTGGGCACGTACGGCTCGGCTGGCCGAGTCCCGTCAGGAAGATGCATTTTATAGAACCAAAAGCGAAACGGCCCGCTTCGCGTTTGACTATCTGCTGCTCAATGTTGCGCAGACCGCGGACGCTATCAAGGTGAGCCGGGCACCTTTACCTGCTTTATAGGAGATAGTGGCGAAACGGTCGGGATCTGGCAGTAATTGGTGTGAAAACGGCAGGCATAATGGGGCGATGGCAGGCATTTCGTCAGCTTTTCTTTGTAGGGGGTTGTTTATCGTTTTATGGCCCTTGAGCGCTGAAAGCGCCATGTCTGAGCGGTTGTAAGACCCTGATCGTGTCAAGGCTGACCGCAAGCGTCATACGGCAGGCGGAACCACATGGGTAACGGCTCTCTCCATACCTTCATATCCCTCCCATATGACAGGTAACTTCATGGCAGACGCTGTTAGCTCCGCAACCGAGAGCCATATCAAGCCCAAGGCCTATATGGCAATGGTGGCTACCGTTGCAGCCATCGCCGGAGGGTTGTACGGCTATGATACGGGCATCATCTCCGGTGCCCTTCCACAAATTGCCCAGGACTTCGAGCTTAACCACCGCGCCCAGGAGCTTGTCACGGCTGCCATCTTGCTGGGTGCGGTAATCGGTGCCCTGAGTTCGACACGTATGTCGGCAAGGCTTGGGCGTCGGCTGACCATCGTGATCGTGGCGGGTATCTATTGTGTGGGGGTGGTTGCTGCTGCTATCTCTCCCAATGTCTGGTGCCTAGGGCTGTCTCGCCTGGTGCTGGGCTTTGCAGTCGGCGGCTCGACGCAAATTGTCCCCACCTACATCGCTGAGCTGGCACCTCCCGAAAAGCGGGGTCGCCTGGTGACCTATTTCAACGTTTCCATTGGTGTAGGGATTCTCCTGGCTGCAATTGTGGGGGTGGCCGGCCAGAACCTCTTTACCTGGCGTTGGATGATTGGGGTTGCACTTGTACCTTCGCTGGTGCTGTTGTTTGGCATGACCCGAATGCCGAGAAGTCCGCGGTGGCTGGTCGAGCAGGACCGTCCGAAAGAGGCCAGGCATGAGCTGTCCAAGGTGCGGGATACCACGGGGGAGGTGCGCGAAGAGATTGCGGATATTCAGGAGGTTGTGGACAAGAAGGAGGAGCATTCGGTAACAGGCTGGCGGGCCATGCGCCAACCGTGGTTACGACCGGCGCTTGTGGCCGGCCTGGGCGTAGCGGCGTTTACCCAGCTCAGCGGTATCGAGATGATGATCTATTACACGCCGACGTTTCTGAGGGATGCCGGCTTTGGCGCGTCCGCTGCGCTGTGGTCAGCCCTTGGCGTGGCAATCACTTATCTGGTCATGACGGTAATCGGTAAGCTGATTGTCGACAAGGTCGGACGTCGAACGCTGAGCCTGGCGATGATTCCGGGGGCAGTGGTGGCGCTTCTGGTATTGGGCGCCGTGCTGCACTTCAATTTGGCGGGCGATTCGCAGGGCTGGTGGGTAGTGGGGTGCCTGATCGTCTTCATGATCTTCAACGCAGGCGGCATCCAGGTGGTAGGCTGGCTGACCGGATCGGAAATCTATCCGCTGGCTATTCGGGATCAGGCGACCGGTGCTCATGCCGCCATGCTCTGGGGGTCCAATCTATTGCTGACCGGGACTGCCTTGACTATGACGCAATGGCTGGGTGTAGGCGGTGCGATGTGGGTTTACGCCGGACTCAATGTCCTGGGCTGGGTCTTCATCTTCTTCCTAGTCCCGGAAACGGGTGGACGAAGCCTGGAAGACATCGAGCGGTCACTGAAGGCCGGTTCCTTCCTGCCCCGTCGCACCCACAAGCAGCCCGCGTAAATGTAATGCGCCGGGCTACCGGTAGACCTTGTGCAACAAGTGCAGCAGTTGCTGCCGCTCCTCGGTACTCAGGGCGGCGGTGGCCTCGTTATCACTGCGGATAGCCACTTCCTTGAGCTGCTTGAGCAGGGTCTCGCCGGTTTTGCTCAGAAAGATGCCATAGGAGCGCTTGTCGGCCTTGCAGCGTATACGTAGCGCAAGGCCCAGCGCTTCCAGCTTGTTCAGCATGATAACCATCTGCGGTGGCTCGATGGCCAATGCACGCGCCAGCTCGGCCTGCATGAGGCCCGGGTTCTGCTCGATCAGCGTAAGGGCGGTGAACTGGGCGGGGCGAAGATCATAGGCTTCCAGCTCATTGATCAGATGCTGGAAGACTTTCAGCTGAGCCCGACGCAGGGCATAGCCGATCACCTCGTCCAGAAATGGCGAGTTGATTTCGCTGCTTTCTTCCATATCGGTCGTATCGACTGCAACCTGCTGTTTTTTATTCATTGAATGAGAAACGGTTTCGTCATGATCATCGAATAATGCGGGCAGACAATATACAAGTCACGTATTTTCTTATACATCGTAGGGGTATTGTCGCTACCACCAGTGCTTTCCAGAATGTCAAAGCAGGCTTAGGTGCAACCCGGCCTTTGCGGCTCGTCTGGCTCAGCATAAAAGCGGCAAATCAACATAACGCAAGAGTGAGCAAGCTATTTTGTACTGGCAGGCTTGAAGCCTTGATGTAGACAGGTTCTAACGAGATGAGGCGGCGTCTTCCGGCAGTCAAGAGACAGACGGTTGCGCCTTTGTCGGTTTCCTGGGTTGCACCTGGTTGCACCATGCAGAGGTAGCCTCTATGCTTGCCGCCACCGTGTAGCACTTCCAATTAAAAAAGGCTGTTCAATGGCAACTACTACTACGCTAGGCGTGAAACTCGACGAAGCCACCCGTGAACGTTTGAAAGAGGCCGCTCGCCTTATCGACCGTACACCCCATTGGTTGATCAAACAGGCAATCTACACGTACCTGGAGACATTGGAAAAAGGTGTAAGTGTCGACGAGTTGCAGAATATTGCGGCACGACTGGGCGAAGGTGACAACGAAGTAGTAGAAGCCCTGGCTGATCCGGTCTATCAGCCATTCCTTGAATTTGCCGAAAGCATCCTGCCGCAGTCTGCGCTGCGCTCTGCCGTGACGGCCGCCTATCGCCGTCCGGAAGAAGAGATGGTGCCCATGCTGCTTGAGCAGGCGCGTCTCCCCGCAACTACTGCCGATGCCGCGTACAAGCTTGCGTACAGCATTGCTGAAAAGCTGCGCAACCAGAAGGGCACTGGTGGCCGCTCCGGCATGGTCCAGAGCCTGCTGCGCGAATTTTCCCTGTCTTCTCAGGAAGGCGTGGCGCTGATGTGTCTGGCCGAAGCGCTGCTGCGTATCCCGGACAAGGGCACCCGTGATGCCCTGATCCGCGACAAGATCAGCAAGGGCAACTGGCAGCCACACCTGGGCAACAGCCCGTCGCTCTTCGTTAACGCAGCGACTTGGGGGCTGTTGCTAACGGGCAAGCTGGTCTCCACCCACAACGAGGCGGGTCTTTCCAGCTCGCTCAATCGCCTCATCGGCAAAAGCGGCGAGCCGGTCATCCGCAAGGGTGTGGACATGGCGATGCGCCTGATGGGCGAGCAGTTCGTCACCGGCGAAACCATTGCCGAAGCCCTGGCCAATGCCAGCGCGCTTGAAGCCAAGGGCTTCCGCTACTCCTACGACATGCTGGGTGAAGCGGCGCTGACTGAAGAAGACGCCCAGCGTTATCTGGCGTCCTACGAGCAGGCCATTCACTCCATCGGCAAAGCCTCTCATGGCCGTGGCATCTATGAGGGCCCGGGCATCTCCATCAAGCTGTCCGCCCTGCATCCGCGCTACAGCCGTGCGCAATACGAGCGCGTCATGGACGAGCTGTATCCGCGCCTGCTGAATTTGACCCTGCTGGCTAAGCAGTACGACATCGGTATCAACATCGATGCCGAAGAAGCCGATCGCCTGGAAATTTCCCTCGATCTGCTGGAGCGCCTGTGCTTCGAGTCCAGCCTGGCTGGCTGGAATGGGATTGGTTTTGTCATCCAGGCCTACCAGAAGCGTTGTCCATTCGTGATCGATTATGTGATCGATCTGGCGCGCCGCAGCCGTCACCGGTTGATGATCCGTCTGGTGAAGGGCGCCTACTGGGACAGCGAGATCAAGCGTGCCCAGATTGAAGGTCTGGAAGGTTATCCGGTTTACACCCGCAAGGTGTATACCGATGTGTCCTACATCGCGTGTGCGCGCAAGCTGCTGGCCGTGCCAGAAGTGATCTACCCACAGTTCGCTACCCACAACGCCCATACCCTGGCGGCGATCTACCAGATCGCAGGTCAGAACTACTATCCCGGCCAGTACGAGTTCCAGTGCCTGCATGGCATGGGCGAGCCGCTGTACGAGCAGGTCGTCGGCAAGGTGGCCGATGGCAAGCTGAACCGCCCGTGCCGCATCTATGCACCGGTGGGAACGCATGAAACCCTGCTGGCCTACCTCGTGCGTCGCCTGCTGGAAAATGGCGCGAACACCTCGTTCGTCAACCGTATTGCCGACCACTCCATCTCCCTGAAAGAGTTGGTGGCCGATCCGGTCGTAACGATCGAGCAGATTGCTGCGCAGGAAGGGGCCCTCGGCTTGCCGCATCCGCGTATTCCTCTGCCGGGTCAGCTGTATGGCGAAGGCCGCCTGAATTCCAGCGGTATCGACCTGGCCAATGAGCACCGCCTGGGGTCGCTGTCAGGCGCCTTGCTGGCGGGTAACAATACTGAATGGCGTGCAGCGCCCATGCTGGGCTGCCCGGCTGAAGTAGGCATTCCCCAGGCCATCCAGAATCCGGCCGATCACCGTGATGTGGTGGGTTATGTGCAGAACGCCAGCGTCCAGGACGTGGACAATGCGCTGAACAGTGCATTGACTGCTGCACCGATCTGGCAGTCCACACCGCCGGACCAGCGTGCCGCCGTGCTCGAAACCGCTGCCAACCTGATGGAAGCGCAAATTCAGCCACTCATGGGCCTGCTGGTTCGTGAAGCCGGCAAGACCTTTGCGAATTCCATTGCTGAAGTGCGCGAGGCCGTGGACTTCCTGCGCTATTACGCCGCCCAGGTGCGTCGTGATTTCGCCAATGACACCCACCGCCCGCTAGGGCCGGTGGTCTGCATCAGCCCGTGGAACTTCCCGCTGGCGATCTTTACAGGTCAGGTTGCGGCTGCGCTGGCGGCGGGTAATACCGTTCTGGCCAAGCCTGCCGAGCAGACGCCACTGATCGCGGCTCAGGCCGTTCGCCTGCTGCTGGAAGCTGGCGTGCCGGAAGGCGTGGTGCAATTGCTGCCAGGCCAGGGGCATACCGTAGGTTCGGCACTGGTCAGCGATGAGCGTGTGAAAGGCGTAATGTTCACCGGTTCGACCGAAGTCGCCAACATTATTTCCCGCAACATTGCCGGTCGCCTGGATGCCCATGGCCGTCCGATTCCGCTGATCGCTGAAACAGGTGGCCAGAACGCAATGATCGTGGATTCCTCGGCACTGGCCGAGCAGGTGGTAACCGACGTCGTGGCATCAGCGTTCGACAGCGCCGGTCAGCGCTGCTCCGCCTTGCGCGTCCTGTGTGTGCAGGAAGACGTGGCGGATCGCATTCTTGAGATGCTCAAGGGGGCGATGGCTGAGTGCCGCATCGGCAATCCGGATAACCTGCCGGTAGACATTGGCCCGGTGATCGATGCCGAAGCCAAGGCCAATATCGACAAGCACATCCAGGGCATGCGCGCCAAAGGCCGTACGGTTTACCAGATTGCACGCAACAACGATGGCGCGACTCATCGCGGCACCTTTGTGATGCCAACGCTGATCGAGCTGGAAAGCCTGGACGAGCTGGAGCGTGAAATCTTCGGTCCGGTGCTGCACGTGGTGCGCTATGCCCGTCAGGACCTGAACCGCCTGATGGATCAGATCAACGCTACGGGTTATGGCCTGACGCTGGGTGTGCATACCCGCATTGACGAAACCATTGCCCAGGTTGTGGAAAAGGCCCAGGCGGGCAACCTCTACGTTAACCGCAACATGGTAGGCGCAGTGGTCGGCGTGCAGCCTTTCGGTGGCGAAGGCTTGTCCGGTACAGGTCCGAAGGCCGGTGGTCCGGTGTACCTGTACCGCCTCCTGTCTACCCGTCCGGTAGACGGAGTGGCCCAGGCGTTTGCCCGTGACGATCAGGAAAGTCCGTCTGACCTGACCCTGCGTACTCAAATGGAGCAGCGTCAGGGCAAGCCGCTCGAAGCATTGCAGAAGTGGGCAAGCGAGCAGAACAACACCAGCTTGGTCGAGCTGTGCCAGGCATTTGCCAGGCAGACCGTCAGTGGTGTGACTCGCTTGCTGGCCGGTCCGACGGGTGAGCGCAACACCTACAGCCTGCTGCCACGTGAGCGTGTGCTCTGTCTGGCGGATGACGAGACGGATCTAATGGCCCAGCTGGCAGCGGTACTGGCAGTCGGCAGCACCGCGCTGTGGGTGCAGAACGATCTGTCCCGTGCGTTGCGTGGTCGTTTGCCCAAGGCTGTTCAGGCTCGTATCCAGACGACGTCCGACTGGACCAAGGACGAGGAACACTTCGATGCCATTTTGCATCACGGTGACTCCGATCAGCTGCGTCAGGTCTGCCAGCAGGCAGCCCAGCGTAGCGGTCCGATCGTGGGCGTTCAGGGATTGTCCCAGGGCGAAACCGCGATTCCGCTGGAGCGTCTGCTTATCGAACGCGCGGTAAGCGTCAACACCGCAGCAGCCGGCGGTAACGCTAGCCTGATGACCATCAGCTGAGTGCTCCGCTCATGAAAAGGCCCGGTTGATCCGGGCCTTTTCGTTTCTGCAGGATTTATCGATACAGGATGCCCTCCGCCGCCACTGTGACCCGTGTTCCGGCGCGACCCTGTGTGATGGCTTCGATATCCGACAGCGAGCCGATGACAGCCGTCTTTCCGGTCTTACGGGCAAACTCGCAGGCCGCCTGGACCTTGGGTCCCATGGAGCCTGCCGCAAACCCGAGCGCTTCCAAGGCCTCGGGGTGGGCTTGGGCAATCGCTTTCTGGTCGGGCTTGCCCCACTTGATATAGGCTGCGTCCACGTCAGTGGCAATCACTAGCAGGTCCGCGTCTAGCTCCTGCGCCAGCAGGGATGAGCAGAGATCCTTGTCGATGACCGCCTCGATACCTTTCAGGCGTCCGTGGTGGTCATAGCAGGTGGGAATCCCGCCGCCGCCTGCGCAGATGACAATGGTGCCTTTTTCCAGGAGCCACTTAATCGGGCGAATCTCGAAGATGCGTTTGGGTTGGGGGCTGGCTACCACGCGGCGGAATTTGTCGCCATCTGCGGCAATGGCCCAACCCTTTTCCGCCTTGAGCTGTTCGGCCTGCTCCCGACTATAAACCGGGCCGATAGGTTTGGTGGGATGTTGGAACGCTGGGTCGGCAGCATCCACCTCTACTTGAGTCAGCAGCGTAGCGAACGGTACCTCATACGGAAGCAGGTTGCCCAGCTCCTGCTCGATCATGTAGCCAATGGAGCCTTCGGTCTGCGCGCCCAGCACATCCAGAGGGTAGGGGCTTACATCCGTATAGGCTGCACCCTGCAGGGCCAACAGCCCGACCTGGGGGCCATTGCCATGGGCAATGACCAGCTCGTTGCCGTCCACGATCTTGGCCAGTTGCCCGGTGGCGATCCTGACGTTCTCCCGCTGGTTCTCAGCGGTAAGGGGGTCGCCTCGACGAAGCAGGGCATTACCCCCCAGAGCGACGACGATACGCATGGTGCGACTCCTTACAGGTCAGCGAGAGAAGCGACCAGAACGGCCTTGATGGTATGCATCCGGTTTTCTGCCTGCTCGAACACTATGGAGGCGGGCGACTCGAATACGTCATCGGTCACTTCGATACCATTGGCAAGGTGCGGGTATTTTTCGGCAATCTGCTTGCCAACCTTGGTTTCAGCGTTGTGGAAGGCAGGCAGGCAATGCATGAACTTGGTCCGTGGACTGCCGGTCGCCTTCATCAGCTCGCTGTTGACCTGGTAAGGCAGGAGCAGCTGAATGCGCTCACCCCAGGCTTCCACGGGTTCGCCCATGGACACCCAGACATCGGTATGCACAAAGTCGACGCCCTGAACCGCTTCCTTGGGGTCTTCAGTCAATGTAACGCGTGCGCCAGTCTCCTCGGCGATGGCCTTGCACTCCTTGATCCAGTCTTCGTGTGGCCACAACGCCTTTGGCGCGCCGATGCGTACGTCCATGCCCAGCTTGCAGCCAATCAGTAGCAGTGAGTTGCCCATGTTGTTGCGTGCATCGCCCAGGTAGGCGTAGCTGATGTCATGCAGCGGTTTGTCGCTGTTTTCCTGCATGGTCAGCACGTCGGCCAGCATCTGGGTGGGGTGGTATTCATCGGTCAGGCCGTTGTACACCGGCACGCCTGCATATTTGGCCAGCTCTTCCACCGTCTCCTGGCTGAAGCCGCGATACTCAATGGCGTCATACATGCGGCCAAGCACACGGGCGGTGTCCTTCATGGTCTCCTTGTGGCCGATCTGGGAGGAGGTCGGGTCGATGTAAGTGACGTGCGCGCCCTGGTCATGGGCGGCTACTTCGAAGGCGCAGCGGGTGCGGGTCGAGGTCTTTTCAAAGATAAGAGCAATGTTGTTGCCCTTGAGGTGCTGCTGCTCGTTGCCGGTGTACTTGGCGCGCTTGAGGTCGCGGGCGAGGTCCAGCAGGTAGCGGATCTCCCGCGGAGTATGGTGGGCCAGGCTGAGCAGGTTGCGGTTGCGAATGTTAAAAGCCATGTGATTTCTCCTGAGGTTCCGGTAGGGGCGGGTGGGATTAGTAATCGACAGGGTCACGTACGATCGGACAGGTCATGCAGTGGCCGCCGCCCCGGCCCCGGCCAAGCTCACTGGCGCTGATGGTGATGACTTCAACCCCCGCCTTGCGTAGCTGGGTGTTGGTGTAAGTATTGCGGTCATAGCCGACCACAACGCCGGGTTCCAGGGCGACCACGTTGTTGCCGTCATCCCATTGCTCGCGTTCAGCTTCGTAGCTGTCACCACCGGTCAGCACGACGCGCAACGCCTTGAGGCCCAGCGCTTCAGCCACAGTGTCGAGGAAGGGGTTGGGTTCGCGGCGGATGTCGATACCGCCCGGCTTGCTTTCATCCGGCCTCAGGCTGAACGGCACAATGGCATTAGCGACTTCCGGGTAGACAGTGACCAGATCGCGGTCGCAAAAGCTGAACACGGTATCCAGGTGCATGGCCGCACGTGATTTGGGGAGGCCGGCCACGATGATCCGCTCCACTGCGCCTGCCTTGAACAGGTTTTGCGCCAGTTGGCCAATGGCTTGCCGCGAGGTGCGCTCGCCCATGCCAATCAGCAATATGCCTTTTCCGATAGGCATGACGTCGCCGCCCTCCAGGGTGGCAAGGCCGTGGTCCACATCCGGGTCTCCATACCAGATGTCGAAGTGCTGATTGGCGAACTCTGGAGCGAACTTGTAGATGGCCGCTGTCAGCAGTGTTTCCTGGCGACGGGCTGGCCAGAACATCGGATTCAGCGTGACGCCGCCGTAGATCCAGCAGGTGGTATCACGGGTGAACTGGGTGTTGGGCAGGGGTGGTAATACAAAACTGGAGTGGCCCAGGTAATCCCGGAACATCTTGACCATCTCACTGCCGCTGGTGTCGGGAAGGTCCGAGCCGGACACGCCACCAATCAGGAACTCAGCCAAATGGCGGGGCTCTTGGCTTTCGAGCCAGGCGCGGGTTTCGTTGACCAAGCCTATGCCGACCTGATTGGGTACGATCTTGCGGTCCAGAATCCACTTCAGCGCTTCGGGATTTCTCACGGTCTCGGTGAGCAGATTGTGCATCTCCAGCACTTCCACCCCACGCTCACGCATTTTGGTGACAAAGTCGAAGTGATCGCGCTTGGCCTGATTTACCCAGATCACGTCGTCGAACAGCAGGTCGTCACAATTGCTGGGGGTCAGGCGCTGATGGGCCAGTCCGGGCGAGCAGACCAGTACTTTGCGCAGTTTGCCGACTTCCGAATGCACGCCGAGCGGGGTTGAGTTAACGGTCATGTCTGTTCTCCTTGTCACAGGGTCAGGAAGCCGGCGTACAGACCGTAGGCTGCTATGGCAGCGCCCAGCACGACGGCGGCGAAGATCAATTTTTCAACAGCGGTGAAAACGGGCTGGCCCAGCTCGTGTTTGGCCTTGGCGAACAGGATTGCGCCAGGGGCGTAGAGCAGGGCGGAAAGCAGCAGGTATTTCATGCCGCCGGCATAGAGCAGCCAGGCGCTGTAGAGGGTGGCAATGACGGCAATGATCAGGTCCTTGCTGCGTTCACGGGAGGCAGCCTCGTAGGACTCGCCTCGTACGCCGATCAGCAGGGCATAGGCTGCCGACCAGAAGTACGGCACCAGAATCATGGAAGTGGCCAGGTACAGCAGGCTGGTGTAAGTGCTGGCGGCAAACAGGGTAATCACCAGGAACAGCTGGATCAGCCCATTGGACAGCCACAGTGCATTGCTGGGCGCATGGTTGGCGTTCTCCTTGCGCAGAAAGCGCGGCATGGTGTTGTCGCGGGCGGCCGCATAGAGAATCTCGGCGCAGAGCAATGTCCAGGAGAGCAAGGCCCCGGCCAACGAGATCACCAGCCCTACGCTAATCAATACCGCACCCCAATGACCGACGATATGCTCCAGTACGCCTGCCATGGAGGGGTTCTTGAGTCCGGCCAGTTCCGGTTGGCTCATGACGCCCAGCGACAGGACGTTGACCAGCACGAGCAGCAGCAGCGTGCCAAGAAAGCCGATCACGGTTGCCTTGCCCACATCACGGCGTTTCTCGGCACGTGCGGAATACACGCTGGCGCCTTCGATCCCGATGAAGACCCACACAGTCACCAGCATCATGTTTCGCACCTGGTTCATGACGCTGCCTGAATCCGGTGTGCCCCAGAAGTCCGCTGTGAAGATATCCAGACGGAACGCTACGCCCGCGAGCACGATGAACATCACCAGCGGAACGATCTTGGCGATTGTGGTAACAAGGTTGATGAAGGCGGCTTCATGTACACCGCGCAGGACCAGGAAATGTACGCCCCACAGGACGACCGAGGCACACAGGATGGCCAGCGGCGTGTTGCCCTCGCCAAACGCCGGAACGAAAAGGCCCAGCGTACTGAACAGGAGCACGAAGTAACTGACATTGCCGAGCCAGGCGCTGATCCAGTAACCCCAGGCGGAGGAGAAGCCCATGTAGTCACCGAACCCTGCCTTGGCGTAGGCGTAGACACCGGCATCCAGTTCGGGCTTACGGTTGGCGAGGGTCTGGAAAACGAAGGCCAGGGTCAGCATGCCGACAGCGGTAATGGCCCAGCCGATCAGCACGGCGCCCGCGCCGGCACTTTGGGCCATGTTTTGCGGCAGTGAAAAAATGCCGCCCCCGATCATCGATCCCACGACGAGGGCAGTCAGCGCGCCCAGCCTTAACTGTTGTGTTTGTGCTGTGGTCATGACGGCATTTCCTTACGGGTTTGAGCCTATTAGGAACCTGCAGGAAAAATGGCCAATGACCTGGATCAAGGAGACGAACGATTGTTTGAACACGCGCTATTGGAGATCAATGCCTCAATAGATCGTTGTGGATTGACCTGAAGCAATGAAGTGCTCTGCGGCAAATAGTTTGGCCGTGCAGATCCATTACGCTAGCCAGAGGACCGCCAAACGGTCTGACGTGAACGCAATCTGCCAAGCGGCGGAAGGAATGAAAGATCATGTACGAGCCGGGTCGTCTTGACGTGCAGCGGCTGGGTAACCCGCAACAGCCAGCCTTTCGCCTGAGCCTGACCTATGTGGTGACGCCTCCGTCGCGCGAACAGGTCGTACGGTTCGACCTCAACGGTACAGTAGGTGAGCAGACCGTCCGCGAAACGTTCGAGTTGCGCCGCGATGTGGCCTGCAATTTTCTGTCAGTGATCAGCCGCCGCCTGCGGGGCTATGGACTGGCGCCGCGTACGGCCTGCGTCTTTTCCTGGCATCACGACTACGATCCGTTGTTCGACGATCTGCGTCAGCGTCTGCAGCTCGAGCCGGGCGACCCGGTGGACCTGGAGTGGTTTTTGAGCCGGGGATGATGGGTGGCCTATCATTCATACGATAGGCGTATCGATCCGCTCGCGTATCCAGGCGACGAACTTTCGGATCTTGGGGACTTCCGCGGCATGCTCGGGATAGCCGAGATAATACGTATGTGGGCTGGTCATGCTGTGCGGCCAGGCAATGACCAGCTTACCCTCGGCCAGCTCCTCGTCGATCAGAAAGCGTGGCACTAGGGCGACACCGCAGCCCACCTGCGCCGCGCGGATGCACATGGTAAAGGTATCGAAGCGCGGCCCGTGGTAGCTGTGTTCAGTGTGAAGGCCCTGGCTCTGGAACCATTCGTGCCACGCCTCGGGGCGAGCTGCATTTTGGAGCAGAATGTAATCGGCCAGCTGCGTCGGATCGCTCAGGTGCCCTTCGGGCCAGAGACCAGGTGCGCAGACCGGCACCATGTCCTCAGTCATCAACGGAATACATTCAGCACCGGGCCAGCGTCCCTGGCCGGCGAACAGTGCCACGTCACAGGCCGGCTCGTTGACATCCATATTCTTGACTTCATGACGCACGTCCAGGTGGATCATCGGATGCTGTAGCCGCCAGCCCTTGAGGCGTGGGATTAGCCAGCGCTCGCCAAAGGTCGGAGGCGTTGCTACACGCAGCACCTCGGTTTCACCTCCATAGGAGCGCATGTAATGGGTCGACATCTCGATCTGCGTGAGAATCTTGCTGACTTCAGACAGGTACAGCGAGCCGGCTGGAGTCATCTGCAACCGCTGGCGTACGCGTCGAAAAAGCGGATGGCCTAGCTGTTCTTCGAGCTGAGCCACCTGCTTGCTCACCGCGCTCTGGGTCAGGCTTAGCTCCTCGGCGGCACGGGTAAAGCTCAGGTGCCGTGCCACGGCCTCGAAACATTGCATGGCGGTGATCGAGGGTATGTGGCGACGGGACATGACAGCTCCAACCTGAGTCGGCGCGCAGGTTTAAGGCTGCGTGCAGAACGTTCATGAAAAAAAGGAATGATAAACCGAGCAAAGGTCGTTTGTTGAGCAGCCGCTTCCCGGCTAATACTGAACCCATAATGACTTAAGGAGCCAGCCATGATTGATGCACTGCTCAGCCGTCTCGGCGTTGACCCAAGCCTTTACCAGAACGGCAACCATGCCGTGTTCACGCCTATCGACGGCAGCCAGCTTGGCGCTGTCACGCTGGAAAGCGCCGCCGAGGTGGAGCAAAAGATCACCCGGGCCGACAAGGCTTTCCAGGCCTGGCGCGCCGTACCGGCGCCACGTCGCGGTGAGTTGGTCCGCCTGCTGGGCGAAGAGCTGCGCAAGCACAAGGTCGACCTGGGCGAGCTGGTGTCCTGGGAAGCGGGCAAGATCACGCAGGAGGGGCTGGGTGAAGTGCAGGAAATGATCGATATCTGCGACTTCGCCGTCGGCCTGTCCCGCCAGCTGTACGGTCTGACCATCGCTTCCGAGCGTCCTGGTCATCACATGCGTGAAACCTGGCACCCGCTGGGTGTCGTGGGCGTGATCAGTGCGTTCAATTTCCCGGTGGCGGTCTGGTCATGGAACACCGCCCTGGCCATCGTCTGCGGTAACTCTGTGGTATGGAAACCTTCGGAAAAAACGCCGCTGACGGCATTGGCCTGTCAGGCGCTGTTTGAACGCGCCGTCAAAGCCTTTGGCGATGCACCGGACTACCTGAGCCAGGTCATCGTAGGGGACCGAGCCAGCGGTGAAGCGCTGGTGGATGATCCACGCGTGGCCTTGGTCAGCGCCACCGGCAGCACCCGTATGGGTCGTGAAGTGGGGCCACGTGTGGCGGCTCGCTTTGGCCGTTCGCTGCTGGAGCTGGGCGGCAACAATGCCATGATCGTTGGGCCCAGTGCCGATCTGGACATGGCAGTTCGCGCCATCCTGTTCAGCGCTGTGGGTACGGCCGGTCAACGGTGCACCACACTGCGCCGCCTGATTGCCCATGAGTCGATCAAAGATGAGCTGGTGACTCGCTTGAAATCTGCTTATGCCAAGGTACGCATTGGCCATCCGCTAGAAGGTAACTTGGTCGGCCCGCTGATCGATGCGCAAAGCTTCCAGGCCATGCAAGGCAGTCTGGAACAGGCCAAAGGAGAGGGCGGTATTGTTTTTGGAGGCGAGCGCCAACTGGCGGACCAGTACCCGAACGGTTACTACGTCTCTCCGGCTATCGTCGAGATGCCCGAGCAGAGCGAGTCGGTTCAGACTGAAACCTTTGCGCCGATCCTGTACGTGATGACTTACCGTGAGTTCAACGAGGCCATTGCCATGAACAATGCGGTGCCACAAGGCTTGTCGTCCTGCATCTTCACGACGGACATTCGCGAGGCCGAGTCTTTCCTGTCTGCGGTGGGCAGTGATTGCGGCATCGCCAACGTGAATATCGGCCCGAGCGGCGCCGAGATTGGGGGCGCCTTTGGCGGCGAGAAGGAAACCGGCGGCGGCCGCGAGTCCGGCTCCGATGCCTGGAAGAGCTACATGCGTCGCCAGACCAACACGGTGAATTACTCCCGCGAGCTGCCATTGGCGCAGGGGATCGTGTTTGATTGAGGTGGGATTTAAGTGATGGGTATCGCTGCGCTCAATCCACCCTACCGGGTAGTTTTGTAGGGTGTTGATGCGGGACTGCCGGTACGGTCTCGTAGGATGGGTTGGGCCCTGGCGATACCCATCGAAACCCTCACCCTCAAGGTTAACGGTTCATATCGTCATTGTGTGAAGGAATACCTATGCCGCTCCGCCAGCAATGTCTGTGGGAAACCCTGTCACCTAATACCCTCAATGCACCACCCTTGAAAGGCGAATCCAGGGCTGATGTCTGCATCATCGGTGCAGGCATTACCGGGCTTTCGGCGGCCCTGCATCTGGCGGAGCAGGGCAGGCGTGTGGTGGTGGTGGAAGCCTATGAAGTGGGGCATGGCGGTTCCGGCCGTAACGTCGGGCTGGTCAATGCCGGTATGTGGATTCCACCGGACGAGGCGGTCGCTACGCTTGGGCCCGCGGTAGGGGAAAAGCTGCTCAAAGTCATGGGGAACGCACCCTATGAGGTCTTCTCCCTGATCGAGCGCCACGGCATCGATTGCCAGGCGCAGCACCAGGGCACACTGCACATGGCGCATAACGGCAAGGGCCTTGCTGACCTGCAACGCCGCGCCGAGCAGTGGCAACGGCGAGGCGCACCGGTTGAATTGCTGACCGGTACTGCCTGCATCGAGGCCTGTGGCACGGCGCATGTCTCCGGCGCGCTGCTGGATCGCCGTGCCGGCACGATCAACCCGATGGGCTACAGCCTTGGGCTGGCCCGCGCGGCATTAGCGCAGGGCGTTCAGCTCCATCAGCAGTCACCGGTTACTCGTCTTGAGCGTCAGGGCTCACAGTGGTGCGTCGTGACGAGGCAAGGGGCTGTGCTGGCCGAGCAGGTGCTTATCGCTTCCAACGCCTATACCGAAGGCGAGTGGACTACCCTGCGCAATCAATTCTTTCCGGGGTATTACTATCAGGTCGCCTCCAGGCCGCTGGGGCCTGAAGCCGATTTTATCCTGCCCGGCGCGCAGGGCTCCTGGGATACCCGCACGGTGCTCAGCAGTATCCGGCGCGATGCAGCGGGACGCCTGTTGCTGGGCAGCCTGGGCAATATGGCGAGCCGTCCGGGCTGGTTCATCGAGGCCTGGGCTGATCGCATTCAGCAGCATTATTTCCCTGCGCTTGGCAAGGTCGAGTGGGAATGCACCTGGACAGGATGCATCGCGTTTACGCCTGATCATCTGATGCGCCTGTTCGAACCGGCACCCGGTTTGCTCGCCATGACCGGTTATAACGGGCGCGGTGTAACGACCGGTACCGTTGTAGGCAAGGCCTTTGCCCATTACTTGTGCAGCGGTGACAGCGAAGTGCTACCGATGCCCTTTGTCCCCTGGGATCACAACCCGGTAGGGCAATGGCGAAGCCCGCTCTACGAAGCCGGTTTTAGTCTTTATCACGCGGGGCAGTGTTTGCGAATTGTGGTGTAACTCATAGTGTTACTTATTGGTGCAAGAGGTGAGGATGACAAGATCAGGACAGTGCATCTAGGCCGTTTCGCTGTCCTGAACGATGTTTCGTGAGTGACCTTATACATAGGCAAGCGCTGCTTTAGTCGCAGGCTGGCGGAGCATTTCGCCGATTTCTTACAAAATTCTCTGATTTTTCACAAAAACCTATGATTTTGAAGATTTTTAACGATATCAGAGCGCTGGCATGTGGATTGCTGTCTGGAGAGGGCCAACCTAACCCTCTGGAGCAAATCTCCCATGTCGACGATTTACAGAAAAGGCATTCTGGCTCTCGCAATTGGCTCAGCTCTTTCGTTTTCCGCTTTGGCTCAGGCCGATATCATCATCGGTGTTGCAGGTCCCTTTACTGGCGCTAACGCCGCTTACGGAGAGCAGTTCTGGAAAGGTGCAACACTGGCGGCTGAGGACATTAACGCCACGGGTGGTATCAATGGTGAAAAGATCAAACTGGTACAGGGCGACGATGCCTGTGAGCCCAAACAAGCGGTAGCGGTAGCTAACCGGTTGGTCGATTCCGAGGGAGTCAAGGCGGTGATCGGCCACTTCTGCTCCTCCAATACGCTGCCAGCGTCAGAGATTTACGATGAGGCAGGAATAATCTCCATCACGCCTGGATCAACCAATCCACAAATCACCGAGCGCGGTCTGGCAGGCGTATTCCGTATGTGTGGCCGTGATGACCAGCAGGGGGTCGTGGCAGCCAACTACATCGTGGATACGTTAAAGGCGAAAAAGGTAGCTGTTATCCATGACAAGGATGCTTACGGCCAGGGCCTGGCGGATGCCATGAAAGCTCAGCTGGCCAAGCGCGGCGTGAAGGAAGTGCTTTATGAAGGCCTGACACGCGGTGAGAAGGACTTCAACTCCCTGGTAACCAAGATTCGCTCCTCTGGGGCCGAGGTCGTCTACTTTGGCGGTCTGCACCCCGAAGCTGGCCCGCTGGTCCGCCAGATGCGAGAGCAGGGCGTAAACGCCAAGTTTGTTTCAGGTGATGGCATCGTCTCGGCTGACATGGTAACGACCGCCGGTGGCCCGCAATATACCAAGGGGGTGTTGATGACCTTTGGTGCCGATCCGCTGAAAAGCCCGGCCGGTAAAAGCGTAGTCGATAAGTTGCGCGCCTCGGGTTATGAGCCGGAAGGCTACACGCTGTATTCCTATGCCTCTTTGCAAGCCGTGGCGGCTGCCTTCAAGGGCGCCGGCAGCACGGATGGCGAAGCCGCCTCCGAATGGCTCAAGAGCCACACCGTTCCTACCGTTCTGGGTGAAAAGTCCTGGGATGGCAAGGGCGACCTCAAAGTCTCCGACTACGTAATGTACGAGTGGGACGATAAAGGCAAATACAACCAGTTGCCCTGATTCCCTTTCTGCGTTCATGCGTCTTTCACCTCCGGCTGACCAAGCCGGAGGTGATGTCCTGGCGCGTCTTTACTCAACCGCTTGCGCGAGAATGACATCGTGGACGGTATCTTCCTGCAACAACTCATCAACGGCCTGACCCTGGGCTCGGTATACGGGCTGATCGCCATCGGTTACACGATGGTGTACGGCATCATTGGCATGATCAACTTCGCTCACGGCGATGTGTACATGGTGTCTGCCTATCTGGCAGCCATCGGTATTGCCCTGTTGAGCTTTTTCGGCCTGCATTCCTTTCCTGTGCTGATCCTGGGCACGCTTATCTTCTGTGTAGTGGTGACCAGCCTTTATGGCTGGGCAATCGAACGAATCGCCTACAAACCGCTGCGTAACTCCACCCGCCTTGCGCCGCTGATCTCGGCCATCGGCATGTCGCTGATCTTGCAAAACTATGTGCAGCTGGCCCAAGGCGCCCGCCAACAAGGGGTACCAACGCTGCTCGATGGGGCGCTGCGCCTGCATATCGGTGAAGGCTTCGTCATCATCACCTATACCAAGATCTTCATCATCGTTGCGTCCATTGTGGGCATGGGCCTTTTGACCTATGTGATCCAGAAGACCACATTGGGCCGCATGTGTCGCGCGACCCAGCAGGATCGCAAGATGGCGCAGATTCTGGGCATCAACACCGACCGGGTGATCTCGTACGTGTTCATCATCGGTGCTGCGATGGCGGCGTTGGCCGGTGTACTGATTACCATGAACTACGGCACGTTCGACTTCTATGCCGGCTTCATCATTGGTATCAAGGCGTTTACTGCGGCGGTGTTAGGCGGCATCGGCTCGCTGCCGGGCGCCATGCTGGGCGGCATCATTCTGGGCGTGTCGGAGGCGCAATTCGCGGGTCTTGTGAACAGCGACTACAAGGATGTCTTCAGCTTCTCGCTACTGGTGCTGATTCTGATCTTCCGGCCCCAGGGGCTGCTTGGAAAGCCGCACGTGGCGAAGGTGTGATGCTATGACCCAGACTTCTTCCTTCGATTTCAAGGTCATCCTGCGTGATACCTTCATGGTCGGGCTGGTCTCGCTCATCCTGTTCGGGCCCATCGTAGGTATTGTGCTCGACGGTTATGGCTTCAACCTGGAGCCTCAGCGCGTCGGCATCATGGTGGCGGTGGTGATGGCGGGGCGTTTTCTGCTCAGCCTGTTCGGCCAGACGTCCAGGGGACGTACCTGGATCGAGTCGTTCAAGCGCAACGATGGGGGCGTGCATGTGCTGCCGCCCGAACACAAGTCGAATCTGCGGTACATCCTGCCTGTCGTGATTCTGGTCGCGCTGATCTTTCCCTTCCTGGCCACCAAGTACTGGCTGACCGTGGTCATCCTGTGCATGATCTACGTGCTGCTTGGCCTGGGGCTGAACATCGTGGTCGGGCTCGCCGGTCTTCTGGACCTGGGCTATGTCGGCTTTTATGCCATCGGTGCCTATGGGCTGGCGCTGGGTTACCAATACCTGGGGTTGGGCTTCTGGACGATGATTCCCCTTGCTGCAGTCATGGCTGCGGTGGCCGGGGCAATTCTTGGCTTTCCGGTGCTCAGGATGCACGGCGACTACCTCGCCATCGTGACCCTGGGCTTTGGTGAAATCATTCGTCTGGTGCTCAACAACTGGCTGGAGTTCACCAACGGCCCCAATGGAATTTCAGCACCGTCCCCTACGTTCTTTGGTATTGAGTTCGGTCGGCGGGCCAAGGAAGGCGGCGTGCCTCTCCATGAGCTGCTGGGAATCTCCTACAACCCCAACGCCACGATGATCTTCATCTACAGCGTGCTATTCCTCATCGTGCTGCTGGTGCTCTATATCAAGCATCGCCTTACCCGCATGCCTATTGGCCGCGCCTGGGAAGCGCTGCGCGAGGATGAGATCGCCTGCCGCGCCATGGGCCTTAACCATGTTCTGGTCAAGCTTTCCGCCTTCATGATCGGTGCGTCCACCGCCGGGATTGCCGGGGTGTTTTTCGCTACCTACCAGGGCTTTATCAACCCGGCCTCGTTCAACTTTTTCGAGTCCGTTCTGGTGCTGGCCATTGTGGTGCTCGGCGGGCTTGGCTCGACCGTCGGGGTGGTCATTTCGGCCTTTGTCATGACGCTGCTGTTCGAGGTGCTGCGTGAGTTCGGCGACATCCGCATGCTCGTGTTTGGTGTGTTGATGGTCGTGATGATGATGTGGCGCCCACGCGGGTTGATCCGCATCAGCCGCAGTGGATTCGCGATTCGCAAGGGAGTAGCGCCATGAGCGACAACATTCTTACCGTTGACGGATTGGGCATGCGTTTCGGCGGGATCAAGGCGCTTTCCGATGTGGCCTTCAGCATTCGCCGCCATTCCATTACTGCCCTAATCGGTCCCAACGGGGCGGGCAAAACTACAGTCTTCAACTGCCTGACCGGATTCTACAAGGCCACCGATGGCCGTATCGTGTTAAGCAACGCTGACGGGCGCGAAACGGACGTGGGCAGAATCATGGGGGAGCCGTTTCAGCCCACCGATTTCGTCAACCCTGCCCAGTTCGGCAGTCGCCTCTGGTACAAGATGTTTGGCGGGACGCACCTGGTGAACCGTGCCGGCCTTGCACGGACGTTCCAGAATATTCGCCTGTTCAAGGAAATGTCCGTGGTCGAGAATCTGCTGGTAGCCCAGCACATGTGGGTCAATCGCAACCTGCTGGCGGGCGTCTTCAATACGCCGGGTTTTCGTCGGGCAGAGGAAAAGGCACTCGATGTAGCCTTTTACTGGCTGGAGGTGGTGGGGCTGACCGAGTGCGCCAACCGCCTTGCTGGGGAAATGTCCTACGGTCAGCAGCGCCGTCTGGAGATCGCCCGCGCCATGTGCACCCGGCCCGAGCTGATCTGCCTGGACGAGCCCGCTGCCGGCCTCAACCCCGCAGAAACCGAGTCACTGTCAGCCATCATCAGGCACCTGCGTGACGAGCACAGGATCACTGTGCTCTTGATCGAGCACGACATGGGCATGGTCATGAGCATTTCCGATCATATCGTCGTGCTGGACCACGGCAATGTGATTGCCCAGGGCCTGCCGGATGAGATCAAGAATAATCCGAAGGTCATTGCCGCCTACCTGGGCGCGGATGAGGAGGAGGTGGCATGACTACGCCCTTGCTGGAATTCAGAAACGTCGACGTGTTCTACGGGCCGATCCAGGCGCTCAAGGGCGTTTCGCTGCATATCAACGAAGGTGAGACGGTCAGCCTGATTGGTGCCAATGGGGCGGGCAAATCCACCTTGCTCATGTCCATATTTGGACAGCCGCGGGCGCGTAACGGACAGATCATCTACCGAGGCGAGGAAATTACCCAGAAAAGCGCCCATTTCGTTGCTTCCAACGGTATCGCGCAATCACCGGAAGGGCGACATGTCTTTCCTGATATGAGTGTGGAAGAGAACCTGCTGATGGGCACCATCCCCATAGGCACCAAGCACGTGGACGAGGACATGCAACGTATGTTCGAGCTGTTTCCGCGCCTTAAGGAGCGGCGTAACCAGCGGGCCATGACTATGTCTGGAGGCGAACAGCAGATGTTGGCTATTGCCCGGGCCCTCATGAGCCGACCCAAGCTGCTGCTGCTTGATGAACCAAGCCTGGGACTTGCGCCTATCGTGGTGAAGCAGATCTTCCAGATCCTGCGTGAGCTTGCGCAGTCCGGCATGACGATCTTTCTGGTCGAGCAGAATGCCAACCATGCGCTCCGTTTATCGAACCGGGCTTATGTCATGGTGACGGGAGAGATCCGCATGACGGGCAGCGGCCAGGAACTGCTGGCTGATCCTCAGGTGCGCGAAGCCTACCTGGGCGGCCATTAAGCCGCCGTTCAGCCTGCGTCAGGCTCCATGGTACTGACGCAGGCCGTTGCCGCGTGCCGTCGAGTATGTGTTTCCAACAGGGGAGTTCCCATGTCATCCATCCGCTTTTTCACCAATGCTGAGGTGGCCGCTGTTCTGGATTATGCCGGGCTGATCGATGCGCTTCGCAGTGGCTTGGCCCACCCTGGCACTGCACCCAACCGGCAGGCTTACGCGCTACCCGAGGGACAGGCATCGCTGTTGAACATGCCGGTCTGGCAGAAAGGGCAGGGCATTGGCGTCAAGCTGGTGACTGTGTTTCCGGAAAATAGCCAACGCGATCTGCCTTCGGTTGCGGCAGTGTTTGCCTTGTTTGATGATGTGACAGGCCAGCCCCTGGCCTTGATGGAAGCCTCGGAACTGACAGCTCGGCGTACCGCCTGCACGTCAGCGTTGGCGGCTGACTATCTGGCCCGGCGGGATGCGTTGAGCCTGACCATCGTAGGTACGGGAACGCTAGCTGCCCACATGGTGCGTGCCCATACGGCTGTGCGTGATTACAGCCGGATCGAAATCTGGGGGCGTGATTACAGCAAGGCCAAAGCCCTTGCTGAGCGCCTGCAGGGGGAGGGCTATCCGGTTTCAGCAAGCGATAACCTGGCGCAGAGCGTAGGGCATGCCGATGTGGTTACGTGTGTTACCACCTCTCGAGAGCCGCTGGTGTTGGGCGAGTGGCTCACCCCCGGTTGCCACCTGGACCTGGTCGGTGCCTTTCTTCCCTCTATGCGTGAGACCGATTCAGCAGCCGTTGCGCGGGCACGCATCGTAGTGGATACCCGCGAGGGTGCTTTGGAGGAGGCAGGCGATTTACTGTTCGCGCTTGGTGATGGCGTGATCCAGGAAAGCGATCTCAACACAGAATTGAGGCACGTTCTGCAAGGGGATGGCGTACGCAGCGATGACCAGGAAATTACCTTGTTCAAATCCGTAGGCTATGCGGTAGAAGATCTGCTAGCTGCGCAGTACCTACTGCATAACATGTGACCTGTGAACAACACCCTTTAGCGCCATGTTTTAGCAGTTAAAGTCTGCTCTATTGGGCCAAGGTCCTGACTTACCCACGTTACACGTGGAGCACCTTGTGGATAACCCTAGGATACCTGTCTGCTGCCCTTAAAATATAAGGCTTACAGATAGATGGTTACTTTTTGATCAATCGTACAGAGGGTAGTAGTAACCAACCTCAGATAGTTATCAACATACCCACTAATAATATGAGCAAGCCTGTTGATAACACTTGGAAGACTCCACGCAAGCCGCATGTGGCAAGGCCTAGCGAGAATTGGTTAAAAAATGAGCGGTTATTTTCAAATGCAGGATGCTGGTTTTATACACGTTTTCGGCGAGCAAGGTTGTGTATAACCTTGGGGTACATGGCCAGACGCCATGTACCACCGTCTCTCTAGAGGCATGCTCAAAAAATGATCAACGCTGGAGTACGTCCGTTTATCCACGCTCCTAGGGTCGCTACGCCAGGTTTTTCATGCAGAAATCGCTGGGTTCAACGTTATGCACGGTTAACGCGAGTAAGCCTGTGAATAACATCTGAATGGTTGTACACAGCCCTTATACTGTCTGGCTCTTGAGAGGTCGATCAAAAAACAACCAGGATGCCAATAGCTGATTTTAGAGCTGTTTCGCTATAACTGTACCGCCTCAAGCGACAAAGAGTGCGTTACTCTCCGGGTATTTCCTTTCGACCTCAAGGAGCTGCATCGATGACTTCGACTTTGTTCATTACCGGCGCAACATCCGGCTTTGGCGCGGCTACTGCGCGCCGCTTTGCCAAGGATGGGTGGTCCCTGATCATTACTGGCCGTCGCGAGGATCGCCTGAGCGCGTTAGCAGAAGAGCTTTCTGCGCACACCAAGGTGCATCCGATTGTGCTGGACGTTCGGGATCGTGCAGCTGTCGAGGCGGCAGTCAACGGGTTGCCTGAAGCGTTTTCGGCCCTGCGTGGTCTGGTCAACAATGCGGGGCTGGCCTTGGGTACTACACCCGCTCAGCAATGCGATCTGGATGACTGGGACACCATGGTCGATACCAATATCAAGGGTGTCCTGTATTGCACGCGCTTGTTATTACCCAGACTGATCGCTTACGGTGCGGGCGCTGGCATCGTCAATCTGGGCTCGGTTGCCGGTAACTGGCCGTACCCAGGTAGCCATGTCTATGGCGCTACCAAGGCGTTCGTCAAACAGTTTACCTTGAACCTGCGCTGCGATCTGCAGGGCACAGGCGTCCGTGTGACCAACATCGAGCCGGGGCTTTCCGAGACTGAGTTCTCCGTGGTGCGCTTTGGTGGCGACAAGAGCAAAGCCGACGCCGTATATGCCGGAACTGACCCACTGACACCGGATGATATCGCCGAGTCGATCCATTGGGCTTTGAACCAGCCCAAGCATGTCAATATCAATCGGATCGAGCTTATGGCGACCTGCCAAGCCTGGAACGGGTTCAATATTCATCGAAGCGAGTGACAGCATAATGACGGCAGAGTATGTCTCTGCCGTCTACGATAGCTGTCGATACAGCTGAAACGATATAGCGCCGCTTATTGGCGTGTCCCATGCTTGAGAGCTTATACGCTCAAGGTCTTTTTGAAAGAGCTTTTCGTCTCATGCTGGCAAGGAGTCAGCATTCTGACACATAGGAGCAGAATGCCAGAATGATGACGCAGTAATAGCGTCAGGAATAACCATAATGCCATCATGGGTTGCGGCTCAATGGCCTTAGTAACCGGTTATCTTCTTTTCTTCCATCTCCTCGCTAAACCTCTTCCTTGAGGCGCTCAATTAAACGGGCGACGAACGGTCATCGCTTTGGCTGGCCTGTTTCTTGGTAATTGGCACGCCCCTTGAATAAGTACTGACGTGACGCCGCGTTAGGGTCACCGGGAACATTCAACTTTTGAAGCCTTATTAAGTTTAATAATTATTAATAAGGCACAGTTAATTAGTTTAAAGAAGAATGTTTTCATCGCCATTCCTGGTATTGGCATTTCATTGCCGACTGAACTTTTCGCATTTTGCAAAAAGTTCATAAGAGTGCAATGCCCGACAATAACGGTTTAGTACGCTGTTTATTGTTGCTGCTGGTTTTGACCGGCAAATACTTTCCATAGCTCAGGGTTGAGTGCAGGGAAGTTCATTCGGAAGGATGAAGTTAATCCCGTGCCAGTTATTGGCTCGGCCTAAATACAACTCAACGTGAAACGCGACTGTTGCGCCAGCCCTTCAATAATGGGCTATGGAACGCTCGTGCTAAAAAACACTAGCAGTTTGGTGAATAGATGAAAACTTCTGCTTCTTTTGTTTTAAATAAAATCAGTTCTACCCGTTTTTTTAAGAAAGTTCTTCCGTTGGCTGCTGCCGTAGTCTTGGCCAGCCCTGCTGTACATGCAGAACAGGTTGATCTGGTAGGTTTAAACCTGTCAGGTGCAGGCTTTGCTGCCCAGGTATTGCCAGGTATTGACGGTACCAACTACATCTTCCCGGTTGAATCCTATTTCCAGCAGTGGAACGCCAAGGGTATCAAGCTGATCCGCTTTCCCATCATCTGGGAGCGCCTGCAGCCGACCCTGGGTGGCGCACTGGACCCTACCTATACCGCGCTGATCGACCGTACGTTCGGCTATGCCAACAAATACGGTATGAAGATCATCCTGGACCTGCATAACTACACCATGTATCGCGGCACCATCATTGGTACGGGTAACGTGAGCTACAACCACTACCAGCAGATCATGACCTTGATCGCCCAGCGCTGGAGCGGCCAGCCGTCCCTGTATGCCTATGACATCATGAACGAGCCGCATGATTCGATGACCCAGTGGCCCATCATGGCTCAGTACGGCATCAATGGCGTTCGTTCGGTGGACAAGGTCAAGCCGATCATGATCGAAGGTAACGGCTGGTCCGAAGCGACCCGTTGGCCATGGTGGAACGATTCCCTGCTGAACCTGAAGGATCCGTCCAACAACCTGATCTTCCAGGCGCATTCGTATTTTGACGAGGATGCCGGTGGTAACTACACCGCCATCGACGTGAACAAGCTGGACGCCAACTACGGCGTCGAGCGTGTGAAGCCGTTCGTGGAGTGGCTGAAGAAAAATGGCAAGAGGGGCATGATCGGCGAGTTCGGTGTACCGGATAACAATCCGCGCTGGAATCTGCTCATGGACAACATGCTGGCTTATTTGAAGCAGAACTGTATTCCTGCTACGTACTGGGCTGCAGGTCCAGGCTGGGGCAGCTACTTCCTGTCGGTCGAGCCGATCAATGGGCAGGATCGTCCTCAGTGGCCGACCCTGAAGAAGTACATCGATAACACTACCTGTACAGCGATTGGCCCGTTCACGGCACCGGTTGCGACGACGCCTACTCCGGCTCCGACACCCACCGTGCCTTCAACCAGCACAGGCTATTCGAGCGCTATCAACAACTTCACCAATGCAGACTGGCTCAACGGTGTATACAGAAAGGCAGCAGGCTTCTCCGTAGCGGCGACATCAGGCAACACGGCAGCATTCAAGGTAGGTACTTCGGTACGTCTGGCGAATGGCCTCGTAACCAAAATCTTGTCCGTTCAGGTAGTAGGTAGCAACATGAGCGTCTGGGTAAACAGCTCGGCACTGGATGGCGCCGTTGTGGGTTACCCGAACAAGCTGACCGTGGCGGACGCGGCAGGTACGGGGGCGACTACCCCTGCGCCGACGCCAGCCCCGAATGCACCCGCACCGACGCCTGCGCCAACCGCTCCGGCCGTTGTTGCGACCAGTACGATGAACAATTTCACCAATACTGATTGGCTGAACGGTGTCATGCGCAAGGCGGCTGCGATTTCGCTTCCGGCAACGACAGCCAACACGTCAGCCTTCAAGACCGGTGCTTCGGTACGGTTGGCCAATGGGCAGGTCTACAAGATCAAGTCAGTACAGATGGTGGGTAGCAACATGAGTGTTTTCCTGGACACCCCGACGCTTCTCAACGGTTCCGCCGTTGGTTATCCAAACGCGCTGACGGTAGTTAGCCAGTAACCGATCCGGGAACACAGAACGGGGACGTTTAAGTCCCCGTTTTTATTAAGTCCGACTCTTCATCCCAGGCGTTTTCCTTACGTTGGTAAGGCGATGCCTTAGGGCAAATTGTTCTTGGATAACATGCTGGCCTATTTGAAGCAGAATTGCGTTCCAGCCACTTATTGGGCAGCCAGCCCGGTTGGGGACGCTGAAAAGTACACTAACACCGCTAGCTGTACATCGTACGGTCCGTTTTAACAGTCGATACGGTTACAAGTGCATAAGCCCGGCCTACTGGTCCGGGCTTTTTGCTGTCGGGCCCTTTTGGGTTCAGATCTAAATCCTTGATCCAGTAGATAAATTTCCCTTCTCTCGACGAGCGGTCGCCCTGATCACAGCGCAAACGCTTATGGTTGCGTCCCCCCGGTTAACACGACCCGGATGATGGCTAAAGGCCGCATGCTGGCTGGGTTTTCCCAGGACCGGTCCCTGTATCGATATTGGCCTGCGCAAGGTATTTCTCGGGTCAGCCAACGTGCTGTAAAAGGCTTGGCGGGCACTGAATGTCCTGCGTTTTCGATGCCATGCGATACCTCTCGGCGGGCGTTTTCATACCCCCCGTTCATTATTCGCCATTCCTGGTATTGGCAAATAGTTGCGTTTCGACTGTGCGGGCAATGCCTGTTCACCGATACGCATGCCCTCAATGGCGGCTTTTTAGGCCGTTCATTGTTGTCGCTAGCTCGATGATTAGCTGGCAAATACTTCCATCACTCAGGGTTGAGGTCGGGAAGTTCATCGTAAGGATGAAATAACCGTCGGCTAAAACAATATAGCCGGTCAATTGGGACTTTTTTATATGGCTCTTTTGAGTCAGGGCATTGCTCGCGCGTAAAAAAGTTACTGGCAATTTGGTGAATATGATTTTTTTATCTGTAACCCAACACTTTGGTATAACGCGAGGCATATCGAAGGCACTTTCATTAACTGCGTTACTGGCTTTGGGAAGTACAGCGGTACAGGCTGAGCAGGTTAATCTCGTCGGACTTAATATGGCAGGTGCCGAGTTTGCAGGTACGGTTTTGCCGGGTATTAATGAGAAGAACTATATCTTTGCCAAGGAAGAGACTTTCAAGAACTGGAGTGCAAGAGGAATCAGGCTGGTCCGCTTTCCCATTCTGTGGGAGCGGCTTCAGCCGGGGCTGGGATATTCCCTCGATCAGACCTACGCCTCACTGATTTCCCGTTCACTGGACTATGCCCACAAATACAACATCCGGGTCATTCTGGATCTGCATAATTATGCGCGCTATCGCGGCCATATCATCGGTACGAGCAGCGTACCGTATTATCGCTTCGAGAATGTCTGGAACCGGATCGCTCAGAAGTGGGGTAGCCATCCGGCCATTTATGGCTACGACATCATGAATGAGCCCAACGGCGCCGTGGCGTACTGGCCTACAGCGGCGCAGTACGCCATCAACGGGATCCGGCAGGCTGACAAGGCTCACCTGATCTTTGTGGAAGGCAATGCCTGGGCCAGCGCCGAACGGTGGCAGGTGTGGAGCGACTCTCTCAAAAACTTGAAGGATCCTATCAACAAGTTGATCTATGAGGCGCACGTCTATTTCGACGCCGATGGCGGTGGTTCCTACACCCAGCTGAGCGCTGACAGTTTGTCTGCTCAGGCTGGCGTCAATCGGGTGAAGCCCTTTGTGGAGTGGCTCAAGCAGAACAACAAGAAGGGCTTTATTGGAGAGTTTGGCGTACCGGATAACGATTCCCGCTGGAATGTGGTCATGGACAACATGCTGACCTACCTCAAGCAGCATTGCGTACCGGCTACCTACTGGGCCGCCGGTCCGGGTTGGGGTAATTACAGTCTGTCCGTCGAGCCTATCAATGGACAAAGCCGTCCGCAGTGGCCCACATTGAGAAAGCATCTGAACGACACCAGTTGTACCGCAATCGGTCCGGGTCGGTAAAACCGCTTCAACGAGACTATACAGCCGGGCGTTGGGAGGGCCCGGCTGTTGATAACGTCAAGGCTCCACCTGCTGCTTCAGCCAGCCGGGATAATGGTTGCGTGTAGCCTCAGGCCATCTCGGTGGGCAGCGAGTACCCAGGTAGGCTGCCACCGCGTTCAGCTGCGCCAACAGAACGTGCCGATCACCAAGGGCCTCAAGCCCCAGCGTCCAGCCGGCCGCATGGCCATCAACCCAGAGTTGAGTCAGTTCTACGGTACAGCCTGCGGACGGCATGGCTTCGTAAGGGGATTCGTTTTCATCCAATGCGATTTCACGCAGAGCGGCCTGCTCGACCGTAAACAGGCGAAGCCAGCGCTGCTTCTGAACGGCAACCGTAGGATGCGGTGTCAGCGTCAAGGCCTCGGAATGCCATTTATGCCATAACTCGACAGGCCCCCTGAACGGCGAGACGTCCAGAGTATGCCAGTCAGGTATGACCAGCCCCTTTACCTCAACTGTTGAGTCTCCACGGGTTTTGATACCGAGGTCGGATTGACTGGCATCCCTGAGGTAGTGGTGCATCTTGCGTATTCCGCCTCCCGGTGGCTGATCCCACAGATCGGACTGGTGAAACCAGTCGATCAGATCAGTACCCGGCAGTGCGGGCCAAAACCAACGGACTTCAGCGGAAAGCGGCATGGCGTGCTCCTGGTATGAAGAGAGGGCGGCGGACGTGCTAATTTCCGACCCGTTCCGAAAGACACGTGCTAGCATCCGTCCACGCTCCGGATGACGTTTTACCCATTGATCCGGGGTGCCGCATTATTGCTAGCCTCATTGAGCACCGCACAGGCGTTTCTTCCCGCTGAGTTGTACTCGGCTTTCCTGGCGTGGTTTCCAGCGCGCGACGCTCATTGGCTAGACCTCATGGCTCAGCGCCCGTTTCCTGGCGTTGAATGAATGTAAGGAGTTCTACGTGCAATTTCTCCATACCCTGGTCAACGACCTCAATGGTCTTGTCTGGGGCGTGCCCATGCTGGTACTGATCCTGTGCACGGGTCTTTATCTGATGCTACGCCTCAAACTGATGCCGATCGTAAGACTGGGCACCGGCTTTCGCCTGTTGTGGCAGGGCCGGACCAAGGATGACGACGAAAGCGGTGAGATCAGCCCTTTCCAGGCCTTGATGACCTGCCTGGCTGCCACCGTAGGAACCGGCAACATCGCGGGTGTTGCTACCGCGATCTTCCTGGGCGGCCCCGGCGCGCTGTTCTGGATGTGGTGTACGGCATTGGTTGGCATGGCTACCAAATATGCCGAAGTGGTATTGGCTGTGCATTTTCGTGAAAAGGACGAGCGCGGCGAGCATGTCGGCGGCCCGATGTATGCCATCCGCAACGGCCTGGGCAAGCGCTGGGCCTGGCTAGGCGGCGCCTTTGCCCTGTTCGGTGGGTTGGCCGGGTTCGGTATCGGCAACATGGTGCAGGTCAACAGTATGGCGCAGGCCCTGGAGACAACCTTTTCCGTGCCCCTGTGGTTGACCGGTGTCGTGACGATGGTGGTTGTGGGGCTCGTGATCCTGGGCGGCATTAAGCGGATCGGGGCGGTCGCCTCGTCCCTGGTCCCTGCCATGTGCATAGGCTATATCATCGCGGCCATTGCCGTGCTGGTGACCCATGCGTCCGAAATTCCTCATGCGCTCAGCCTGGTCTTCACCCATGCCTTCACGCCGGCGGCGGCGACGGGCGGCTTCGCAGGGGCGGCGGTCATGGCTGCCATTCGCTTCGGGGTGGCGCGTGGCGTCTTCTCCAACGAAGCCGGGTTGGGCACCGCCGGTATCGCCCAGGCAGCCGGTACGACCAACAGCGCTGTACGCTCAGGCATGATCGGTATGCTCGGAACGTTTATCGATACCCTAATCATCTGCACCATGACGGGTCTTGCCATTATCTGCTCCGGCGTCTGGACGAGTGGGCAGAGTGGGGCGGCCTTGTCAGCGGCGGCCTTCGAGACGGCGCTGCCCGGTTTTGGCGGCATCATCCTGACCATCGCCCTGGTGGTATTCGCCTTTACCACCATCCTGGGGTGGAGCTATTACTGCGAGCGCTGCTGGGAGTTTCTTGCGGGTACCAAGACCATTCTGCCGTTCCGGATCATCTTCGTGCTGGCAGTTCCCTTTGGGGCAATTGCACAGTTGGACTTCGCCTGGCTGCTGGCCGATACGCTCAATGGTCTGATGGCCATTCCTAACCTGATCTCGCTGCTGTTGCTCAGTCCGGTGGTGCTCCGGCTGACGCGAGAATACTTCGCCAGCAAATAAACGAAGGCTCGCTGCGGCGAGCCTTTTTCATTGAGGCTCGCGAGGCCCGGACCTGGAAAATGGGTGAAAATCGCGATGCTGTGGTCCAAACGATAACGCTGTTTTCCTGGCCTTTCTGGATAGAGCATTCCGATGTCCCGATCTTCGCTTGAGCATTCCTGTTCTCACCCGCACGTCTTCAACGAGGGAAACCCGCTGGCGGAAAAGAATACCCGCCGCGCCGTGATTTTCACCGCCATCATGATGGTGATCGAGATTGCGGGCGGCTGGGCCTTCAACTCCATGGCACTGCTGGCGGATGGCTGGCATATGAGTTCCCACGTGCTGGCGCTGGGGCTTTCGCTGTTCGCCTATGCGGCGGCCAGACGGTATGCGACCGACGCACGCTTTGCCTTTGGAACATGGAAAATGGAGGTGCTGGCTGGCTATACCAGTGCGCTGGCGCTGATTGGCATCGCTCTATTGATGCTGTATGAATCCGTGATCAGGCTCGTGACACCTGCTCCGATTCACTATACGCAGGCCATCGCCATCGCCATTCTGGGACTGCTGGTCAATCTGGTGTGTGCGTGGCTGCTCAAGGATTCTCACGGGCATGATCATGGCCATGGTCACGATCATCATCATGGCCACGGTGAGCATCAGGACCTGAATCTGCGTTCGGCCTACATCCATGTCATTACTGATGCGGCAACTTCCGTCCTGGCTATCGTCGCGCTGATTGGCGGCATGCTTTGGGGGGCCAGCTGGCTCGACCCGGTCATGGGAATCGTAGGCGGCATACTGGTCGCCATCTGGGCCGTTGGGCTCATCAAGCAAACCGGGCGTGTGCTGCTGGATGCGCAGATGGACGATCCGGTGGTACAGGAGGTCAGGGATGTGATCGCAGAGAGCCCTATCGAGGCCAAGATCTGTGATCTGCATGTCTGGAAGGTAGGTAAGGGCAAGTACGCCTGCATCGTCAGCATCGCCACAACCAGTGATGCCTCGCCTGAAGACTTCAAACAGCAGCTTTCCGTCCATGAAGAGCTTGTCCACATCACGGTTGAGATCAACAGAGACGGGATCTGTCCGGTACGCTGAGGAGGTAGGCGACAGCGGCAAGTGATATAACCGGGTCTTGGTCAACGACAGGATTCAACATGCCTTCTTCCGAGCCTCGCTTGCCATCTCCTGTCCCGGTAGGCCTGTTTCAGGCGTTTCTATTCTGGCTCAAGCTGGGCTTTATCAGCTTTGGCGGACCGGCTGGACAGATCGCAATCATGCATCAGGAGTTGGTGGAGCGCCGACGCTGGATTTCCGAGAGGCGCTTTCTCCATGCGCTCAACTACTGCATGGTACTGCCCGGACCTGAAGCCCAACAGTTGGCGACCTATATTGGCTGGTTGATGCACCGGACCTGGGGTGGGGTGATCGCCGGAGCGCTCTTTATATTGCCTTCGCTGCTTATCTTGATCGCCCTGTCATGGATCTATCTGGCCTGGGGCAACGCTCCGGTTGTGGCAGGTATCTTTTACGGCATCAAGCCAGCGGTGACCGCCATTGTCGTACAGGCGGCCCATCGCATCGGAACACGTACCTTGAAAAACCATTGGCTCTGGTCCATTGCGGCGGCTTCGTTCATCGCCTTGTTTGCCTTCAACGTGCCGTTTCCCCTGATCGTACTATCTGCGGCGGTTATTGGCTTTATTGGAGGCAGGTACGCTCCGGAGCGGTTCAGGGTAGGGGGAGGGCATGCCAATCAGGCGGCTTCGTTCGGACCCGCGCTGATCGATGATGACACGCCGCCGCCTGAGCATGCCCGTTTTCGCTGGTCGCGGCTGGCGCAACTGTTAATCATGGGTATATTTCTCTGGATCGTGCCGATGCTGACCTTGGTCTATCTGTTTGGCTGGACTCATACCTTCACCCAGATGGGCTGGTTTTTTACCAAGGCTGCACTGCTGACCTTTGGCGGTGCCTATGCGGTATTGCCCTATGTATATCAGGGTGCCGTCACACACTACGGCTGGCTGAGCCCAAGCCAGATGATCGATGGTCTTGCCCTGGGTGAAACCACACCCGGACCATTGATCATGGTGGTGGCGTTTGTCGCGTTTTTAGGCGGATATGGGCAGGCGGCGTTAGGGAGCGAGCACATGTTTGCCGCCGGGGCATTGGCTGCTGTGCTGGTGACTTGGTTTACCTTTCTGCCTTCGTTTCTTTTCATTCTGGCCGGCGGGCCTCTGGTGGAGTCCACCCATAATGTGGTGGGCTTCACAGCTCCGCTCACCGCTATTACCGCGGCGGTCGTCGGCGTAATCCTGAATCTGGCCTTGTTCTTCGGCTACCACGTATTCTGGCCGCAGGGCTTGAGCGGATCGTTCGACCTACTCTCCGCTCTGATCACACTGCTGGCAGCGATAGCGCTCTTCCGGTTCAAGCGCACAGTTATGGAAGTGCTGCTAGCCTGTGCAACAGTAGGGTTGTTAATGCACGTCGTATTCATGTGACAAGGAGCAGCTTGGCTGCAGAAGAGAGGATGCACTATGGCTAACCATTCAGACGATTTTCTCAAACTTGCAGCCGACGCCAAGTCTCGTATTCGGCAGGTTTCGCCCGTTGAGGCCGAGCAACTGGTCGATCAGGGCGCGCTGCTTCTGGACGTTCGGGAGCGGGACGAGTTCGAACGGGGACACCTGGACGGCGCGACCCACATGAGCCGGGGGATTCTTGAAATGCACATCGGCGAGCTGGCAGCCAGCAAGGCCACACCGATCGTCTGCTATTGCGGTGGCGGTAACCGGGGAGCGTTGGCCGCTGAAAGCCTGCAGCGCATGGGATACACCCAAGTCGTCTCCATCGAGGGAGGCCTTGCGGCCTGCAATACCCAGAAAGACTGATCAACGAGCAATAAAAAACGCAGGGCATCTTAGATACCCTGCGTTTTGAGAAGGCTGTGTACCGGCAGAGCGGTACACAGTCAGACTTACACCTGGCGGATCAGATAATCGAATGCAGCCAGGGAAGCCTTCGCACCTTCGCCGACCGCGATCACGATCTGCTTGTACGGTACGGTTGTTACGTCGCCAGCCGCAAAGATACCCGGCAGCGAGGTTTCGCCACGACTATCTACAACGATCTCGCCACGGGGTGACAGCTCGACGGTGCCCTTGAGCCATTCGGTGTTGGGGACCAGACCGATCTGGACGAAGATACCTTCCAGGTCGATGGACTTGAACTCACTGGAGTTGCGGTCCTTGTAGGTCAGGCCAACCACTTTCTGGCCGTCGCCTTTCACTTCGCTGGTCAGGGCGCTGGTGATCACGGTCACGTTCGGCAGGCTGTGCAGCTTGCGCTGTAGTACCGCATCCGCACGCAGCTGGCTGTCGAACTCGATCAGAGTCACGTGTGCCACGATACCGGCCAGGTCGATTGCCGCTTCCACACCGGAGTTGCCGCCACCGATAACTGCAACGCGCTTGCCCTTGAACAGCGGGCCGTCGCAATGCGGGCAGTAGGCTACACCACGGTTACGGTATTCCTTCTCGCCCGGGACATTCATTTCACGCCAGCGAGCGCCGGTGGAAATGATCAGCGTCTTGGACTTGAGCGAAGCACCATTGGCAAACTTGACTTCGTGCAGCTGGCCCGCCTCGGTGGCAGGAATCAGTTGCTCGGCACGCTGCAGGTTCATGATGTCGACGTCGTACTGCTTCACGTGCTCTTCAAGGGCTACGGCCAGTTTCGGGCCTTCGGTTTCCTTGATGGAAATGAAGTTTTCAATCGCCAGGGTATCGAGTACCTGACCGCCAAAACGCTCGGCTGCAACACCGGTACGAATACCTTTACGGGCAGCATACACCGCCGCAGAAGCACCGGCAGGACCACCACCGATAACCAGTACGTCAAAGGCGTCCTTGGCGCTGAGCTTTTCAGCGTCACGGGCACTGGCGCCGGTATCGAGCTTGGCCAGGATTTCTTCCAGACCCATGCGGCCCTGACCGAACGGTTCGCCGTTCAGGTAGATGCTGGGCACAGCCATGATCTGGCGCTCGGTAACTTCGTCCTGGAACAGCGCACCGTCGACCGCAACGTGGCGGATGTTCGGATTCAGTACGGCCATCAGGTTCAGCGCCTGAACAACGTCAGGGCAGTTCTGGCAGGACAGCGAGAAGTAGGTTTCGAAATTGAATTCGCCCTTGAGCGAGCGGATCGCTTCCAGAGTATCTGCACTGGCCTTGGACGGGTGACCGCCCACTTGCAGCAGCGCCAGAACCAGCGAGGTGAACTCGTGGCCCATGGGCAGACCGGCAAAGCGCAGGCTGATGTTTTCACCCGGACGGTTCAGGGCAAACGAAGGTGTGCGAGCATCATTGCCATCGGTGCGCAGGGTGATCTTGTCAGTCAGGCTGACGATGTCCTGGAGCAGACCCAACATTTCTTGAGATTTAGCGCCGTCATCAAGGGACGCGACGATCTCGAAGGGTTTGGTAACCTTTTCCAGATAGGCTTTAAGCTGAGTTTTAAGACTGGCGTCCAACATGAGGCATTACCTCTCGACAAATTTCGGGAATAAAAACGCCCGGACGTATTCCGCCCGGGCGTTCGGGCACTAGAGGGAGCCGGAAGCCGGCTCCTAAGCGCAGATAACCGTGTGTTGGCGTTTAGATCTTGCCAACCAGGTCCAGAGACGGGCTCAGAGTAGCTTCGCCTTCTTTCCACTTGGCAGGGCAAACTTCGCCCGGGTGGGAGGCAACGTACTGAGCAGCCTTGACCTTACGCAGCATTTCGGACGCGTCGCGGCCGATGCCGTTGTCGTGTACTTCACACAGCTTGATCTGGCCTTCCGGGTTGATCAGGAAGGAACCACGCAGCGCCAGGCCTTCTTCTTCGATCAGAACGTCGAAGTTGCGAGCCAGAGTTGCAGTCGGGTCGCCAACCAGGGCGTACTGAACCTTCTTGATAGCGTCGGAAGTGTCGTGCCACGCTTTGTGAGCGAAGTGGGTATCGCACGATACGCCGTAGATCTCTACGCCCAGCTTTTGGAATTCAGGGTACAGGTCAGCCAGGTCTTCCAGCTCAGTCGGGCAAACGAAGGTGAAGTCAGCTGGGTAGAAAACAACCAGGGACCACTTGCCTTTGAAGTCAGCTTCAGTCAGATCGATGAACTTGCCATCCTTGTACGCTGTAGCTTTAAACGGTTTGATCTCGGAATTGATCAAAGACATCACTGAATCTCCATCAGGGGTTAAGAATTGGCGAGGGATAAGATACTCGCTTATGCACATTAGACTTAATTGAATGTGGGCATCAATCTCATAAGTTTGACCTATCCACGCATTCAGGATCATTAAGTCTTTCTTTCAGGCGGAGCGCTTGGAGGTATCTGAGGTCAACAAACACTGCCGCAAGCGCTAGTGGTATGGCTGAATTATCAGAATTCAAGCGCCTAGACGCACTAGCTCGGACATTTTGTGAAAAACAGCTGTTGAGCATTGGGCTGAAAAATATGGTTTCCTTGCCGATCGTGTTCGTTAAACAGGATGACGAAGGAGAAACATGTCAGGAGCCGCATTCGTCCAGTTGTTTCCTGAGGGCTTCGACTTCCCAAGCAGATTCACTTCACTGTTGATCGCTGTCTTTTCAGGTTGCCGACCTGAACCTGCCCAGCGTGGAGGGCATTAGTCATGGCGATCAGGCGCGTCATTACCCAGTGGTTTGCCCGCTATTTCTCCCAAGATGAAGCGGTGGTTCTCAGCGTCTTGCTTATCCTGGGCTTTGCTCTGGTCATGTTGTTGGGCAAGCCCCTGGCGCCGTTCCTGACGGCGCTGGTCGTCGCCTTTCTCCTACAGGGTGGCGTCAGCCGTCTGGAGCACTGGAGAGTACCCAGGCTTTGGGCAATATCGCTCATGTTCCTGTCTTTTTTAGGCATATTCTTGGGCCTCTTGTTGTTTGTGCTCCCGCTGGTATGGGATCAGCTGGTGACGCTGTTGCAGGAGTCGCCCCGGATGTTTGCCCAGGCTCAGGTCCTCTTGGATGAGCTTCAGCAGCGCTATCCCAGTGTCGTTACTCATGAGCAGATTCAGGGCTGGATCGGGACGGCAGGCAGTGAGCTGACTGCCCTTGCGCAGCGAGCGGTCCGGCTGTCGTTGACCTCGCTGGGCAATATCATCGCCTTTGGTACGTTTCTGGTACTGGTGCCGATCCTGGTGTTTTTCATGCTCAAGGACAAGGACCTGCTGGTGGGCTTCTTCCTGTCCGTACTTCCCCGTAAACGGACCCTGATGACCCGAGTCTGGAAGGAGGTCGACGAGCAGATCGCCAACTATGTGCGCGGCAAGGTCATCGAGATTGTGATCGTGGCGGCGGTTAGCTACGCCACGTTTTATATCCTGGGGTTGCCCTATGCCATGTTGCTCGGGCTGGTGGTCGGTCTGTCCGTGCTGATTCCCTTCATCGGTGCTGCCGTCGCGACCTTGCCCGTTGCGGCTGTGGCAGGCTTTAGCTTTGGTCTGGGCGATCAGTTCCTGTATGCGATTCTGGCTTACACCATCATTCAGATACTGGATGGCAATGTTCTCTCACCGCTGCTGTTTTCAGGTGCCGTCAATCTGCATCCGGTAGCCATTATCCTGGCCATTCTCTTTTTTGGCGGCACGCTGGGCTTTTGGGGAATCTTCTTTGCGATCCCGCTGGAGACCCTGTTCAAGGCGCTTTGGAGCGCCTGGCCGCGGGATGCCGTGGTCGTATCCGATAACAACACATCAGAGAAAAGCCCTTAAGGCTTCGATTACATTTTCAGGAGTGAGGTTGAAAAGATGCAAGACAACAAGATCCGGGGCTCGAATGGCCTTCAGGCCTTTTACAGGGCCTTTCTGACAAGCGAGGCCTCAGGCGGATTGCTTCTGATGGCAGTGGCAGCCATTGCTTTGATTGTGGCGAATTCGCCGCTGGCCAGTGTGTACTTCAGCACCCTGGAGCGCTACGTGCTGGGCATGAGTGTCCTGCACTGGATCAACGATGCGCTCATGGCCGTCTTCTTCCTGCTGGTCGGGCTCGAAATCAAACGTGAAATGCTGGTCGGGCAGTTGTCCACTTGGGGACGGCGTGCACTGCCAGGGCTGGCGGCATTAGGCGGGGCGGTCGTGCCAGCGGTGATTTATGCGGCACTCAACCATGACGATGCGCATTTACTTCAAGGCTGGGCGATTCCCACGGCGACCGATATCGCCTTTGCACTCGGGGTACTCTCCCTGCTGGGCTCGCGTATTCCGGTATCGCTCAAGATCTTTCTGACCGCGCTTGCGATTCTCGACGACCTGTTCGCCGTGTGCATCATTGCGGTGTTCTACACGGCAGATCTGTCCCTGCCGATGTTGGGACTGGCGGGTCTCACCCTGCTGGTGCTGATTGCCATGAACAAGCTGGGCGTAACGCGAATCCTGCCATATCTGCTGGTCGGTATCGTGTTGTGGTTCTTCGTGTTCAAATCGGGCGTACACGCGACACTGGCCGGGGTAGCGCTGGCCCTGACCATCCCGCTGCGTACCGGCTCGAAGCATCCGCCGCTGGAGCGTCTTGAGCATACATTGCACCCTTACACCGCGTTTCTGGTCATTCCGATCTTTGGATTCGCCAACGCTGGTGTCTCGTTCAATGGCGTGAGCCTTGCCTCCGTGATGGGCTCGGTTCCGCTGGGGATCGCGCTGGGCCTCTTGGTTGGCAAGCAGGTGGGCGTATTCTCGTTTGCCTGGTTGAGTATTCGCCTGGGACTGGCCGAACTGCCGGAACATGCCACCTGGAAGCAGCTGTACGGGATCGGCCTGCTGTGTGGAATCGGCTTCACGATGAGCCTCTTCATCGGCCTGCTGGCATTCCCCAATTCGCCAGAACTGGTGGATGCGGTCAAGATCGGTGTACTGCTGGGGTCGATTACGTCCGGCTGTCTGGGTGCGCTTATGCTGATTGCGGTCGGCAAAAAGAAAAACGCCTAAGAGCAAAGGGCACCGGAAGGTGCCCTTTTTGCATCATGTGGTGATGTTAACGAGCTTAATTTCTCGTACATCTATCTCATTCCAGACGCGACCCGTGACATAGGGGTCGCTCTTCAACCAGAGGTCCAATGCCTCGCGGTTCTCGAATTCGACATGTACGGTCGAGCCTACCATTCGACCTTCATCGTTCAGAATGGCCCCGCCGCTGATAAATGTTCCTTCTTTGGCCATGGCTCGAATTCCTTCCAGATGAGCCTGGCGATTTTCCAGTCGACGATTAAAGGCCTCTGGATCGGTATGGTCGTAGGCGGTTACTACAAATTGCATGGTGGCTCCTGTTTTTAATTGTGTTGGTGGAGATCAGTCCAGGCGATTCGAGTGCCTGACAGTTCTGTCTTATAAACCAGCGCAAGTGTCTAGGATGAATACCATTCATCGTATTACACCGTTCGATGGATATTCGTAAAGACGGATTTGCACGAATCTTCGCCTCCGTATCTGCAGGCCTTGAGATCAGGTTGTTACCGCAAGGTGCGCTGGTTGCGCCGCACGGGTGAGTTGGATGATCCATTGCCAGGATGCTGGACATCAAACCTGCCGACCAACTGTTACAGGAGTCACCAGGGTACGCCTTCGCGCGGCCTTCATGAGTAGTTAATGGTTTTACAGCTTTGCCTTTTGCTCAGCTTATCGGCCTTACGACTAATCAAGGAAAGTACTCATGTCTACGCTCAAGCCTTTGGCATTAATTCTTCTCGTCTCCCTTGGTACTACCGCCTTTGCTGCCAGCCATAGTGCCACCCAGGCGCAGGATGGCGATAACAACGAAGTTATCCTTGAACAGAGCGGGCAGGGCAATACTGCGACGCAGACCCAGGCTGGCTCAGCGCATCGCTCCGCCATTACCCAGAATGGGTCCATTAATTCGGCTGAAACGACGCAGCTAGGACTTGAAAATGCGGTCGCTCTCTACCAGACGGGTGATAGCAACAGAGCTCAGGTCTACCAGGAGAGCTTTATCTATGGGCATAGCGCTACCGTTACCCAGTTGGGCGATACGAACCACGTGACGCTGTACCAGCAGAACGGTAATGGCTCCGTGGCGACTCTGTACCAAGAGGGCAACAACAATATCCATGACGTTGAACAGAACGGTGAAGGTTTCAAGGAGCTGGTAGCGCGTACGGTAGGTACCAGCAATAGGCTTGATGCTATTCAACGCAATGAGGGTGTATTTGCACAGACTATCCAGACCGGAGACAACAACCTCATCAGTCTGGATCAGACTGGCAGTATGGGCGGAAGCTGGACCACGATTACCCAAGACGGCAACAGCAACCTGGCGTCGGTAACGCAGACCTCGGGCCGCTACCCTGCTGGGCGAGTGACGCTGACGCAGGACGGCGATGCCAATACGTCGACCATCAGTCAGCGTGGCGGCTTTGACGTCGTTGAGTTTACCCAGGAGGGTAGCAACAACGAGTTGAATGTCGATCAGTTCAGCACTAACGGAGCCATTTCCGGGCGTTCAGTCGGTGACAACAACGTTGCCAGCATCATGCAAGGTGACTACTACACGAAGGTAGATCTGGTGCAGGAGGGTGATGCCAACCTGGCCACGATCAACCAGGGCGGCAGTGGAAGTATCGCAACCGTCAATCAAATGGGCTCTGCCAATCAGGTTGCGCTGACGCAAACCGGTATAGCTGGTGTATTCGGTGAAGGGAGCGCAGCGACCGTCATGCAGAGCGGTACCGGCAACGTGGCCAGGATTACCCAGCAGTAGCAGTCAGTAGAGTATTTGGGGCTGTTACTGCCTGCCCAAGCGTAGCGGTCCCATTTACCTAACTAGGCGTAGGGATCATTCCCTGCGCTCGGTATGGGCCTTAGTGGTTAACTTATACGTCTAGAGGGATCTCTCATGTTCAAACTCAAACCCCTGGTTGTAGCATTGCTGATGCTCTCCGGCAGCTATGCCCTGGCTGCAAACAACACCGCTACCCAAACGCAGGACGGTAATTACAACGAAACGACACTGGAGCAGACGGGCGAAGGCAATACCGCTACCCAAACTCAAGAGGGCAACGGACATCGCTCGGCTATTACTCAGAATGGGGCCACCAATGCGGCTGAAACAACGCAGCTGGGGCTTGGGAATACGGTTGATCTTTATCAGACAGGAAATAGCAACGTAGCCCAGGTCTACCAGCAGAGCTTCGATCTAGAGCATAGCGCCACTGTTACCCAGTTGGGCGATACAAACACCGTAGCGTTGTATCAGCAAGGCGGTAATGGCGCTGTCGCTACGCTGTATCAGGAAGGCAGCAACAATACGCACAATGTTGAGCAGAACGGCTATGGCGGCAACGAGCTGACAGCACGTACGGTGGGTAATGGCAACGCTCTGAATGCTATACAACGGCACGGAATGCAGGCAGAGGCGATACAGACAGGCGATAACAATGTTATCAACCTGGATCAAACCGGCGGCTCCTCAGGTGGTACAGCCACAATCCAGCAGAACGGCAATGAAAACCTGGCTTCCGTTACCCAAAGCTCAGGTCGCTATCCTGCGACCAGTGTGGCATTAGCGCAGGAAGGTGATACCAATACCGCCACGATCAATCAAAACGGCGGATTTAGTACGGTTGATTTTGCCCAGCAGGGCAATAATAACGACCTGACAATTGATCAGTTTAGTATCAGCGGCACCATTACAGGACGCTCTACGGGCAATGACAACGTGGCTGCTATTACCCAGGACCTGTATTTCGCTCGTGTAGATCTCGTACAGGAGGGTGACGGTAACCTCGCCACAATCGACCAGTCTGGCAACAACAGCCTGGCTGTGGTCAGCCAGATAGGCTTCTCCAATCAGGTTGCCATTACTCAGGCCACGCCAGTAGATATAAACGGCAACTCAGCTACCGTCCTGCAGAACGGTACAGGAAACATTGCCAGGATTACCCAGCAGTGATGTAAGCAGCTGGCGCTGACATGGTTAGCGCCAGCCCTGAGTACTGGGCTGGTAAGGCCAGAGTTCGCCCGTTCGTGTGACCTCATAGAGGTACTTCTACATGTTTACGCTCAAGCCCTTGGTTATGGCACTGCTGATACTCTCAGGCAGTTATGCCCTTGCCGCAAATAACACTGCTATCCAAACACAAGACGGTAACTACAACGATACTCTTCTGAAGCAGGCCGGTGAGGGTAATAACGCTGCCCAGATTCAAAGGGGTGACTTCAGTCGCTCGGAAGTTGTGCAGACCGGTAACGGTAATTCAGCTCAAATCGAGCAGGTATCCCAGGCTTCTACCCCTGAAAACAGTCTGCGGCTTGAACAGATTGGCAATCAGAACACCGCGCTGCTCAATCAACAGAACCTGGGATACGGACATCAGGCTACTGTTTTGCAGCGAGGAGATGGCAATGACATAACGCTTTACCAACAGGACGGCAATGGCTCGGTTGCCAGCTTGTATCAGGAGGGGAATGGGAACATCCATAACATCCAGCAGCTGCGCTACGGCAATGAATTAAGCGTAACGAGTGTGGGTAATGGAAATAGCGCAACCACTACGCAGTATGGAGGCGGACCTGCGCATGCTGAGCAGCGAGGCGAGGGTAATTCGGTTGAGCTGACCCAAAGTGTAGGCTACGCCGGGGGCAATATCGAGGTCTACCAAGAGGGTACAAACCAGGCGGCGACGCTTTATCAAACCTCGTCGCGGTATGGGCAAATCGACTTGATCCTGAATCAGGTAGGTGATGGCAATACAGCCAACTTGGCTCAACGTTCCGATATGGCAACGCTTGAGTTCGTTCAGGATGGCACTGGCAATGATCTGGTTGCAGACCAAGGCATCTGGCGAGGCTCTTTGGGCGGCGCCATGGTTGGAAATGGCAACGTCATAGAAGCCAGTCAAGTGGGGACATACTTGAATGCATGGCTGGAGCAGAACGGTGATAACAACCGTATAGCTGTCTCTCAAAGAGGGCTTGGTCATACCGCGTCTGTTCGTCAGACCGGAACAGGAAACGAGACTGCCATTACGCAAGATGATTACGTTAGTGATTACGAGCCTAACAGCAGTGCCTATGTCCTTCAGGAAGGAGAGGCAAACAGCGCTGTGTTGAACCAAAGCTTTGGGCCTTTGGCGAGAGGTTTTATCGAGCAAGCCGGAGCAGCCAACCAGGCGACTATAGATCACAGCAATATTGAGGGTTGGACAACAGCCGGCATTCAGCAGACTGGGGATAACCATAAGGCCTCGATTACTCAACATGACACGGTAGGGTTCGACGAGGCCACAATTACCCAGCAGGTGGCAGGTAATGTAGCGAGTATCACTCAAGGCGGCCTGCTCAATGGCGAAGTAGTGGTCGGTGAGCGTGTAGCCACTATCTCTCAAACCGGTATGAACAATGTGGCTTCGGTTATTCAGCAATAACCGACGGTGCAGGTGTTGTCCTGAATGAGGCAGCACCTGTTGTTCTAGCGTCTGGGCCTGAAAATTACTGCCGTAGTCCAGGCGTGCGTTACCGCCTGTCCGATCCTGTGAGATACAGGCCCGGACAACAACAATAACGCTATTGAGGGACGTGCATATGTTCAGGTTAAAACCCTTGGCTGTTGCCTTGATGTTGGTTATTGGCAGCCATGCCTATGCTGAAAGCAATACCGCTACCCAGAGTCAGGCAGGAGACAACAACGAGGCTACGCTAGAGCAGCAGGGCGCAAGAAATCAGGCGACGCAAACACAGACGGGAAGTTTCGGCCGATCTGCCATTGTCCAAAACGGCGATGACAACGTCGCGGAGACTGTTCAGGACACTGCGTTTTCTTCCAACACTATCGATCTGGGCCAGACCGGTAACCGGAACACGGCCTATCTTTATCAGGACAGCGGCTCACAATCGGCTACTGTAACCCAGGCAGGCGATGACAACAGCGTGTCGCTGTATCAGCAGGATGGGCAGGGTTCCGAGGCCACGGTCTATCAGGAAGGCAACAACAATACACATACCATCCAGCAACAGTGGTACGCCAATACCGTTAATACTTCCAGCGTGGGTAACGGCAACGCCACTCAGGTGACTCAGACCGGCTATGGTGTTGGACAGACTACCCAATTAGGCGATAACAATACGATTATCCTGGAGCAGGGCAGTAGCGATTCGGGAGCTGTTGCTACGGTTACCCAAAACGGTAACGAAAATCTGGCGTCTGTCACTCAGAGTACCTCACGTTATCTTTCCGAGATGACATTGGACCAAGTGGGTAACGGCAACTCCGCGACGGTTGATCAAGGCTCGAATGCGTCGTTCATTTTCCGCCAGGAAGGTAACGCCAACCAGCTGACCAGCGCGCAGAGTGGGCTCGGCGCCACGGTGCGTGGCAGTTCCATTGGTGATGAGAATACCGTTTCGATTAATCAGGATGGGATTACCAACACCATTAATCTCGATCAACTAGGTTCTACCAATAGCGCAACACTAAGCCAACAGGCAGACCGTAGCGTGATCGATGTCAGTCAAACCGGTAATGCCAACCAGGCCGCGGCCGCCCAAGGTGGTGGTGGGCCTATGGTATATGACAGTGTGGCGCGGATTGCCCAGGAGGGTGATCGCAACACTGCTTCGATTGACCAGTTCTGGGGCAGCCGGCAGGCCGAGATTACCCAGACTGGCAATGACAATGAGGCCGACATCACCCAGGCCAACCCCACTGGGACGGCCATGGCTGAAATCACCCAAAGCGGTGACCTCAACAGCGCCAGCCTGACGCAAAGCTGGAGCAATGGCGGTAACGAGGCCAGTATCAGCCAAAGCCTGAGCGGCAACGTGGCAACGGTAGTGCAGGGCGGGTTGGTCAATGGCGACTTCAACAGCGGAAATGACTCGGCCACCGTTGTTCAGAATGGCTTGAACAACGTGGCCTCTGTGCTTCAGCAATGAGGGAGCAGACGCTGCCGTGCGTTACGGCAGCGTCTCGTTACCTAGAGCAAAATCCATCGCGGCTTCGGCGTGAATTTCGGTCGTATCGAAGACAGGAAGGGCGAGGTCATTCTGGCTGAGCAGTAATCCGATTTCCGTACAGCCCAGGATTACGCTATCGGCGCCCTGGTCGGTCAGCTTGCCGATTTCTGCCACATAGGTCTGTCTGGATCCGTCCCGAACCACGCCTTGGCACAGCTCTTCATAGATGATCTGGTGAACCCGCTCGCGACCTGGGGCGTCCGGGATACGAGGGTCCAGGCCGTGGGCGCGCAAGTGGCCGACATAGAAATCCTGCTCCATGGTAAAGCGTGTGGCGAGCAGGGCGGGGCGTTGCATACCGGCTTTCGTTAACGCTTTTGCGGTCGCGTCAGCGATGTGGATCAACGGAATATCAATTGCCGCCTGGATAGGTTCGGCCAGCTTGTGCATGGTGTTGGTGCAGATGAGCAGACCTTCGGCGCCTGCCGTTTCCAGGCGGCGTGCTGCATCTACCAGCAGTCTGGCGCAACCGTCCCAATCGCCGTGATGTTGCAGCTCGGCAATCTTTGCAAAATCGACTGACCACATAAGCAGTGGTGCCGAGTGCAGACCACCAAGGCGCTGTCGGGCGATTTGATTGAGAAGGCGATAGTACGTGACCGAGCTTTCCCAGCTCATGCCGGCAAGAAGTCCTAGCGTTCGCATGATTCTGCTCCTTGATGAGGGAGTGGAACCGTCTCACAGGCCAGTCCAACGCAGCAAGGCAAGAGGCCACTGTACCGATCCGATAGTTAACAGCTGTATCGATTGTTCAGTAAAAAGCCCGATCTAGAGCTTTAAATGGTCAAGAATACTTAACCCCGCTGTCATTTTCGGTTGTTAGCGTGCCCCCATCATTTTGGAGGGCAGTCATCATGAGAACCTGGGAAGAACCCAAGAAGCGCAAGGCTCATATCGAGCTTATCCCGATGATCGACGTGATGATGTTCCTGTTGGTCTTCTTTGTACTGGTCAGTCTGAACGTAATCCCGGCATTGGGAATGAAAACCCAGCTCCCTAGCGCCAGCAGCGCGCAACAGCTCAAACCGCAGAACAAGGCCATCCTGACGCTGGGCGCTAACGGTGAGCTGCAGCTGGATGGTCAGGACATTCAGGTCGATGCCCTGGTCGTGGCGCTCAAGGCGCAGGAGAAACCAGACAGCAAGACCACCATCATCGTCAACAGCGACAAGGGCGTGGAAGTGGCCCGGTTGGTCGAGGTGATGGACACCCTTCGTTTAGGCGGTTTTACCTCCGTCTCCATCGCCACGCGCAAGTCCTGATCCATGTATACGTTCTATCGCTCCCGCCATGTGTTGGGCTGGCTACCTGCGCTTGCTGCGCTGGTACTGATTGCCCTGTATGCCCAGCGTACGCCGCTGAAAGTTCAGTCGGTATACGACGAGTCGGCCGTGGAATTGGCTTTGGTTGAACCGGACCCTGTTCAGGAACCCGAACCGGTCGTTACACCGCCGGAGCCTGTAGCCGAACCGGTTGATGCGCCACCACCGGAGCCTGTCGTGGAGGAAGAGGAGGCTGCCTTGCCACCACCTCCCAAGCCGCAGCCCAAGCCGGAACCCAAACCTGAGCCCAAGCCAGTGCCGAAGTCGCAACCCAAGCCTCAGCCGAAACCACAGCCAAAGCCAGTGGCCAAGCCTGCCGTGGCCAAGGTCGAGCAACTGGTAGCCAAGCCGACGCCTGCTTCGGCACCTGCTCCGGTCGCAGCCAAGCCGGCACCGGCTACACCGCCCAAGCCGACCGTCAATGCCCAGGCACTGGAAGGCGGCTACGTACAGGGGTTGCGCGCCGAGCTGGATCGTTACAAGCAGTACCCCACCGGACGCCAGGCATCGCTTGAGCGGCCACACGGTGATGTCGTGATCTGGCTGTTGGTTGACCGCGCCGGACGCGTACTGGACTCCGGCATACAGGACAAGGCCAGCAGCATGCTGCTCAACCGCGCGGCCACCAACAGCCTGAACCGTATCAAGAGCGTCAAGCCGTTCCCGTCCGAGGCCTTTGCCGGCAAGGACCAGCTCCGCTTTACCGCCACCTTCAGTTACAGCATGCAGTGATTATCCGATTCGAGGAATTCCAATGAAGTACACAAGGATTTACCTGGCGCTGGTTGCCTCTGGTCTTTGCCATGGTGTGGCCATGGCGCAGGAAACCGGTGAGCGTGATGTCGGCACCATCGGCGTCGAAGGAAAGGCTACGCTGGGCAGCGGGTACATGACCCCTGAAGAAAGCCCCAAGTCGCGCTCCACCCTCACCCGCGAAGCCATGAACAAGCAGACGGCAACCGCTAATGCCGTTGACCGTCTCAAGTACACGCCGGGACTGAACATCTCCAGCGAAGACGCCACGGGCCTGTCGGGCTTTCGCTTCACCCTGCGGGGGCTTAACTCCGATCAGGTCGGCATGTCTGTTGACGGGATGCCTATCAATGACTCGGGCAACTATGCGCTGTATTCCAACCTGCTGGGCGATCCGGAAAACATCGACCAGATCTCCGTAGTACAGGGCGCCTCGGATGCCGACGGTCCGCACATCGGCTCCAGTGGCGGCAACATTACCCTGACAACTATCCGGCCAACCAAAGAGACCGGCGCATTTGTTAAACAGACTGCAGGCAGCAACGGTACTTACAAGACCTTTGCCCGTCTGAACACAGGCGAGTGGAATGGCCTGTCCAACTGGCTGTCTGCCTCGCATACCGAAGGTCAGATGTGGCGCGGTCACGGTGCCGTTCGGGCCGACAAGGTGGAATGGAACAGCTTTTTCGACGCCGGGGATGGCAATACGGCCAACCTGATCCTCAAGTACCATGAGCAGGACAACAACAGCTATAGCCAGCTCACCAAGAGTGAATTCACCCAGTACGGGCGCAAATACGATCCTAACCCCAATCCGCCTGCGCTGGGTTCCAACGGTAAGATTTCCAAATACTACGAGCTGGCACAGAACCCGTTCAAAACCTTTACCGGCGTGCTCAACACCCAATTCCGCCTGCGCGATGACATGTCCCTGTCGGTCATCCCCTATTACTACTGGGGGGACGGCAGCGGCGTAGGCAGCACCGCGTATTCGCTCAACCGCGGAACCAGCAGCAATGGTGTCTACGACCTGGGCAATCTGCCTACGGCCAGCAGCTACGCCAATGACGGGCTTTCCTATACCGGCGTTTATTATCGGCCGTCTCGTACCCAGACCTGGCGCCCCGGCATCACGACCAAGCTGAACTGGGACCTGGGCGATCACAGCCTGCAATTCGGTTATTGGTATGAACGCGCCCGTCAGCGGCAGACCCAGCCGTTCATTGCACTCAAGTCCAGTGGCAAGCCTGAGAGCGTCTGGTCAGACTCGGACGAGACCCGCGACGCCAACGGCAACATCATCCAGGGACGCGACCGTTACACCGTTACGCCAGCCCATAAGGTATGGGTACAGGATACCTGGTACATGAACCCGGACTGGACGCTCAACGCCGGCGTGGCCTACATGGATGTCGATCGCAAGGGGACCAACCATGGCAGCCTGACCGAGCTGCCGGAGAAGCGTCACCAGAACTACAGCAAGGTGCTGCCGACCTTTGGTATCGGCTACCGCTTCGACGAGCAAAATCAGTTCTTCTATAACCTGACCCGTAACATGCGCATACCGTACAACTACGTGCTGTACGATCAGGGTGAGGGCTCGATCAATCTCAATCCTGAAACCAGCTGGAGCAACGAACTGGGCTGGCGCTACACCCAGGAAGACATGGCCCTGTCGGCCACCCTGTTCTATCTAAAGTTCAAGGACCGCCAGGTTTCCTCGCGTGACGAGAACGGTGACTACGCCGATATCAACGCGGGTGACGTAGACAACATGGGGCTTGAGCTGGAGTGGAGCGGCCTGCTGCCGCACAACTTCAATTACTACACCTCCTACACGTACACCCGTGCCAAGCAAAAGGACGACGTCACTGCCTACAATAATGGCGTTGCGGTGGAGCTGCCTACCAGCGGCAAGCAGTTTGCCAACGTGCCCAAGAACATGCTGGCAGCCAATATCGGTTATGACGACGGCCGTTATTACGGCACTTTCGGCGCCAAGTACACAAGCAAGCTCTACGGTGACCTGACCAATGACGAGAGCATTCCGGGGCGCACAATCTTCAACCTCGGAGCTGGTGTATACCTGCCGGTAGACAAGCACATCGTCAAGGACGCCACCCTGCGTCTGAACGTCGACAACCTGTTCGACAAGAAGTACCTGGACGGTGTGTACACCTACAAGACCAACGCAGCGAGCTACAGCGGCTACCGCGACGGCGATCCGGCTTACATCGTGGGCGTCGAGCGGACCGTAACGGTGTCCCTGGAAGCCAGCTTCTGACCTTCGAACCTTCTTTAACGAGGTGTGTTGAACATGAATACCGACTTGCTCCATGACATCACGTTTTATGTCATGTACGGCGCTATCGCCATTGCCCTGTTCGTCATCATCGAGCGGAGCCTGTACTTTGCCTATACCCGCAGGCAGGCGCGTCAACTGGAGTCATTACTGACGGCTAAGGTGCGTAGCGACCGTGATCTGCCGGAGTCCTTTACCCGCCGCGAAAGCTTGCCGCTTACCATGGTGCGGCCGGTACTGGCGCAAAAGGCGCAGCGCGGCACTCGCAAGGAGCTGGACGAGATTATCGAAGCGCAGTACCTGGCGACCCGTGCACCGCTGGCGCGTAGCCTGTGGATCGTCGAAACCATTACGACCGCAGCGCCGCTGCTGGGGCTGCTCGGGACCATCCTCGGTATTATCGATACCTTCAAAGCGCTGGCTTCGGCGGGTGTGTCCGACCCGGGTCAGATCTCAGCAGGCATCGGAACGGCGCTCTTTGCGACCGGTTTGGGTATTGCCATCGCGCTGGGCTGCGTGGTCTTTCATAACTTCTTCCAGGATCGCCTGGAGCGCATCAACGATCAGCTCAAGATCCTGCTGATTCGCGCCAGCATGGGGGCTCAGCCTGTGGATGAAGCCCACGTTCAATCTGCAGAGCCAATGGCGCAGTACCGTACCGCCTGATCGGTTGCGGCGAGGGCCAATCGGTCCTCGCCCAGTCTTTTCCTTCTTGTTTGAGACCTCCATGTCTGTATTGTCCCGTTTGCCGATCCGTGGCGCTCGACGCTTGTGTTTTGGGTTTTTCCTACTCAGCGCCAGTACGCTCAGTTGGGCCGATTTCAAGATTCCAGGGTTCGAGCTGGTGCATACCGTGCCGGTGGCGACCGATCTGGCAACGAATGACCTGCGTAACCCGGTCGAGGTCTGGAGCGAAATGTTCGACCGGGCCCAGCACCGTATCGACATTGGCCAATTCTATGCGTCCGGTCAGCCGGGTTCGCAATTGGATACTGTGATCGAGCATTTGCAGGCGGCCGGGCAGCGCGGCGTGACGATTCGCTTCCTGCTGGAAGAGAAGGGGCTGCGGATGTCGGACCCTGCCACGCTGGACCGCTTACGCAGCATTCCTAATCTGACCTTGCATGTATTGCCGTATGGCCAGCTGACCGGGGGAATCATTCACGCCAAATATCTGGTCGTGGATGGCCGCGAAGCCTTTGTGGGTAGCCAGAATTTTGATTGGCGTTCCCTTACGCATATCCATGAAACAGGTGTGCGGATCAGCGACCGCACGGTAGCGGGTCAAATACAGGCTATTTTCAACCAGGATTGGCAGGCACAGCAGGCTTTGGCGGAGGGCAAACCGACTCCGCAGCCGCGACAGGACTCCAGCAGGGAGCCAGCGCCCACCGGCAATTACTTGGTCGCCAGCCCTGCGCGCTACAACCCGCCCGGCGTGCGTGACTCCCAGATAGAGTTGCCGCGTTTGCTTGCTCAGGCCCGGCATGAGGTGCGTGTGCAGTTGCTTGACTATGCGCCGTTATCCTACGGACCGGACAAGAGCCGCCCGTATTACCCGGTGATCGACAATGCCTTGCGCGCGGCGGCCGCCCGAGGGGTATCCATCAAGCTGATGGTGTCCCACTGGAACACGGGCGCACCGGAGATCGACTACCTGAAAAGCCTGGCCGTGCTGCCGAATGTACAGGTCAAGATCGTCACGCTGCCGGCCGATCCGGGCGGTTTCATTCCCTTTGCACGGGTGATTCACAGCAAGACGATGGAAATCGATGGGCGCCTCGCCTGGGTAGGCACCAGCAACTGGCTCGGCGGCTATCTGGATAACTCCCGCAACCTGGAGGTGGTGATGCAGGATCACGCCATGGCCGAGCGCATTCGTCAGCTCCATGAGCAGTTGTGGAACAGCTCCTATGCCGACATGATCAGCGTGATGCGTACTTACCCGGAGCCGCATCCCGGTACGCCGTGATTGCTAACGGGACGGGTATCGGGCTGAATGCCGCTCACCCTGGAAAGGAGTCTGTACCGTGACACGTAAACCGCTGCTGATCGCTTGGGCAGGTGGCCTTGTGCTGATCCTGCTGGGATATGGCGTGATCGACCAGCCCATTGCCTATTGGGCCCATGCAGGCGACCTGCGCCGTCTGGCGTGGCCCAACCTGATGACCCATGTGGCGGACTGGCTGACGGTGCTGGCGGTACTGCTGATCATTGTCCTGGGCATCGGTCAGCGATTGTTGCCCGTGCATCGTCACCGCTGCTTCGTGCTGGCCTTCAGCGTCCTGGTCGCCAAGGGCGTGAAGGATTCGCTCAAGCCTGTCTTCGGTCGTTATTGGCCGGAGACCTGGACCCATGGTAATCCCTCGCTGATCCATAATCAGGCTTATGGCTTCAACTGGTTTCACGGCGGAGACTGGTACGCGTCCTTTCCTTCTGGACATACCACAGTTGCCTACGCTGCCGCCGTGGCGATTGCCCTGTGCTGGCCCCGCCTGAGGGGACTTGCGGTAGTAATAGCTGCGGTAGTGCCGGTGGGGCTTTTGCTGTGTAACTACCATTTCTTTTCCGATGTGGTCGCCGGTGGCTTGCTTGGCGCCAGCGTAGCGGTACTCGTCACCAAGGTCATGGGTGTGGCGTCGAAAGGGCGATAAGATCTTCTGTATCCACCTCGCGTCCGAGCATAGCTTTGTAGGCGGCCAGCTCATCACGGTCCATTACCTGAAGGGCTACGCCCAGCAGCGTTGCGGGGCGGGCTTTGGCCAGGTTGGCCTCAAGGTTTCTCCAGGTTGAGTGGCCCTTATCGAAAATCCGGGCACCGGGCGTGCCGCCTATCTCGATCTTCACGCCTTCAACCTTGAACTGCACGTACTCCACATCCCAGCCTTCCTCGCAGCGGCGTTCGAGGGGCTTGGTCGTGACAGCAGCGCCGGCAGCGGCTATTTCTTGCAAATGGTCTGCTGGAACCAGGAGATCAATATCGTTCAGCGGGCGTCTGGCGCCATAAACATGGGCCGCCAGACCACCGCATAAAAGAAAAGGGATGCGTCGCTGGTTCAGCTGATCGACGATCCAGTGCAAGACAGCAGCGTGACTCATGGGAACCCCTTTTGGCTCTACTGCGTATCTGCCTTGCAGTATAGAGGCGCTACGCAGCCGTCAGCATGCCCTGCTTTTCGATAAAGGCGATGATGTCCTCCAGGCCCTGGCCCACTTTCTGGTTGCTGAACACGAACGGCTTCTCGCCCCGCATCTTGCGGGCGTCACGGTCCATCACCTCAAGTGAGGCACCGACCATTGGGGCAAGATCCACCTTGTTGATAACCAGCAGGTCAGACTTGCAGATGCCCGGGCCGCCCTTGCGGGGGAGCTTGTCGCCCGCAGACACGTCGATCACGTAGATAGTCAGGTCGGACAGCTCCGGGCTGAACGTGGCGGAAAGGTTATCGCCGCCGGATTCGACCAGGATCAGATCAAGACCAGGAAAGCGGCGGTTGAGCTGGTCTACCGCTTCCAGGTTGATGGAAGCATCCTCACGGATGGCCGTGTGCGGGCAGCCACCGGTTTCCACGCCGATGATGCGCTCAGGGGCCAACGCCTCGTTGCGCACGAGAAAATCGGCATCTTCACGGGTATAGATATCGTTGGTGACAACCGCCAGGTTGTAACGATCACGCAGGGCACGGCAGAGGGCGAGGGTGAGGGCCGTCTTGCCGGAACCGACCGGGCCGCCAATACCGACGCGCAGGGGTTGAGTGTTCATCGCGCTTGTTCTCCTAGGATCTGAAAAGACGGCTGTATTGTTGTTCGTGGGCCATGCTGGCGAGCGCCAGGCCAAACGGTGCGCTGCCCCAGAGGGTTTCCGGCAACGCGCAGGCAGTTGCGAGGGCTGCGTCCAGGGCTGGCAGGAGTTCAGAGGTCAGTCGCTGTGCTGCCTGCTGGCCGAGGGGCAGGGTTTTCATCAGAACGGCCAGCTGATTTTCCAGCCACCCCCAGAGCCAGGCTGAGACGGCCTCTGCCGGGGCAATGGCCCAGGCACGCGCGGCAACCGCCCAACCCAGGGCAAACGTTGGCTCGCTGGCCAGGAGGTGCTCGCGTGCCTCGGGGTCCAGTTCGGGCAAGTCCTTGAGCAGTTGCGTCAGGGAAAAACCGGTCTGGCGGCTCTCCAGGCGCAGCTCTCGGGTTTCTCGGCTGGCTGAGTGGCGGCCTGCTAATTCAGTTAGCCGAAGCCAGTCGCCTGAGGCTGCGGCTTGACAGTGAGCCAGCAGCAGAGGTGCTTCGAAGCGGGCAAGGTTAAGCTCCAGCTGATCTTCGAGCCAGACGCGAGCCGAGCTTGAGTCGGTTACGAGGCCGGTCTCGATGGCCGCCTCTAACCCTTGGGAGTAGCTATAACCGCCGATGGGTAACTGCGGGCTGGCCAGACGCATTAACGCCCAGGCCGGGCTCATATCCGCACCCCGAAATGGTGCAGCCGAGGGCCGTAATTGAAATCAGCCTCACCGTGGTGCGAATGGTGATGCCCACCACCATAAGCGCCATGCTCAGGTTGGAAAGGCGCCTGGATCGATTCACACGTAGCGCCCAGTTGATCCAGCATGGCCTTGAGTACGTGATCATCCAGAATGCGTAGCCAGCCATCGCCTACTTGCAGCGCAACATGACGGTTGCCCAGGTGGTAGGCAGCGCGGGTCAGCTCATGGGCATTGGCGCAGGTGATGTGCAAAAGAGCCTCGGGGCGGGCGCAGACGCGTACGATACGGCCGTCCTGGGCACGCAGCCCTTCACCGTCAAACAGGGGCGGCTGGCCGCGCTCGAGAAACAGCCCGACATCTTCGCCACTGGCCGTCACGGTTCGCAGCCGGCTCTTGCTGCGCGCCTCGAAGCCAAGGTGAATTTCTTCGTGCCAGGTATCGGGGGAGGGCAGACGGGTATGAATGACCAACATAAGGCAGTATCCGCTGTGCTTTATGAAGACTACAGCAAGCGGCCTGCCAGAACGCAACGGCTCGTTTCACCGGCGTTGCACAGGGGATCGTGCGCTCAGTTTGCCTGATTTCGGTGCAACAGCGGGTCGGAGGGCAGGGGTTCGCCCTGATTTGGTGCGAACAGCATGTTAAGGCCGCGCCAGTGCTTGGCACCGATCATGATGAAGCGTAGCTGATGAATGATCTTGGCCTGGGGCGTCTTGTGCGGCTCCAGTCCCTCATCAGGCACATCAATCAGCTCGGGCAGAGTGGCGAATACGGTCTTGACCACCAGATCCGCCAGAACATCGATGTCCTGACACGAAAGGTGGGGCAGCCGGTTGAGTTGGGACAGGTCTAATGCAAGGTCATCAGTAATGTGCTGGCGCAGTTCACTGATGGCCTGACGAATCGACAACGAACCGCCGTATTGCTCCCGGGCGAGAAAGATGAACTGGCTACGGTGTTCGGCGACGGCTTCGATAAAGATGCCGACCGAGGCATCAATCACACCACGCAGCTCGATTTCGTTATGACGTACCCGGCGCAGGGTTTCGCGAAAGGTCTCGCCCACTTCGGCAACCAGCGCAAGTCCAAAGGCATCCATATCGGGAAAGTGCCGGTAGAACCCCGCCGGAACGATACCGGCGCTGCGGGTCACTTCTCTAAGACTCAAACTGCCGAAGCCGCGGCCACTGCTCATGAGCATACGTGCAGCATCCAGCAGGGCATGGCGGGTTTGCAGTTTTTGCTCGGCGCGGGAGGACATGGCGGTTTTCCAATCAGGCAAGGGGGTACTCTATCAAATACCCGCACGTCCGGTTGAAACACTTGTCGTGTGACAAAATCCGGGCGCCGGTAGTCTGTCTGCATATGGCGCACTATCCAGGTGATAATCGATGCGCTTAAAGATGAAGCACCCACGGCCGATAGCCGTGCCTTCGATCGCTCTCTTCCCGCCAGGATTGGCTCAGCTCAAATCAGACGACTCATGTTCAGCCCGCTTGTCACATTTCCCGCGCTCTATATTGCTACGCTCCTGATGCTGGCCGGTTCCGGCCTCTTCACCACTTACATCGGCCTTCGCCTGACGGAACAGGGGGCGGGCGATCTGTGGGTCGGCTGCCTGATGGCGGCGTATTATTTCGGGCTGGTCTGCGGTGGCAAACTCGGCCACCGGCTGATCGCCAACGTAGGGCATATCCGCTCATACGTCGCCTGCGCCGGCGGCGCGACGGTGACGGTACTCATTCACGCCCTGACCGATCATCTGGGCGTCTGGCTGGTGCTGCGCTTCATCATGGGTATTCTGATGATGAACCAGTACATGGTGATTGAAAGCTGGCTCAACGAGCAGGCCGAAAACCACCAGCGGGGCAAGGTGTTTGCCGGCTACATGGTGGCGGTGGATCTGGGACTGGTGGTCGGACAGGCCTTGCTGGCCGTACACCCGGCACTGGATTACAAGCCGCTGCTGCTGGTGGCAATCTGCTTTGCGTCCTGCCTGATTCCCATCGCCATGACGCGTCGCGTACACCCGGCCAAGCTGGTCGCCGCGCCCCTTGAAATCAAGTTCTTCTGGCAGCGCGTACCGCAGTCACTGGTCACGATCTTTGCCGCTGGCCTGATGGTCGGTGCCTTCTATGGTCTGGCGCCGGTATATGCCAACCGCAATGGGCTCGATACGGCGCAGTCGAGTATGTTTGTAGGTATATGCATCGTGGCAGGTTTTTGTGCACAGTGGCCGCTAGGCTGGTTGTCCGATCGGGTCGACCGCTGCAAGTTGATCCGCGCCAACGCCGTGCTGCTCTGCCTGGCGGCAATTCCGATGTGGGGATACATCACCTTGCCCTATGCCGGACTGCTCGGCACCGGCTTTTTGACTGGCATGCTGCTGTTCACGTTGTATCCGTTGTCAGTGGCCTATGCCAATGACCATGTGGAGCCCTCGCGCCGCGTGGAGCTTTCCGCCATGCTGCTGACCACCTATGGCGTAGGCGCTTGTATTGGTCCGCTGCTGGCCGGTGCGCTGATGAATCAGTTTGGTCCCGGCATGTTCTACATTCTGGTGTCGATCTATGCCGTCATTTTGATCATCTGGGTTCAGCCTCGCTTCGTAACAAATGAGCATCTCGTGGATGAAGCACCACTGCATCACGTGGCGATGCCGGATACAGTTAGCCCGATGGCCGCAACGCTCGACCCCCGCGTGGAGGAAGTGCCCGAGGAGCTGATGGTGGATACGCCGCCTAACATTGGCCGCTCCGATGGCCTCCCGGATGAAAAGCCGGTCGCCTGACAGGTCGCATGAAATAGTCGCGTAAAGCAGTCGCTATAAATAAAAAAGCCCGATCAACTGGTCGGGCTTTTTTATGGGGCCGGCATCAGACAATCCGGTGCATGCGGTGATGCGAGCGGTCGATGGTCTGCTGTGAATCATCGGCAGCCAGCTGCGGCTGAATGTGCTCCTGTTGACGCTGGATCATCCGGTCAATGGTCTGCTCGGTACCGTCTTCGGCTACCTGAAGCTGGTGCTGCTGGCGATGGATCATCTTATCAATGGTCTGCTCGGTACCATCTTCGGCTAACTGGATCTGATGTTGCTGACGATGAATCATCTTGTCGATGGTCTGCTCAGTACCGTCTTCGGCCAGTTGGGCAGGAGTATTCAGGCGGTTTTGCTGGCGCTCGATCAGGCGGCCCAAGGTCTGGTCGGAGCCGTTCTCGGTCAGCAGACGTTCTTCAATGCTCTTGGTTTGACGGTTGATCATCTTGTCCACGGTGTACTGGCTGCCATCTTCTGCGTACAGCTGAGCGGCTTGGGGCAGGGATTGAGCAGCAACCAGAGTGTTGAATGCCAGGGCGGTGAGGCCGATACCGAATGCGATAGTGCGTTTCATGATCTGTTTCCTCGATGGGATCGTTTCGACAGATTCAGTATCGGTTCGAGTTGATCGATTAAAAAATGGATCGTAGGCATACCAAACATCACCGGAAATGATGCCCAATCGAGGTGGCATATGTTCTCGTTGATAGTGCAGGGCGCGCTGATCTCTAGTACGCGCCTTTCAGCCCAAAGAGATCCCGTACTGCCCGGGCATATTCCTGGCTTCCGATGGGCATGCTGTTGGTGTGGTTGCCTCCCTCAATGAGCAATAACCGCTTCGGATCCTGAGCTTTCCTGAATAACTCCTCGCTGAAGCGGGAGGGTACGTACTGGTCACCTGTTCCATGGACGATCAGTACCGGCATATCAACCTGGTCGATCTTGTCGATGGAATTGAATTTCTCCGACATGATCCAGCGGATCGGCAACGAGGTGTCGACCACGGCAGCTGCTGCATCCGCCAGGCTGGTAAAGGTCGACTCGATGATCAGGCCGGCTGCGGCGGCGGGGTCGCCCTCCGGGTCTTTCTGTTTTGAAATCTGCTGAGCCAGGTTGACGGCTATTGCCCCGCCCAGCGAGTGTCCGTAGATGTAGCGTTTTTCAGGGTCGGGCTGCAGCTCAACGAGGCGCTTCCAGGCCACCCGGGCATCCTCATACACCGTGTTTTCCGAGGGCAGATCGCCAGGGCTTTCACCAAAGCCCCGGTAGTCGATGGCCAGAACGGAATAGCCCAGGCTGCGCAGGGTAGTGATGCGACGCACCTGGGCGGTCAGGTTCCAACGCGTCCCATGCAGGTACAGGGCAGCAGGGGCATCTTTCTTTGCAGCAGGCCACCACCAGGCATGGACATATTGCGTCGTGCTGATCCCTGTCGTGACGGGGATGTTGAACTGCTGGACGCCGGCGGGCACGCCCGAGAACCAACTGGCAGTGCCGGGTTCGATGTTGAACACCAACTCACGCTCTTTGTGGGCGAGTTCAGAACAGCCAAACGGCAGACCCACACCCAGCAACAAGGCAAGAAAGGCCAAGGGGCGCCAGCGGCGGCGAATCAATGTGGTAGACATGAACAGGGCTCTTGCGAAATGCGGATGGACCGTTGGAGGCGCGTTACCTAAGAGAGACTGGAAAACCTGCCTGGCCGTTCGGCAGAAGCCTTTAATGGATATTTCAGCGAACGTCTGCGAACAACTGGCGTCTTAATAAGTGAACGCACTTAATCAAGGAGCATGGGTATGTTGAAGTTTATTGGGGGCACTGCCGGCGTTATTTTCATCATCGGCCTGATCGTGGTTATCGGCATCATCAAGTTGATCTTCTGATGCGAGGCTCATGAAAAGCCCACCTGAGCATGCGGTGGGCTTTTTTATGGGCGTATGCGTTACTCTTCTTCGTCCTCAGGCATTTCTTCAAAGTCATCCGGGGACAGTTCCGCTTCCTGGCGCTCTGGTGCTACTGGCGATTTATCGGCCATGCTAGGTCTCCTCTGAGTGGGTGTACCTGTTGTGAGGAGCCGAAGTAACCGAAGTTCTGTACAGCCGACTTACGGTGTATCGCTGCTGCCTTTACCCAGATTTTTCTGCATCATCACCACATCATGCCACTGGCCGAACTTGAGGCCGACCTTTTCCAGAATACCTATCTGACGAAAGCCCAGGCTGCGATGGAGCCCGATGGAGCCTGCGTTGCTGCTGTCGCCGATAAGCGCCACCATCTGCCGCCAACCTCCCGCTTCGCAGCGCTCAAGCAGTGCACTCAACAGGGCTTTACCCAGGCCGCGGCCATGCCAGCCTTCCTCCAGATAAACCGTGTCCTCCAGGGTGTAACGATAGGCCGATCGCGTGTGATAGAAGTTGGCATAGCAGTAGCCTCGTACCATGCCATCCAGCTCGGCGACCAGAAACGGCAAGGAGGCTTCCTGAAGGGTCCGCAGGCGTCGTTTCATGCCGGCTTCATCGGGTGGAATTTCTTCGAAGGTGGCCGTTCCATGCAGAACATGATGAGCATAAATGGCCTGGATAGCAGGAATATCCGACTCGGTGGCATCACGGATTTGAAGCGAGGGTAGCGGCATGACCATGTCCTTCTTGAAGCGTCCTTCTTGATACACCCCGTCGCCTGGCTAGAACAAGCGTCTCGATAGGTGGTCCCCATTTCCGAGGGGTCCGAAACTCTACTGAGGAGAAAGACAGATGTCTGCTACCGCCAGGAAGACCGATCCGGAATTGTGGAACAGTGTTAAAGAGGATGTGACGCGTGGCTCGAAGGGTGGTCGTGCCGGCCAGTGGTCGGCGCGAAAAGCGCAATTGGCGAGCCAGGAATACCAGAAGCGGGGTGGGGGTTATGAGGGCGGCAAGGGCCCCGATAACCATCTCCAGCAATGGACCGAGCAGGACTGGGGGACAAAGTCCGGCGAGAAGTCCACCGAGACGGGTGAGCGCTATTTGCCTAAAAAGGCACGAGAGCAGATCAGCGACAGCGAATATGCCCGCAGCACTGCCAATAAGCGGCGCGACACCCGTCGAGGCAAGCAGCACTCCAAACAACCGGAGGATGTTGCCCGCAAGACGGCGTCTGCCCGTAAGACCGCTCTCTCCGATATGACCAAGACCGAGCTGATGGCGCGTGCAGCACACCATCAGGTCCGTGGGCGCTCGCGAATGAAAAAGGACGAGCTGATTCATGCACTTAAGCAGGCAGGTGAACAATGACGGCCAAAGCCCTTACCGAAGCGGACAAGAAAGAACTGCGCAGTGAATTCAAACAGGTGGTCAACATGCCGCCTGCCCGGCTGCGCAAGTGGTTGCAGGGCGAGGAGAGCCAGTCTGTCGGCATGACGGCCAAAGGCCAAAAGGTCAAGGCAAAGGCTGACGGCGAGGCGGTTGGCCATGAGATGGGCGAGCGTATCCTCGAGATTAAACGCAAGCGGCAGGCTGAGCTGAGCGAAGATGACTACCTGGCCATGCGTAAGGTCATCGGCTATGTACATCGGCACATCAAGCAGCGCCCGGATGGTGAGGTAGGTGATACGCGCTGGCGCAAGTCCCTGATGAACTGGGGGCATGATCCCTTGAAGCAAAAGGCCGGCTGATGACATCCCCAACCGCTCCGCCCCTTGGTCCAGTACTGGAAACCGGTCTTTATGTGGCTGACCTAGAAAAGGCTCGCCGTTTCTATGAGGAACTGCTGGGCCTGAGCGTCATGTTTCATGATGAGCGTGTCGCGGCCTATGACGCCGCACCGGGTAGTGTTTTACTGCTTTTCCAGCAGGGCACGACCGATACGCCTGCTCAGCTTCCCGGCGGCACCATTCCACCCCATGACGGTTCAGGCAGACTTCATTACGCCTTTTCCATTGCTCCTGAATATCTACAGCCGTGGCGTGATCATCTGGCGACTCACGGGATTGTGATCGAAGGTGAAGTGCGATGGCCGAAGGGCGGAGTGAGTCTGTACTTTCGTGATCCTGACGGTCATTTGGTTGAGCTGGCAACGCCGGGGCTGTGGGAAAACTACTGATCTGCCCGCTGCTCTAGTGCAGGGTATGCCGCCCGGTTCATGAAATATCTTGTTACGTCTATACGGGGCGCGTTCGACTGGTGGCCTTTCAGTCTCATTGCTCAATCGTGATGTTAGCGCTAACATCACGCAAAAATAAGAATGAGCGCATCGAGAAGCGCTCTGGAGAGCGCCATGACTTCACCCGTCAGTACCTCCGCCACACCCGCTCAGGCCCTTGTCATCATGGGCGTTAGCGGTTCAGGGAAGACCGAGACGAGCCTGGGCGTTGCCCGCTGTCTTGGTTTTCGTCATATCGAAGCCGACCATTTCCATTCCGCTGAAAACGTGGCCCGCATGCAGGCCGGTACGCCATTGACCGATGCCGACCGTATCGAGTGGCTCGATCGCCTGCGGCTTGAGATGCAAAAGGCCGTTCAGGATGGCACGGGATTCGTCCTGTCCTGCTCGGCACTGCGTCGCAGCTACCGGGACCGTCTGCGTGATGCCGTACCCGGCCTGCGTTTCGCGTATCTGTCGGTCGATTACGAAACGGCGCTCCAGCGCGTCGGAGAGCGTTCTGGCCATTACATGCCTATGTCACTCGTCAAGAGCCAGTTCGACACCCTCGAATCTCCCAGAGGAGAGCCAGGGGTGTTGTATGTCGATGCCTCCAAGGCCAGCGATGCGGTTGTTCAGGAGGTAAGCGCCTGGATGCATGCGCCAATTCCAAGTAGCGAAATGGCTGCCTTGATCAGCCTGGCCTCAAAGATGCCCGATGCACCTTCTCCGCGGAACGAGCCGCCCCTGACCAGCGAGCCGATCTATAACAACCGCACGGCCCAGCGCTTCGATAAGCTCACCGACAGCTTGATGGCCATTCTGATGGCCTTCATGGTGAGCGCTGTCTTTGTCAATGTGGTGCTGCGTTATGCGTTCGGCTCCGGATGGGCCGGGGCCGAGGAGCTGTCCCGGCTGGCCTTCGTCTGGCTGATCTTTGTTGGCGTTGCGTCCAGTATGCGTCGCGGCGAGCTGATGAGTTTTACCCTGATCCGTGACAAGTTTCCGCGCATTGCCCGGCGGCTTGTCGATTCGGTCAGCGCCTTGCTGATTGCCACAGGCAGCGGCCTGTCTGCATGGGGCGCGTGGTATCAGATGCAGTTTGGCTGGCAGAACGCGAGCCCCGTGGTGGGCTACCCGTTGGCTATCGCCATGCTGCCGGTGCTGGTCAGCATGATCGCACTCGCGGTGCTGGCACTGGTGCAACTGCTCAATGCCTGGCGTACCGAGCGGGAGGTACCGCCGGCCCTGGCAAATGTCACGGCAGACTGAGCCCGGTGTAATCAGTCGATTCCAATAACAAGACTACGAGGCACTGCCTCCCTTAAGGGCTGATCATGACCGTTGCTGTCTTTCTTTCCTCCCTGTTGGGCTTCATGGCGTTCGGGATGCCGATTGCGTTTGCGCTTCTGCTGACCGGCGCGGTGCTGATGTGGTACCTGGACTTCTGGGATGTGCAACTGCTGGCCCAGAATCTACAGGCCGGTGCCGACAGCTTTCCGCTCCTGGCTGTACCGTTCTTCATTCTGGCTGGCGAGCTGATGAACGCAGGCGGCATTTCCCGACGCATCATCACCATGGCCCAAGCCTTTGTCGGCCACAAGAAGGGCGGGTTGGGTTACGTTGCCATTGCCGCCTCGGTGCTGCTGGCCAGCATGTCGGGTTCGGCCCTGGCCGATACCGCGGCGTTGGCAACCCTGCTATTACCCATGATGCGTCAGCGCGGCTATCCGCTCAGCTCTTCCTGCGGACTGGTGTCGGCGGGCGGCATTATTGCGCCGATCATTCCGCCGTCGATGCCCTTTGTGATTTACGGCGTTGTAACCAATACCTCGATCAGCCAGTTATTCCTGGCGGGTCTGGTTCCTGGGCTCATCATGGGGGCCGGACTGATCATCGCCTGGACATTGATCGCCCGAAGCATTCACGAGCCGCCGCAGCCCAAGGCTTCCTGGGCGGAACGCCGTCACGCCATCGTGGATGGCATTGCCGCCCTGATGCTGCCGGTGATCATTGTAGGTGGCCTGCGGGGCGGTATCTTTACACCCACCGAGGCAGCCGTGGTCGCGGCGGTGTATGCGCTACTGGTGTCCACGCTGCTGTACCGGGAACTGAGCTGGAACGCACTGGTTGAAGTGCTGACCCGGGCCAGCCGCACCACGGCCTCGGTGATGTTCCTGTGTGCGGCCGCGACCGTTTCGGCCTACATGGTCACACTGGCCCAGCTCCCCGATGAAATTGCTGCCATGCTGGGACCGGTTGCCGACAATCCCAAGCTGCTGGTAGCCGCCATCATGCTCTTGATGGTGGCCATCGGCATGGTGCTGGACCTTACGCCCACCATCCTGATCCTGGGACCTGTCCTGGCACCCATTGCAGCCAAGGCGGGCGTCAACCCGGTTTATTTTGGCGTGATGTTTGTGCTGATCGGCTCAATCGGCCTGATTACGCCGCCGGTGGGCACGGTATTGAACGTGGTCGGAGGGATCGGACGCATCCGTATGGAAAAGCTGGTACAGGGCGTGTTGCCCTTCTTCTTTACCTATATCGCCATTGTTGTCCTGCTGGTGATCTTTCCCGAGATCATTACCGTACCGCTGAAGTGGTTGCATTGAACGGCCTGGGCCCTTGTAGCGCCCAGGCATCAGGCTTTATCAACAACAATAAAAGGAACGCCCATGAAACGCTTTCTCTTCGCAACCCTGGCCACGGCTGTGCTCTGTGGTCCGCTGGCCGCCCTGACAACCCAGGCCGCCGATGATATTCGTCCCCGCATGATCCGCTTCGGCTATGGCCTCAACGAAGACAGCAACCAGGGACGCGGCGCCAAGGTGTTTGCGGAGGAGGTGGCCAAGGCGTCAGGCGGCAAGCTCAAGGTGCGCACCTTTGGCGCCGGTAGCCTGGGCCCGGATGCCCAGATGCAGAATGCGTTGATTGGCGGCGCGCAGGAAATGATGGTGGGCTCTACCGCGACCCTGGTCGGCATCACCAAGGAAATGGCGATCTGGGATACGCCCTTTTTGTTTTCCAATGCAAAGCAGGCAGATTATGTGCTCGACGGGCCGGTCGGCCAGCAGATCATGGACAAGCTTCAGGATAAGGGCCTCGTCGGCCTCGTCTACTGGGAGAACGGCTTTCGCAACATGACTAACAACGTTCGCCCGATAAACAAGCTGGAAGACTTCTCTGGCATCAAGGTGCGGGTGATGCAGAGCCCGGTCTTCATGGATACCTTCAAGCAGCTGGGTGCCAATGCCGTGCCGCTGCCGTTCTCCGAACTCTTTACCGGCCTGGAAACCAAGGCCGTGGATGGGCAGGAAAACCCGTTCAACACGATTCTGTCATCCAAGTTTTATGAGGTGCAGAAGTACCTGACCGTGACCAACCACGTCTATAGCCCCTGGATCATGATGGCCTCCAAGCGCTGGTGGGATGGGCTGTCCAAGACCGAACAGGACATCCTGATGGCGGCAGCCAGAAAGGCACGTGATGCCGAGCGGCTGGACACACGCGCCGAAGGCGAAAAAGCCCTGGAAGAGCTGAAGGCCCACGGAATGCAAATCAACCAGGTAAGCGCAGAAGAAACCCAGCGCATGCGTGAAAAGGCGCAGCCGGCCATCCAGTCGGTTATCGATACCGTGGGCAAACCGCTGTTCGATCAGGTGCAGGCTGAAATCCAGAAAGCGCCGCAGTAAGGGCGCTTCACCCTGTAAATCGAGGGTGCAGTACCGATCTTCCGCATTCTGCTTGCAAGCCTTGCAACACCAGAAAACCCCAGCCTGCGCGCTGGGGTTTTTCGTTTATACAAAAAGTTATAAGCAAATGAATAAAAATGATTTTTAGGTATAAGCTAAGGCTTGCTATGGTTCGCTACATACCTGAAGGGCATACCGACCCTGACAGGATAGTTGAAGGGGAACGGCATGCTAGTGGTTTCGCTGGCGGGCAGCCCGGGGGCCAGATCCCGATCGAGCGTACTGCTCGGCGAGGCCCGGCAATGGCTGAACGCACATGGGGTCGAGGTAGCCTCCTGGCGCATCCAGGATTTCCCGCCCGAAGATTTGATCCAGGCGCGGTTCGAGAGCCCTCAGGTCAAGGCCTTTGTCGAGCACGTGCACAATGCGGATGGTCTTGTGGTGTCCACACCGATCTACAAGGCCTCGTTTTCCGGGGTGCTCAAGACGGTACTTGATCTGTTGCCGGAGCGGGCACTCAGCCACAAGGTAGTGCTGCCGTTGGCAACCGGCGGTTCGATTGCACATATGTTGGCGGTGGACTACGCACTCAAGCCAGTGCTGGCTGCGCTCAAGGCGCAGGAGATCCTGCCCGGCGTGTTCGCCGATGACAGCCAGGTCAGCTATGAACGCGAGACACCGCTCTCGCCTGCACTGGCGGAGCGCTTGGACGAGTCACTGGAGCTTTTTCTGGCCGCACTGGCTCGTCGACCGAAGCCGGTCGAGCCACATGTTTTGACAGCGCAGCTGACACAGGCACGCTGGAGCATCTGATGTAACCACTCCCACACGGGAGAACAGATTACCCACCTTACTGACCCGACAACGGGGCAGCAGGCAGGACACCACTCGAAGCCAAGGAGCACGCGATGCGCGTCAAACCCTTGCATCGAAGATGGGTTGCCGCGCTGCTGCTGGCCCTGTCGCTCGATGCCACCGTTCAAGCCGCCGAAACCTTACGGGTCGGCTATCAGAAATACGGCACGCTGGTGCTGCTCAAGGCCCGTGGCACGCTGGAAAAGCGCCTGGCTGAGCAGGGCGTTACCGTGCAATGGACTGAATTTCCCGGCGGCCCCCAATTACTGGAAGGGCTGAATGTTGGCAGTATCGACTTTGGCGTTACTGGTGAGACCCCACCCGTTTTTGCTCAGGCAGCAGGTGCTGACCTCGTATATGTCGCCCATGAGCCGCCCGCGCCGACCAGCGAAGCGATCTTGGTGCCCAAGGATTCTTCCATCCAGACGCTGGCCGATCTCAAGGGCAAGAGGATCGTCCTGAACAAGGGCTCCAATGTTCATTACCTGCTGGTTCGCGCGCTGGAAAAGGCAGGCCTGAAATACAGCGACATTCAACCAATCTACCTGCCTCCGGCAGATGCCCGCGCCGCTTTTGAGCGCGGCAGCGCCGATGCCTGGGTTATTTGGGACCCGTATCAGGCGGCTGCGGAAAAGCAGCTTCAGGCGCGCACGCTTACCGACGGTACCGGGCTGGTCGACAACCACCAGTTCTATCTCTCAACACGCCCTTACGCCCAACAGCACCCGCAAGTCATTGCCACGCTGGTCGAAGAGGTTCGTTCAGTAGGGGAGTGGGCAAAGGCCAATCCTGAGGAGGTCGCCAAGCAGGTCGCGCCGCTGCTCGGCTTGCCGGAAGACATTGCCGGTACGGTCGTGGCGCGGCAGGGCTACGGGGCCCAGTTCATCACTCCCGTGGTGGTAACTGCGCAGCAGAAGATTGCCGATGCCTTTACGCAGATTCGTCTGATTCCCAAAACGCTGGCGGTTCGTGACGTAATCTGGACGCCGCCTGCCAACCTTGCCCAGCGCGCGGAGGTAAAACCATGAAGCCTGCTTTCCTGACCCGCAGCCTGATCCTGCTCGGCACGCTGGCAGCGTTCGCGTTCCAGGGCGCCTCGGCCGATCCCGCCGAGTTGCGCATCGGTTATCAGAAGAGTGCCGTGAATCTGGTGGTGGCGCGGGAGAAGCGCTTCCTGGAGAAGCGCTTCCCGAACACGCAGGTTCGTTATGTGGAGTTTCCGGCCGGGCCGCAGCTGCTCGAAGCCCTGAACGCAGGCAGCATCGATTTGGGTGCGACAGGTGATATCCCGCCGATCTTTGCCCAGGCTGCCGGAGCCGATCTGCTCTATGTTGGCACCGAGCCCGCCAAGCCGTTGGCCGAGGTCATTCTGGTGAGCAAGGACAGCCCGATCCACACCCTGGCGGATCTCAAGGGGAAAAAGGTAGCCTTCCAGAAAGGCTCCAGCTCCCATGCGCTGCTGCTTCGAGCGCTTAATCAGGCAGGCCTCAACTACACCGATATCCAGCCGGTTTACCTGCCGCCTGCCGATGCCCGTGCAGCCTTCGATCAGGGCAACGTGGACGCCTGGGCCATCTGGGATCCCTTCTATTCGGCGGCGCTGTTAACCGGTCAGGTGCGTGTGCTGACCGATGGCCGTAACGGGCTTTCCAACTCGGGTTCCTTCTACTTGGCTGCCCGTCCGTTTGCCGAGCGCAATCCAGACCTTATCACGCAGATCTTCAATGCGCTGAACCAGGCCGAGGCGCTCACGCGGGCCAATCCCGAAGGCAGTATCGAAATCATGACGCGCCAGCTGGGACTGCCGCATGCCGTGGTGGACTCCTATTTCAGCCACCGCCCGGATTCGCCCATCAGTCCGATTACCGCTAAGGACATTGAGAATCAGCAGCAAACCGCTGACCTGTTCTACCAGAACCGCCTGATTCCCAAGCCGATACGCGTGGCCGACGTTGCGACGCCCGCCGTACCGGTTACTGCGCAACGCCAAACCAACACCGAGGTGACGCCATGAGTACCAAGCCCCTGCCTACGATCGCCAGCCGTCTGGTCGAGCGCTACCTGAATGGGATGGATCAGGCGATGGCACGCGTCATGGTGTGCCTTTGTCGACGCTCATGTGCAGCCCTTGCCCCTGGTGCCCACGGCTGATGCCGCTGAAAGCACCCTGAAGCCCACATTCGAATTAACCCAGATTTCCATCTGACGGAGCACTGTACATGAGCAATCTCAACGTTTTCTGGTTTCTACCAACGCACGGCGACGGCCATTACCTCGGCACAGCAGAGGGCGCCCGCGCCGTTGACCACGGCTACCTGCAACAGATCGCCCAGGCGGCGGACCGCCTCGGGTTTGGCGGCGTACTGATTCCTACCGGCCGCAGCTGCGAGGACTCCTGGCTGGTAGCGGCCTCGCTGATCCCAGTGACCCAGCGACTCAAGTTTCTGGTAGCGCTGCGCCCCGGCATCATTTCACCCACCGTTGCTGCTCGTCAGGCCGCTACGCTCGATCGCCTGTCCGGCGGGCGGGCATTGTTCAACCTCGTGACCGGTGGCGACCCGGAAGAGCTAGCCGGAGACGGGTTATTCCTGAGCCATGAGGAGCGCTACGAGGCCTCGGAGGAGTTCACCCATATCTGGCGTCGTGTGCTGGAAGGCGAGACGGTCGACTTTAACGGCAAGCACATCAAGGTCAAGGGCGCCAAGCTGCTTTATCCGCCGCTGCAACAGCCGCGTCCGCCACTGTACTTTGGAGGCTCGTCCGAGCCTGCCCAGGAGCTGGCTGCCGAGCAGGTCGAGCTGTACCTGACCTGGGGTGAACCGCTTGAGGCGGTGCGTGAGAAGATCGAGTCCGTACGTGAAAAGGCGGCTCGCCATGGCCGTACCGTTCGCTTTGGGATTCGCCTGCACGTCATTGTCCGCGAGACGAACGAAGAGGCCTGGAAGGCGGCCGACCGGCTCATCGCCAATCTGGATGATGCCACCATCGCCAAAGCCCAGGCTTCGTTTGCGCGGTTCGATTCGGTTGGTCAGCAGCGCATGGCTGCGCTGCACGGCGGACGACGCGACAAGCTGGAAATCGCGCCCAACCTCTGGGCCGGTGTAGGGCTTGTGCGTGGTGGGGCAGGGACTGCCCTGGTCGGTGACGGCCCTACGGTGGCCCAGCGGATGAAGGAGTATGCCGAACTGGGGATCGATACCTTCATCCTGTCCGGCTATCCGCACCTGGAGGAGTCCTATCGCGTGGCCGAACTCCTGTTCCCGCACCTGCCGCTCAGCCGGCCCGAGCAGCCGGCGGGTGCCAATAACATCAGCCCCTTCGGCGAGATCGTGGCCAACGACATCGTGCCATCCTCAACCACGAAGTATGCCGCGCAGAGCTGAGGAGGCGGTATGAATCATACGATTAACACCTCCCTGCAACGCGTAGCGCCCTGGGTGCTGCCCGTGCTGCTCCTGACCGGGTGGCAGGTGGCCGTGGAAACCGGCCTCTTGTCCAGCCGTATCCTGCCGGCACCCAGTGCAGTGTTGGAGGCAGGCTGGAGCCTGGTGCGCAGTGGCGAACTCTGGCAACACCTCGCCATCAGCAGCTGGCGCGCCAGTATCGGCTTTGCTATCGGAGGTGGTATCGGCCTGCTCCTGGGCTTTATCACAGGGCTTTCGACCTGGGGCGAGCGCCTGCTCGACAGCTCCGTGCAGATGGTCCGCAACGTACCGCACCTGGCGCTGATCCCACTGGTCATCCTGTGGTTCGGGATCGACGAGTCGGCCAAGATCTTCCTGGTCGCCCTGGGTACGTTTTTCCCGATCTACCTCAATACCTATCATGGCATTCGCAACGTTGATCCGGCCCTGGTGGAAATGGCGCGCAGTTACGGGCTCTCTGGCTATCGATTGTTCACGCAGGTCGTGTTGCCCGGGGCGCTGCCGTCGATCCTGGTGGGGGTGCGCTTTGCGCTTGGGTTGATGTGGCTGACCCTGATCGTGGCGGAGACCATCTCGGCCAGTTCCGGCATCGGTTACCTCGCCATGAACGCCCGTGAATTCCTGCAAACCGACATCGTGGTTCTGGCGATCGTGCTGTATGCCGTCCTCGGCAAGCTGGCGGATCTTGCGGCCCGCGGCCTTGAGCGTGCATGGCTGCGCTGGCATCCCGCCTATCAGAAAACAGGAGGTGCAGCATGACGGCCTTGCACAGTCTCCCTTACAAGCGGGGAACAGCCCTGACCCTGGAAGGGGTCGGCAAGCGGTTCGGTGAGCGCGACGTCCTTCAGGGCATCGACCTGACGATTCCCTCTGGTCAGTTTGTGGCCGTGGTGGGGCGCAGCGGTTGCGGCAAGAGCACCTTGCTGCGGCTGGTGGCCGGGCTGGATAAGCCGACTGGCGGGCAGCTGCTGGCGGGAAAGGAGCCGCTTGCCCGGCATCAGGAGGCGACTCGCCTCATGTTTCAGGATGCCCGTCTGCTGCCCTGGAAACGCATCATCGATAACGTCGGCCTGGGCCTCAAAGGCCATTGGCGGCAGAAGGCGCTAGAGGCGCTGGATGCCGTGGGGCTGGCTGAGCGTGCCCATGAATGGCCGGCTGCGTTGTCGGGTGGACAGAAACAGCGTGTGGCCCTGGCGCGGGCTCTGATTCATGAGCCGCGCCTGTTGCTGCTGGATGAGCCCTTGGGTGCGCTGGACGCCCTGACCCGCATCGAGATGCAGCAGTTGATCGAACGTCTCTGGCAGCAGCATGGATTCACCGTCCTGCTGGTCACGCACGACGTGGGTGAAGCCGTAGCCATGGCGGATCGCGTCCTGCTGATCGAGGAGGGCCGGGTCGGCCTGGACCTCGGCATCAATCTGCCGCGTCCGCGCAACCGCGGCTCGGCCGGGCTTGCCGCTCTGGAGGCCGAGGTGCTGGCCCGCGTACTGGCCCAACCTTCACTGCCCGGCCATCACGACACCGACTACCGTCCCACGCAACTGCGCTGGGCACTTTGATCACTTGAGGAGCACAACCATGACCATTAAAGCCATCAACGTTCGTAACCAGTTCAAAGGCACCATCAAGGAAATCATCGAAGGGTCGGTGCTTTCCGAAATCGACGTACAAACCGCTGCCGGGATCGTTACCTCCGTTATCACCACTCGCTCGGTCAAGGAGCTGGAGCTGGTGGTCGGCAGCGAGGTGATTGCCTTCGTGAAGTCCACGGAGGTCTCGATCGCCAAACTCTGATTGCCACGCGGTCACCCACGTCACGCTGCCTGTAGTTATTCCCCTATAAGGCACCTTTAGCCCGCCGCAAGGCGGGCTCTTTTTAAGACCGACGCCGATTGACCGTTTCAAGCGTGTGCTGGATAAGCGTATCGAACTGGATGGGCTTGCTTAAATGAGCGTCGAAGCCCGCCTGCATGGCCTTGTCGATGTCCGTCTTGCTGCCGTAACCCGTCAAGGCAATCGCTGGCGTCTGCTGGTTGAGACTGTCCTGACGCAACGCGATCATCAGCTCGTGTCCATCCATGCCCGGCATGCCGATATCCGACAGGATCAGATCAAAGACCTGCTCTTTGGCAAGTGCCAGTCCCTGCTCACCGCTGCAGGCCGGTGTAACCTCGGCCCCTTCGCTTTCAAGCAGCATCTGCATGGTTTCGACAATGTCTTCGGAATCATCCACCAGCAGCAGCTTGAGCCCCTGCAGTTGTCCTGCCTCCGCGCAGGTGTCGATACACTCGCAAGTCGTCTCGTCGTAGCTGCATTTCGGTATCCAGACCGTGAAGCGTGAGCCTTGGCCCAAGCCGGCCGATTCGGCTTCAATCCGGCCGTTATGAGCCTCGACCAACTGCTTTACTAGGGCCAGGCCAATGCCCAGGCCATGCCGGGCGCGCGCCGTATTGTGCATTTCGGCCTGGCCAAACATGTCGAATACCTTGGGTAGAAACTCAGGCGCGATGCCTTGTCCGGTATCGATGACATCCAGCCGGACGCTGTCGCCGTCTTCGCTCAGGCGGAGCGTAACGGTGCCGCCAGCAGGCGTGAACTTCACTGCGTTGTTAAGCAGATTCCATACGATCTGTTCCATCCGGGTGCGATCCGCCTCGATCAGCAAGGGCTGCTCGGACACATTGGGACCCTCCAGGCGGATAGACTCGGCAACTGCCGTAGGCCGCAGGACATTGGCAATTTCCTGCAGCAGGCTGACAACATCCACTATTGTGCGATCGAGCTTGAGTTTACCGGTTCGCACACGCGAGAAATCGAGCAGATCATCGATGATCTGGGCCTGACTGCGTACCGAGCGCTGGATCGTTTCGGCGGCGCGCAGCGTGGCGGCGGAGGCACGAACCGAGGGCGCGCGAGCAATCAACTCAACGTTCAACTGAATCAAATTCAACGGATGCTTCAGTTCATGGGACATGACGGCAAAAAACTCGTCCTTGAGCTGGCTGCTGGTTTCCGATCGGACCAGTTGATCGTCCTTCTCGCAGGCACGCTGATACTCTTCTGTGGTGTCCTGGGCGATCTTGGCATAGCCGCGTAGCTCGGTATCTCGCATAGGGTAGGTGACACCACTGCAATACAAGCGGCTGCCATCCTTGCGCTGATGCCAGCGTTTATCAAGGGAGTGACCTTTCTCCCGGGCAATTTTAAGCTCCTCAAGGTGTATGCCCTTGGCCCGCTCTTCAGGCGTGAAGATGGTCTCGATGCAGTGCCCGGTCACCTCCGCCTCGGGATACCCGAACATGATTTCGGCGCCATGGTTCCAGGTGGTGATGAGTCCGTTTTGATCCATGGTGATGATGGCGTAGTCACCGACGCTTTGTGCCACCAGCTTCATATGGTTTTCGCTGGCGCGTACCTGCTCTTCAGCTTCGCGTCGCCCGGTTATATCGATAAAGGTGAGTACCGCGCCTTCTATTCGGTCATCCGCCGTGCGGTAGGGCAGCATCCTGGCCAGATACCAATGCCCATTCGAGGCGCAGATTTCACGCTCGATCAGGTGCAGGGATTCGAAGACCCGGGTCGCGTCCTCAGCCAGTTCGTCGTAATCCAGCCGATGTGTAATATCGAGCAGGGAGCGTCCGGCATCGTTGGCTATGATATTGAACAACTCGGTTGCCCGGGGCGTGAACCATTTGATACGCATGCGACGGTCCACGAATACCGTGGCGATATCCGTTGAGGTGATCAAGTTCTGGAGGTCATCATTGATCTTGCCGGTTTCCTCAATCTTGCTCTTGAGCTCAGCGTTGACGGTAATCAACTCTTCGTTGATTGACTGCAACTCCTCCTTGCTGGTCTCCAGCTCCTCGGTGGCTGACCGCAACTCTTCATTGATGGCCTGAAGTTCCTCGTTTGATGCCTTGAGCTCTTCCGTCGAGGTTTCGGAGTGTTCAATGGTGAGCTGCAACTGTTCCTTGGTGCGGTGCAGCTCCGCTTCGAGCTGGGTGAGTACACTGTCCTTGGCTTCGTTATGCGGTGTGCTGGACTCCATGCTCATCACATCCTCGACTTCATCGAAGATCACCAGCATGAAATCGCTGTTGGCCTCATCGTCGCGGAAGGGGCGCACGACCATGTTGATGTAATACGTCCGATCGTCACGGGTGATTCGCACCCGCCGTGCCTCGACGCTCTTATTGGACTGTATCGCCTGGAAGAGCGCAGTCCGCAATTCAACGCGCAGTTCGGGTAGTACCAGGGTTGGCAAGTTGTGAGACGGCTCGCCGCCCACATAGCGCAGGAACCGCCCGGCACGGTCCGACATGTGCACAATGTTCGATTCGTGATCGACGATTACGCTGGGTGGCGCATACTGCTCCAGTACCCGGCGATGCACTTCGGCAAAAGAAACCTTCTTGCTGCGGCTCCCCTGATGTTGGGGCAATTGTACCGCTGGATAGCCTGTGCTGAGTTGCAGTACCGGGCGGGACCGAAGGATCCCGGCCGTGTTTTTGGCCTGATAGATACGGTTCTTTTTATCGACTGGCGTAAACAGGTTGCTGCACATGTCGGCTGATTCGGAGCTGCCTAGAAAAAGATAGCCCCCTGGCTTCAACGCAAAGTGAAACGTTTGCAGGATTTCACTCTGCACTTCACGGTCCAGATAAATCAGCAGGTTGCGGCAGCAGATCAGGTCCAGCCGGGAAAAAGGGGGGGGCGCTCAACAGGTTATGCGCCGCAAACAACACCCGCTCGCGAAGCTCTTTCTTGATCCGGTAATGTATCTGCTCTTTCGTAAAATGCTGGCGCAGACGGGGCGGAGGAACGTCCGTGACAATGGCTTGTGGGTATAGGCCTGCACGCCCTGTGGCCAGTGCCTGATTGTCGATATCGCTTGCAAACACCTGGACTTTGGCAGGCGAGCCTCTTAGCTCAGCCTGTTCGGTGAACAGCATGGCCAGGGAATAGGCTTCTTCACCTGTCGAACAGGCAGCAGACCATATCCGCATTTCACCGTCTTCGCTCTCTGTCGCAGCGAACTGCTCGAACAGGTCGGGAATGATGTCTCGCTCAAGCGCCTCGAAGGCTTCGCGATCCCGAAAAAAGTTGGTCACGCCTATCAGCATGTCTTTAAGCAGCGCCGGCGTTTCCTCGACATGATCATGCAGAAATGTTGCATAACTGCTCATATCCGGGATGGAGTTGACCTGCATGCGCCGTTCGATACGGCGCAATATAGTGGCGGTCTTGTATTGCTTGAAGTTATGGCCGGTGCGCGTTAGCAGCAGCGTCAGGATATCCCGAAGGGCCAGCTGATTCGTTCGATTCCTGATCTGAGGATCGATCTGCGGCTCGTTCTCTTCACGGGGATCGTTGATCGGTATCTGGATGTTTACCAGATTGGCAGCGACTTCCAGCAACTTTTGTGGCATCTCAACCACAGGCAGGACGATATCCACCACACCGGTAGAAATGGCGCTGTTAGGCATCGAGTCATATTCAGCATCCTGCGGGGACTGGGCAAGGGTAATACCGCCTTGCTCCTTTATCCGGGCAAGCCCCACCGAGCCATCGGCTCCGGCACCCGATAGCACGATGCCAATGGCCCTGCTCCGATGAACATCGGCCAGTGTCCGAAAGAACAAATCGATTGCTACCTGATCCCCGCGGGTACGCTGCGGATCTCCCAGACGCAGGTAGCTGTCGTTCATGCTCAGGTCTTTGCCCGGCGGTATCACATAAACGTGATTCTTCTCGACTGGGACAGGACTTGTGACCTGCTTTACCGGCATCTTGGTTACGTTTTGCAGGATACGGTCAGCCGCGCTCGTGTGCTTGGGCGACAGGTGCATTATGACTACAAATGCCATGTTGCTATCGCTGGGCATGTGTTCAAAGAACTTCAGAAGGGCTTGCAAACCGCCTGCCGAGGCGCCGATACCTACCACCGGAAAATCAATAGTGCTGCGAGTCAGGTTCTTCTGATTATCAGGAACCGATGGTTGGGTAGTAGTGTTCATATAACCCCGTACGATCCAGCGACTCGCCTATAGGTGAGGCGAAATGTAAGTAACAAGCCTTGCGCAGGAGTACTGTCAGGCAAACCTGTTAAAGCTTTTATATGGTCCAAGACAGCGCTCAAAAATTAGAAACAATGCGGTGAACAAAGGCCTTCAAGCATAGCGCCTGATTCAGGTCTTTTTCAGTAACAGACGAGTGGCCTGACTCCGGCCTGATACCTGTGTTCGCTGAATACTACTGAATTGAAGGTATCACACCACATACAGGGCGATGGTAATAAAGTGCAGCAGGCTGCCCCCCATGACGAATAAGTGCCAGATGCCATGCCAGTGGCGAAAACGATGATCGAACGCGAAGAAAACGATCCCTAGTGTATAAAGGCAACCCCCTGTGACCAGCCAGGTAAAGCCTGCCGCGCCCAGCGACGCCAGCAATGGATTGACCGCGACCAGAACGATCCAGCCCATCACGGCATAAATTACAACGGACAGAACGCGGGCCTCTGAACGGGGTTTGATCTCCTGCAGCATGCCGATGACCGCCAGCCCCCAGACGATAGCGAACAGCGTCCAGCCCCAGGGGCCTTTCAGTGTCACCAGGCAGAAAGGCGTGTAGCTGCCAGCAATCAACAGGTAGATGGAGAGGTGATCCACCTTGCGCATGACCGTTTTCGCACGGCCCTGCACACTGTGGTAAATCGTCGAGGCGCTATAGAGCAGCACCAGCGTGACGCCATAGATAATGATGCTGATGACCTTGGCTGGTGAGCCGTCCAGGCTGGCCCGTACCAGTAGCCATACCGCACCTATGAACGCCAGGGCTGCGCCGATCAGGTGCGTCCAGGCGTTGAATCGCTCTCCGTAGTACATAGTTCTCCCAGGCTGAATGCCTTCGGTTCATATCAGTACCGCGCCTGCGCCTGCATCATCGACAAGAACCCGTCTGGCATGGGCTTTCTACACGTGCTCAATCAGGCCTGCCGCTGTGCTGAACAGTTTGTCGCTTTGATCGCATGGCAGAGCAAGGATTCCCACCCGTCGCCGCACAGCTAAATAGCCGCACACCCCAGGCCGAATGCGCCTATGGTGAAGTAACTACGTTGCTATCATGCTGCCATGACCCCTTGAGGGTGTTTTATCTACACCCCAGCCTCTCTTTGGATCACTGCCGCCTCGGCTCGCACGGGATGTTTCCCTGCGGCCTACCTTATCCAGGAGCCTTTCATGTCTGATCGTCAAACCGGCACCGTCAAATGGTTCGACCGTGTCAAAGGGTATGGCTTCATTGTTCAGGCCCAGGGGCCTGAATTGTTTGTGCACCACAAATCGGTCAACGGTGGTCATGCGGTCAAGCAGCTGATCGCGGGCCAGCCGGTTTCCTACATTGCCGCTGAAGGCAAATTAGGGAAGGGTATGCAGGCTGAACATGTCGAGGCACTCTAGGTGCCTCGCACTGGCTTGTGGAGCCATAAACGCAGCGCTGGCTGCCAATATCTACCATTCTGCTCGGCGAGGTGTTTCACATGAAGGCGTATCTCAAGACCCTGTCATCCTCCTTTGAGGTTAACCGGCCCGTCATTTCAGCCGTTCGACCTGACGGCAGTCTGACGCTAACGTTTTCAACGCAAAACAAGGATGTGGTGGCCATACGTGTGATTTCCGCAGCCGATCTGGATGATCAGGAGCGGTTACATACGGTTATTGATGGTATCAAGACGCAGCTCGCGGTTATGGCTGGGAAAATGAACCGAAAAGCCGCCACCCGCAGCAACATGGTGTACCTCAGCCGATTCCGCAGTGAGTGGGCATTGGCACCGTTGGCACCGGGTTTTACAAAGCCATCTATATCACCGGATGGGCCCGTGCCTACCTGATCATTGTCCAGGTGCAGGCATGCCCACGGGGTATGCCTTGGGCGAATCGGTTGGCAGGCTATTTTCCAAGGCAATAAAAAAGCCCCGCAGTGCGGGGCTTTTTTGGATCAGGTGTCTTAAGCGACTTGAACCTGATCAGCTTGCATGCCTTTCTGACCTTTGACGGCCACGAAGGACACTGCTTGACCTTCGCTCAGGCTCTTGAAGCCTGAACTTTCGATCGAGCGATAATGGACGAACAGGTCCGGACCACTCTCAGGAGTGATAAAACCAAAACCTTTTTCATCGTTGAACCATTTGACGGTGCCATTTTGACGACCAGACATGATGTATCTCCAGGGTAAAATAAGGCTGCGGCGCTGAAACATTCAGGCCGAGACTGAGGTGCGAAAGTAAAACGAGCCGAGGAGATGAAACGAAAAACAGAACATCAAGCCAGGTATCGAAGTAGCAGTTGCAAAGCAGTGAGATCACAATACGCTTTTTTCAGCTCTTGTATACCTTTATTTTTATTTTCTCGATTATTTTTCTCTGCTAAAAACGATTTAAATAAAACTTGCCTAATAAAATCAGGGTGTTAGACCAAATAAATGGCTGTCCTATAATATTTGGGAGGAATAAATAATGGAGTAGTAATAGTCATATCTATTTTCATTTATTCCGTCCGTCTAGGTTCAGTATAAAAGCAACACATGGACGTGAAAGAGAGTACAGTGGTCTTACTGTATAGCTAATTGTCACCGCGATGCTGACTTGATGGCCTGTCTGAAATCATCTCCTCGGTTCCTCTGCCCGTTAGGTGCAGTCTCGGCGCATTTCAAAGGCTGCCGTGATTCATATGCCCAGGAGAAAAATCATGTCCATCAGACATCAAGGCACTATCAAGTGGTTTAGTGAAGATAAAGGGTTTGGCTTTATTATTCCGCAAGAAGGACCAGACCTTTTCATTCATACGAGCTCTTTTGAAAACCGAAGCTTCAGAGGCCCGAATGAAGGCCAGCTTGTGAGTTATCAACTGATCGTAGGGCCTAAGGGCTTCGAAGCGGGACAGGTCAGAGAGCGTTGAGATAAGGCCCCGCCAAGCCGGGGTTTTTCACGTTTATTAGCGTAAGGAAAATTCATGTCAACTGACGTATCAGCCCCTGTTCTTACCTATATGAAGTCGCAGTTTCTGCCCTTGGGTTTCCAAGTGCTGGAAGAGAGCGAAAAAGGCTTTGCCGTGCGCATCTTCAATCAGCAAAGCGGTATTACCATTCTAGAAGCCAGACGAGATAGTTCACCTTATCAAATGAGCCAGGGTGAGGCGCAAGTGTGGGTGACGGGCATCAAGCGTGAAATAGATAATCAGTTTGATACTCGAAGAAAGAATAGTCTGGCCAAAGTTTAACGAGGCGCAACGGTTATTCATTAACTATACAGGTACTTCATGACTGCCTGGACGATCAAGACCAGTGACGGAAGAACGCTACATAGCTGTTCATTACGAGGAAAGTTGGTCACGGTGGTATGGCAGGAAAGAAACATACCGGCTATGTGTACTGAATCCCAGCGGCCGTCTATTGAATTTCGCCATGAACATCAGGCTCATGCGTTTCTCGCTTCGCTGAAATTGTTGCGGATGGAAGAGTTCAGCGATGCCGCTATTGTGCAAACCATAGGAAGATGAAATCGGCTTTTTACCGGTATTGTTTTTTAAGCTCTGGTTATCGGTGTGTCTGTTCTGCCAATTTAATTCATAAGCCCTCCGGCAATTCCCAATTGCCCTCATCAGGTTATTACCTTTACACGCTTAAGGCAGATGTCTCTGTGTAGCTCTATTTTAGAGAGGCTATACCAGACCCTCATGCGCTTGAGCTCTTCTGGAGGCCGAAATACTCCAGGTAGCAGGTTCTTTCTATCGCTCAGGCAGATACGTCTGAAGCGAGCGATCAGGCCATGTCAGGAAGGGTGACGATCAAAGAGGGGTATTAGAGGTTGGTAAAAGCGTGGATTTACTCAAACGGTAGGAAGCGTCTTCAGCAGCGCCTGAAAACAGAGCTTGAGCGGAAGCTGGGCCTCCGCTCAACCACTCAGCTGCTAGCTGCGGCCGCCGCCATGGCTATTCTGGCCACCTTTTTTGCCTGCTTCAGAGGCTTTCTCACGATCATTGGCAAAGTTACCGCCGCTGTTCTGACCCCCTTTCTTGCCTGCTTCGGAGGCTTTTTCGCGGTCGTTGGCAAAATTTCCTGGGTTGTCGTTTTTAGCAGTCATTTGAATTCTCCAGGGGGAAACCCTGATTCGGCTATTGATGATCAACAGCCTTCCTAGGTAAGGAGAGGGATATCCGCGGGGAGTTCAGATATTACGGGCTGACGGTAATAAAAGAGACCAATGGCGCAGGGGCGTAATCATTCAGGTTAAAGCGCGGCAGCTTATCGAGGAACGAACCATATTCCATTAAAGAATAAATAAATTATTACTTATTCTTTGTGCGTATTTTAGGCGTACGTACACTGCTGACATGACTCCTGTAGAGGCATCGCCATGGGCACCACCCCGATACAGTACCTGATTGTTCCCGGTTGGCAGGGCTCGCCTGCCAATCATTGGCAAAGCCACTGGCAGCGTGTTCTGCCTGATTGCTCTTGGGTAGAGCAAAAGGATTGGTTCACGCCGCAACGTCAGGAATGGGTGGATGAACTGGAGCGCAGCCTGAAGGCCTGCCACGCTCCGGTTATCCTTATCGCTCACAGCCTGGGCTGTGCAACCGTGGCCCATTGGGCCCAGCAGGCCGACCCTGAAACAAGACAGCGTGTAGTCGGTGCGTTGCTGGTTGCACCCGCAGACGTAGAGCGGCCGGCCTGTCCCGCGCCGCTAAAGAATTTTGCGCCATTGCCTCGGCAGGCTCTGCCGTTTCCGGCGCTGCTTGTCGGCTCCGGTAACGACCCGGCTGCCACACCGGAGCGCGCGCGTTATCTGGCGAATATCTGGGGCGCCGCTTCAACGATCCTGGCCGATGTCGGTCACATCAATGTGAAGTCCGGTCATGAACGCTGGGAGGACGGTTTCACATTCCTGTACCAGCTGCAGCATCAAATCGAGCGAACGTCACGATACCGGGCTTAACTTATCCGGACCATCTGTCCAGGCAGGTGGCCCCTTGAACCGATACAGGAGGATCACCATGAGCCTTAGATTGGGCGATATAGCACCCGATTTCGAACAGGATTCCAGCGAAGGCCGTATCCGTTTTCACGAGTGGCTGGGCGATAGCTGGGGCGTGCTGTTCTCGCACCCGGCCGATTTCACGCCCGTCTGTACGACAGAGCTTGGGTTCACGGCCAAGCTGAAGGACGAATTCGCAGCCCGAAACGTCAAGGTCATTGCCCTGTCGGTCGATCCGGCCGATTCTCACCGCCGCTGGATCGATGACATCAACGACACTCAGAAGACCACCGTCAACTTTCCCATCATTGCCGATGAAGATCGGAAAGTGTCGGGCCTGTACGACATGATCCATCCGAACGCGAACGACTCGCTGACGGTTCGCTCGTTGTTTGTCATCGACCCGAACAAAAAGGTCCGGCTGATCATCACGTACCCCGCCAGCACGGGACGTAACTTCAATGAGATCCTGCGGGTGATCGATTCGCTGCAGCTGACCGATAACCATAAGGTGGCTACGCCAGCCAACTGGGAGCAGGGTGGCGATGTGGTGATCGTGCCTTCGCTCAAGGATGAAGACGAGATCAAGCAGCGCTTCCCGAAAGGCTATCAGGCGCTGCGCCCCTACCTGCGCATGACGCCTCAGCCAGACAAGTAACATTCTCCTCAGGGAGCGGCAGCTACCGCTCCCGTCTCTACAGGCGTGGTGCCCCAGGCGTTGCCGTCTGAGAACTCCTGCTCATTTGTCATCTCTGATAAGTACCCTGGGCCTCTCTCCGAAGCATTCATCTGGATATTTCAGGCGCTGAGCCATAGTCTTGTCGACCTGTTCAGACCGCCACGGTGTGGTCGATCAATGATCTTTTACTCTCTGGCAGGGCCAATCGAATTGAAGCAACTAACGCGCCTGGAAAGTGGAATCGAGGGGCTGGATACCTTATTACGGGGCGGCTTTGTGGCCGGCGCGTCATATGTCATTCAGGGCCGTCCGGGTTCCGGCAAGACAATTCTGGCCAATCAGATTGCCTTCAACCATGTGCGCAAGGGTGAGCGTGTCCTGTTCGCCACGTTGTTGTCCGAATCCCATGAGCGGATGTTCCAGTTTCTTTCCACGCTCAGCTTTTTCGATCACAGCCAGATCGGCGGTGATATCCAATACCTTAGTGCGTTCGACACCATGGAGCAGGAAGGGCTGGAGCCGGTCGTCAAGCTGCTGCGCCGGGAGATCTCCCGACAAAAGGCGACGCTGCTGGTGGTCGATGGACTGCTCAATGCCCGCTCCAGAGCCGAAACGCCTTTGGACACGAAGCGATTTATTGCCGAATTGCAGGCCCATGCCGCCTTTGCCAATTGTACGGTTCTGTTCCTGACCAGCTCACGTCTCGATGACGGCAGCCCCGAGTTGACCATGGTCGACGGTGTGCTGGACGTGGGCGAGGAGATTCGTGGCGTGCGCTCCATTCGTCGCATGAGCCTGCGCAAGACGCGTGGTAGCCCTGCGATTGCCGGGCTGCATGAGTATCAGATCACTGAAGATGGGTTTGTGGTCTATCCAAGGCTCGAGGCTGTCTACAACACGCCTTATCGTCCGGAACAGATTGATGAGCGCCGAGTCGGCACAGGGCTGACCAGTTTTGACCAGATGCTTGCAGGAGGCCTTAGTCAATCCTCCATCTCCTTGCTGATGGGGCCGTCAGGCAGCGGCAAAACCTCCATGGGCCTGAGCTTTATTGCCCAGTCCTCTCTGGAGGAACCCGGCCTGATCTTCGGGTTTTACGAGACGCCAGACCGGCTCCGCATCAAGGCACGCAGTATAGGGCTGGATCTGGGCGGCCTGATCGATAGCGGCGCTGTACATATTCATTGGCAGCCAACGGTTGAGTTGCAGCTGGATAAAGTAGGCCATCAGATTATTGATGAGGTCCGCCGATTGAAGGCCAGGCGGTTATTGATTGACAGCCTCGGCGCCATTGCTCGCATGGCCAGCAAGGAGGATCGACTCATGGAATTCTTTACCGCGCTCACCAACCAGCTCAGGTCTATGGGTGTCACAGTGTATGGCACGTGGGAGATGAAAGACCTCTTCGGGTCGGATATTCATGCGCCTGCGCCTGAACTGTCAGGCATTACAGACAATCTGTTCATGATGCGCTTTGCGGAAATGAATGCCGAACTCAAGCGGGTTATTTCCATATTGAAGGTGCGGGACAGCCACTTCGACCCGTCACTTCGTGAAATTGTTATCAGTGACAGTGGTATTGATTTAGCTAAGGCTTTCAGAAATGCGGAGATGGTTCTTTCAGGCTCAGCAACGTCGAACAGTCAGGGCTGATGTCGTCATTACAGGGAAGGTAAATACATGACGACGATTCTGGTGGTCGATGACGAGTTTTTAATCGCTGAAATTCTCTCGTTCGCGCTTGAGGATGCGGGGTTCCAGGTCAAAACGGCCAGCAATGGCCAAAAGGCGCTGGATGCCTTGCTGCGCGAGCAGCCTGCGCTGGTCATTACGGATTTCATGATGCCCTTGATGAATGGCATGGAGTTGGCCCAGGCCATTCACGACCATCCCGATCTCAAGGCGATACCCATCATCCTGACCACCGGTGCGCAGGCGCATATCGCTCAGCAGAACCAGCATCTGTTCAATGCCATCTTCGAAAAGCCTTTCGACGTCTTCAAAGTCATCGACACGGTCAAAGCACTTACCGACACGGTATAAGCCCGCGCCAGCTCATGCCTGTTCTTTCGCATGTTTACGCTCATAGCGATCCAGCAAGGGCTGGGTAGTGACTCCGTGCAGCAGGATGCTGATAGTCACGACGGTCAAAGTGATGTCGATACTGTCCTTGAGTGAGCCTTCCGTAAGGCCGTGGTTCAGGGCATAACTCAGGTAGTACAGGCTGCCGATCCCTCGTATGCCGAACCAGCCGATCAGTGTGCGCTGGGCAGGGGTCGCCCAACGTCGACCCATCAGCAAGTACACGCTTAAAGGGCGGATCACGCAGAACAATATCAGCGCCAGCCCTGCCGCGCGCCAGTCCCAGTGGGGGTAGAGCAATACGCCCAGCAGCGTGACCAGCAACACTTCCAGGGAGCGTTCCAGCAGGTTGCCAAAGGCCAGCATGTCACCCATCAGCACACCGGCTGCCACGGTGGGGCTGCTCAGTTTGTCCTGGTCGAGCCGGTCGGCCTGTACGACCGATCCGGTCATGTGACCCAGTACCGGCTGGGTCTGCTCCTCGGCTGGAATCTTGGCGTGGCCGGAGGATGAGACCTCCACTCGACGCAACCCCACGCCCGCTGCAAACACCGCAAGAAAGCCCCAGGCGCCGACCAGATCGGCCAGTACATAAGCCAGACCTATCAGGGCCAGTGCAAGAAAGTCATTGGGAGAGATGACGCTATCGCGGTGCTTGATCCGCAGGTAGATGGAAAATCGCCCCATCAACCGCCCCAGGGTGTAGCCGATCAGAAGACCTGCAGGCACGGCCCAGAGCAGGCGATGCAGAACCCATTCACCCAGCCAGTCGGCCTGTACGCTATCGTGGTGCATGACCAGCAAGGCCAGGGCAACAAACGGAAAGGCCGTGCCGTCGTTAAGGCCTGCCTCACCGGACAGCGAGTAGCGCACCCGGTCGAAGTCCCGGGCATGGACGACCTGGACGAGTCCGGCCAGGACCGGATCGGTAGGGGCCAGGGCCGCGCCGATGAGAAGGGAGGTGCCCCAGTTGAGACCAAACAGGTAGTGACAGACCAGGGTACTGCCGGTAATACAGCACAGCATGATCGGTCCGGCCAGCATATAGGCACCGCGCCAGGCCGGGTCTGTCAGGGGTAATCGCAGTTTGAGTCCGGTCACGAACAGGGAGATCAGAACGGCAACTTCCGTCAGATGCTCCATCCAGGGGGCCACGTCTTGAAAGCTTTCCTGCCAGAGGCCCAGCCCCAGTGGGCCAATAGCAATGCCAAATGCCAGGCAAACGACGGATGTAGTGACAGGAAGCCAGCGAAGGTAGGCCGATGCCAGGGCCAGAACCAGCAGTAACGTACTGAGTACGCCTGCCCATTGAATGAAAGTCATGCGCTCATGGATACCTGATACTGAAACGTTATGGTTCGAGACATGACAGGGCGTACTGGTTCAGGTTATCGGATCAAAACGCTATCAATGACATACTGTGGCCTGACGAAACCATGAGCAGAAACGGCTGCTTATCTGTCAAACTGTGAAATAGTCCCGCTTTAGCCTGACCATTGCCATGTTGCCAGCAGCCGATCCTTCCTACGAAACCGAACGCTTGCGCGTCCTGAATGCGCTTGAGCTGATGGATTCGCCTGCCGAGCCTTTTTTCGACCGGATTACCCGGCTGGCGGTACGTACACTGGGTATGCCCATCGCCTATATCTCGCTGGTGGATGACAAGCGGCAATGGTTCAAGTCCCAGATTGGCCTGGATCTCGTGGAAACCAGTCGGGAGTCCTCTTTCTGCGCTCATACGGTATTGGCGCAGCAGGCTATCTTTATCGAAGACACAACGCTGGATGAGCGGTTTAAAAACCATCATCTCGTCAAGGGTGGCAAGCATATTCGCTTTTATGCCGGGATCCCCATCACGAGTATCGAAGGTCTGGCGCTCGGTGCACTGTGTGTCATGGACACAACATCGCGCAGGCTGGAGGCAGAAGAGCTTGAGGTGCTCAACGACCTGGCCGCCCTGGTCTGTCATGAGGTTCAGCTGCGCGAAACAACCCTGCTGGCCCGCCGTCACGTCAAACGGTCGAAAGCGGTGTTCGAGACACGTGAGGCGCGCTTTCGCGCCATTTTCGAACGGGCTGCCGTAGGCATCTCTCTGGTAGGCAGGAATGATCGGTGGATCGATATCAACGATGCGCTCTGCCGCATCCTTGGTTACAGCCGCGAGGAGCTGCAAACGCTGACGTTCTGGGAGCTTATTCATCCGGACGACCTGGAGGAGTTCAGGCAGTTGGCCGAGTGGCTCAGTACCGGCAGGATCGACGCCATCGACCTTGAACGGCGGGCGCTGAATAAGCAGGGCGAGCCGGTATGGGTCCGGCTGAGTGTAAGCCGTCTGGAGGATCACGACGGCAATGCCAGCAGCATCGTCGCGATCATTATCGATGTTCATGCGCGCAAGGAAGCCGAAGAGGCCCTGGCGGCTCTGAAGGAGGGTCTGGAGCAGCGTGTAGTGCTTCGAACCCATGAGCTTCAACGTGCCAATGAGCAGCTATCTCAGGTAATGGCGCACCAGCTACAGTCTGAGCAGGCGCTTCGTCGGCGCGAGGCAGAACTCAGCAGCGTGATCGAGCATGCCAATGATGCCTATGTCCGTATTGACGAGGCGGGGATTGTCACAGCCTGGAATCGTCAGGCAGTCGAAACCTTTGGCTGGACGGTGGAAGAAGCCCTGGGCCAGCCGTTGAGTGACATGATTATTCCGCCTGCTCTGCGTGAAGCGCATCGGGTGGGAATGGCCCGTTATTTGTCGACCGGTGAGGCTAAGGTGCTCAACCAGCGCCTGGAACTGCCTGCCATACGGCGTGATGGGTCTGATATTCCGGTCGAGGTGCGTATCCGGGCTCTGAATGTAGAGGGGCAGTCCTTTTTCAGCGCTTTCCTGCACGATATTTCCGAGCGCAAGGCGGCTGAAGCAAGACGTGAATACGAAGCGCGCCATGATGCACTGACGGGACTATTGAATCGTCGTGCCCTGATGGACGTCTTGCCCAAGGCCATTACGCGAGCTGAGCGGAACAAGGTGGATCTGGCGCTACTCTTTCTCGATCTGGATGGTTTCAAGGCCGTCAACGATGCCCGGGGACATGATGCCGGCGATGCGCTGCTGCGTGAAATCGCAAAGCGCTTGCAAGAGGGCGTCCGCAAGTCCGATGAAGTCATCCGCTTGGGCGGCGATGAGTTCACGGTCATGCTGGAAGGGCTTGTGGACGGCGCAAGTGATGCGTGTCGTCTGGCCAGCCTTCTGCTTGAAAAGATTCAGGCGCCGATCTGGCTGGGAGACTACGAGGCCAGAGTAAGTGCCAGTATTGGCATCACGCTCTACACGCCGGGCTCCGCCCTCTCGGCGGACGACCTTATCAAGACTGCCGACACGGCCATGTATGAGGCAAAACGGGCCGGCAAGGCCCGGTTTCATCTCATGTAAGCCTAGTGAGCGACTGTTCTGCGCTCGGTTTCTTCATCCAGCTGCTCACGGATGGCAGCCAGCAACGGGTGTGCGGAGGTGTATTGGCGGCCGTAGTTCAGGTTGAAGCCATAGTCGAAGTCTGGCGGATTCAAGCCTTGGTTGTGCTGGAGAATAGTCTCGAGCTTATCCAGGCCCTTGGCAAGCTTGGCCTCTGGAGAGGAGCCGTTCTCGTACTCGTCCCACAACGCCAGAAAACGTTCCTGACGCTCCGTGGGGAGCGAGGCCAGCAAGGTTTGCAGGTCCTGCCGCTCCTGCCCGGACTTGCTCAGGCCCGGTCGCTGCAGCACGGCCGGAATATCACCGCTGATGGCTTCGCCCAGGTCATGGATGAGGCAGATTTTCAGCAGCTTGGCAAAGTCGATGCCTTGGAGTTCGTCTTCGTACACCATGGCCATGAGACATAGCCGCCAGGTGTGTTCCGCGGTGCTTTCCTGCTTTCCCGAGCGGGTATAGGCGGTGCGAAGGGTGTCCTTCAGCATCTCGGCATCCTTGAGAAAGCGGAGTGTTCCCATTAATTCGCTTAGTGTCATGCAGGCCACTCCTGTCAGGGTGAATCAATACAGCGAGTCGAGTGCGCGTGGGGCCTGAATGTGCAGGCGCGGCGCGGGACGCTCGACAGATGATGGCTTGGACAGCACAAAGGCGAAAAGGTGAGAGAAGATTGGGTCTTCCTGTATTGAAGCCTCACGCAAGAGACAGCAGGGCATTGCCAACGGTGACAATGCCCTGCAAGACCCGCCTTATAAATACAGCTTCAGGTGCGCCAGGACCTGACTTTTCGATATATAGCCCAAAAGCCTGGGGCAGGACTGGCTTTCCACCACCGGCAGGCGTTCGCCGGGATGGTTCAGGAAGGCTTCCAGGGCAACCGTGAGGTTATCGTAAGGGTGCAGCAGAGGAAGCGTATGACCCGGCAGGTCCCTGGCGAGCAGGTTGGCATCAAGTGTTCCAGCCGCCTGGGCTCTGTTGAGGTCTCGCAGCGCGACGATCTTGACCAGCAGGCCATTTTCGTCGATTACGTACACAAACTTGACGATCTGTTCGCGGAACGTTTGCAGCACTTCTTCCAGCGTGGCTGATGCTGGTACGGTTTGCGCGCCCTCGTTAAGAATGGCTTTAACCTTGAGGTTGCGCGTCTGGTTACGGGCTTTCCAGAGTTCGTTGTTTTTGGCGGTCACGGCGTACATGGAGCGGGGCGAGAATGCGCCACTGATGTAATAGCCAGCCACCACGCACAGCAGCAACGGCAGCACGATGTCATAGCTCAACGTCATCTCGAACACCATGAGGATTGCCATGAGCGGCGCCCGGCTGGTGGCAGCGAGAAACGCGCCCATGCCGACCACGACATAGGTAAAGGTTGGCGCATGCAGGGTAGGGGCGAGATGCTCGACCAGGTTGGCAAACAGCACACCGATGGCGGCGCCGACAAACAGGGTCGGCGTGAAAATGCCGCCTACCGTTCCCGTACCGGCTGAGGCGGTTGTCGCCAGGACCTTGAAGACCAGCAGAGCCGCCACGGCTGTCCAGGGCCATGGGTGGTTGATGAAGTCATTGATGACGCTATAGCCGTTACCCCAGGTCTGTGGATAGAAGACTGAAATCAGGCCGACCACGAGGCCGCCGCACCCCAGCTTGACGGGCAGCGGCAGATGAATCTGGTCGATTCGCTTGCGCGAGTGTTCCAGCAGCCAGAGAAAGAGCGGGGCCAGCGCGCCGAGCAGAATACCCAGCAGGATGAACATCAGGTCTTGCGACAGGCTCAGGGGCTCGAACAGCGGTACGCTGTAGATCGAGTGATACCCCGGCAGCGAGCGCATGGTGAGGTTGGCTACCACGGACGCCATGATCAGCGGAGGCATGCGCTCCGCCACGATGGAGCCCAATACGATCTCCGCCACGAAGAAGGCGCCGGCAATCGGGGCGTTGTATACAGAGGTGATCCCGGCTGCGGCCCCGCAGGCCACCAGGGTCCGCATCTGCTCCGGTGAGATCGTGCGAAAGCGACCTACTAAAGAGGCGCAGAGGGCGGCCAGCTGCACCATGGGGCCTTCTTGTCCGATAGAGGAGCCGGTGGCAATCGAGCACAGTGAAGATGAACTGCGTGCCAGCGTCTGCCGAACCGGGATACGGCCATCGCCCAAGGTGATGGCTTCCATGTAGTCCGAATGCGCCGTGGCCTTGGTATAGCGTCGACTGAGCAGGAGCAGAAAGCCCGCCACGATCCCGCCCAGCGTAGGCACGATCAGGCGCATGTACCATTCGCTGGACTGGGCCAGCTCGACCACGTCGGCGGTTTTGCCGAAGGCCGCGAGATGGATGAGGTCAATCGCATGGCGAAAGCCCAGCGTGACCAGCGCCCCGACGATCCCGATTGGGATGGCCCAGAGCAGGGTACTCAGGTTTTCAGCATCGCCGAGTCGTTCGCTCAGGTGCTGCCAGGTTTGACGAAAGGACGATACCAGCCGGGTGATGACCCTCATAAACAATCCGAAGCCACAAGAAATGCTGTTCGGATCATGGACCATGCCTCGCTCAAGGGCTATCCCCCTGTGATGGCAAAAGCGTCCTGATTGATGCTGGCTGCGACAAAAAAGGCCCCTTGCGGGGCCTTTGGAGGAAGGATTATTCGTGGGTAATGCGGGAGTGGTCTCGTGTGTCTTTCATGAACAGGTAGACCAGAAGCGAGCAGGCGATACAGCCGGTAACGTACCAGTAATAGCCGGTCTCCATGCCGATGCTCTTGAACCACAGGGCTACGTATTCCGCGGTGCCGCCAAAGATCGAAACGGTCAGTGCATAGGGCAGACCCACACCCAGGGCACGGATTTCAGTGGGGAACAGCTCGGCTTTCACCACCGCATTGATCGAGGTGTAGCCGCTGACGATGACCAGTGCCGCCATGATCAGGAAGAACGCGCCCCACATGGATTGGATGGTGTGCAGCGCAGACAGGATCGGAACGGTGAATATCGTGCCCAGTACCCCGAAGGCGATCAGGATGGGGCGACGGCCGATCTTATCGGACAGCGCGCCTACTACGGGTTGCAGCAGCATGAAGAGAAACAGCGTGGCCGCCGAAATCATGGTCGAGTCGGACTTGCTCATGCCTACGGTGTTTACCAGATACTTCTGCATGTAGGTGGTGTAGGTGTAGAACGCCAGGGTGCCGCCCATGGTCAGGCCTACTACGGTCAGCAGCTCCTTGGGGTGGCGCATCAGCGTACGCATCAGGCTTTCCTGGACAACGCTTTCATCCTTTTTCTTGAAGGAGGCGGTTTCTTCCATTCCACGGCGCAGGTATAGCGCGGTGACAGCACAGGCCGCACCGATCAGGAACGGAATGCGCCAGCCCCAGCTTTCCAGCTGCTCGTTGGTCAATGTCAGCTGCAGGATGATCAATACTGCCAGGGCGATGAGCTGGCCGGAGATCAGCGTGACGTACTGGAAGCTGGAGAAAAAGCCACGGCGTTCCTTGGTCGCCATCTCACTGAGGTACGTGGCGGAGGTGCCGTATTCGCCCCCCACGGAAAGCCCTTGTAAGAGCCGGGCCAGCACCAGCAGGACGGGAGCGGCTACCCCGATGGTGGCATAGCTGGGCGTGAGTGCGATGATCAGCGAGCCGCCGCACATCATGACGACCGATAGCATCAACGCAGCCTTACGCCCTTTTTTATCGGCATAAACGCCCATCAGCCAGCCGCCGATGGGACGCATCAGAAAACCTACGGCAAAGATGGCGGCCGTGTTCAGCAGCTGAGCGGTGAGGTCGCCTTGCGGAAAGAAGGCCTTGGCGAAATAAAGCGAGAAGGCGGCATAGACGTACCAGTCGTACCACTCGACCAGATTGCCAACGGAGCCACTAAAGATGGATTTGATGCGCTGTGACGTGGTCTTGGGCGTTACGCCCGCGGCCAGGGTGGCGGTGCTTTCCATTCGGAATCCTCTCTTATCATTGTTGTATGCCGCTGCGTGAACGCACGGCTTGTCATCCTGACTGCACGAGGCGTGCCATCAGGGTGCTGGCCGTATCCAGCGGGTTGTAGAGGAGGACGTAAGCGGAATCTTGCCGAAGGCCTTTAACCCATAAGCGGATTTCCGCCTATGGTCGCCGCTGGTTACGCCTGGGTTAGCCGTCCGTTTCCAGAAAGACTTCCCGCATCAGCCCATGGCGCTGCATTTTTTCATTGAGGGTACGACGTGGAAGCTTGAGCTCTTCCAGTACGGCTTTTATGTCGCCTTTATGCCGGGCCAGCGCATTACGCAGGCATTGCGCCTCGAAGGCTTCCATTTGCTCGTAGAGGGAAAGGTCCGCCGTTGATTGCGGAGCGCCACTATCCAGGCCCAGCACATGCCGCTCGGCCGCGTTGGCCAGCTCTCGAACATTGCCCGGCCAGTCATGGGCCAGAAGGCGGGCCAACTGGTTACCACTGGGCGTGCCGGGCTCGCGGCCCAGACGTTTGGCAGCCTGCTGGAGAAAATGTTCGAACAGGAGGGGGATGTCCTCGCGGCGCTCGCGCAGCGGTGGCAGGTAAAGCTCCGCTACGTTGAGACGGTAGGCAAGGTCCTCTCTAAACCGGCCGGCACGGGCCTCTTCCAGCAGATCAGGCTTGGTGGCGGCAATGATGCGCAGGTCCACAGGAATACTCTGATTGGAGCCGAGCCGCTCCAGCTGCTGCTCCTGCAGGACTCGCAGCAGCTTGGCCTGCTGGGCGAGAGGCATGCTTTCGATCTCATCGAGAAACAGGCTGCCGCCGTTAGCATGTTCCAGTTTGCCGATCCGCTTGCCGGTTGCCCCGGTAAAGGCGCCACTCTCATGCCCGAACAGCTCGGCCTCGAACAGCGTATCGGGTATGGCGGCACAGTTGAGCGCCACAAAGGGCTTGGCGCTACGGGTGCTGAAATCATGCAGGCAACGGGCGACCAGCTCCTTGCCGCTACCCGTTTCACCCCGCAGAAGGATATTGACGGGCGTATTGGCGAGTTCAAGCACCTGTCTGCGCAGCGTTTCCATGGGGCGTGAATAGCCAATCAGACGTGCAGCCAGCTGGGCTTTCTGGTCCGAGTGATCGTGCAGACGCCGGTTCTCCAGCACTAGACGGCGTTTTTCCTGGGCGCGCTTGAGGCTGCCGAGCAGGGCCTCGGGGCTGAAAGGCTTTTCCAGGAAATCATAGGCACCCTGGCGCATCGCTTCGACGGCCATGGTCACATCGCCGTGGCCGGTCAGCAGGATGACCGGCAGGTCCTTGTCCAGGGTCTGAAGCTGCTCGAGCAGGGAGAGCCCGTCCAGGCCGGGCATGCGGACATCGCTGATGATCACACCGGCGAAGTCGGGCGTCAGCTGCGCCAGGCAGGCCTCGGCGCTGGCATACAACGCGACCTCGAACCCCGAGAGTTGCAGCCATTGCTGGATGGCTTCCCGGATAGTGGATTCATCATCGATGACGATTACGCGGTCCGTCATGTCGGGTCCTCTTCGATCACCATGGGCAGGGTCAACATAAAACGCGCGCCCTGGGCCGTATTGTCAACCGTCAGCTCGCCGCCCAGTTCGTGGACGATAGCGTACGACACGGCTAAGCCAAGGCCCAATCCTTCACCGACCGGCTTGGTGGTGAAGAACGGGTCGAAAACCTGGCTCAGATGTTCTTCTGCAATCCCGCCGCCGGAATCCGTGACGGACAGCAGCCAACGGCCTCGCTCGGGTGTCAGAGCAATATCCAGCTGGCGAATCGATTTATCCGCCATGGCATCCAGTGCATTGCGCAGAAGGTTGACGAGCACCTGCTCAAGACGGATGGCATCACCACGCACCTTGGCGGGTCGGCTCATGCGCAGGCTGACGTCGACCCGCTCGTTCTGGACCCGTGGTGCCAGCAGCTCGAAGGACTTGTCTACCACGCAGGCCAGATCCAGCGGTTCGCGAAGACCGGCAGGCGTCTTGCGGGCATAGGTTTTCAGATGACCGGTCAACGCAGCCATGCGGCCCAGGAGTTCATCGATACGGATAAGGCTCTGGCGAGCCTCATCGTGACGCTGCTGGTCGAGCAGGAGGCGAACGCTGGCCAGCTGCATGCGCTGGGCTGTGAGCGGCTGGTTCAGCTCATGGGCGAGGGCGGCGGACATTTGCCCGAGCGCGGCCAGTTTGGCGGCTTGGATCAAACCGTCCTGGGCGGTTCGCAGGTCGGCGGTACGGGCCTCGACCAGACGCTCCAGCTCATCACGGCTGCGCTGGCGCTCACGGGCCAGACGCCGTCGCTGCTGAAGAAAGAGCAGGGCGAAGACCAGCGCAAACCAGGCACCGGCGGCCGCAAGGCCCGTTGTCTGGGCCGTGGCAGGAAGACGAGAGCGGTCACGCAGCAGGTGCAGCGTCCAGCCTTCTTCGGTGAGGGGCAGTGAGGTCCAGAGAAAATCCTGCACGCCCAGGGGACCGTGGACCCGGGTGAGGCGCTGATTCTGCGCCAGGGTGTTCATGGGCTGATAAGTGAGCGGCAACAAGGGCTGACGGTTGTACTGCCGGGTCTCCTCAAGTTCGGCATGGTCATCGGGCCTTAGCGACTCGAGGATGCGATAGCGCCACCCCGGCTGGTTGGCGATAAACACGATTCCACGCGCATCGCTTACCAGGATGATATCCGGCTGCTGGCTCCAGGAGTGTTCAAGCTCTGGAAACTCCAGCTTGACCACAATGGCCCCAAGAAAGGTGCCGTCATCGGCCGTCACCGCCTGGGAGAGAAAGTAGCCGGGTATGCCTGTGGTGACGCCTACTGCATAGAAACGACCCGCTCCCCGGGTGCGCGTCTGTAGGAAATAGGGACGAAACCCGTAGTTATGCCCTACATAACTGGTGGGCAGGCGCCAGTTGCTGGCAGCCACGGCAAGGCCCGTGCGGTCAAGCAGTTCTAACGTGGATGAGCCAGCGGCCCGGTTGAGCTGTTCGAGCTTAAGGTTGAGCCGATGCTGGGCTTCGGTACTCAGGGGCCCGGCCAGACTCTGGCTCATCTCGGGATCAAGTGCCAGAACGGCGGGTAAGGAGCGGTAGCGGTCGATCAGGGTTTGCAGGTTGCGGGCATAAAGGTGCAGCTGCTCTTCGCTCAGGGCACCGGCTTCGCCCAGGGCATAGCGCTCAGCCTGACGTGTGGCGGCATAGGCCACCAGCACGGCACCAGCCACGATGACGAGCGAGGCAACAAACAGACGCGAGGAACGGGACAGGCGCATGGCAGACTTCGCGATCAGCGGAGCACGGATCATACTGCGTTCGGCCGGTACTGACAGCCCTGTCACCGAAATGCACTTGAACGGCTTTTCGGTGACAGGGCTGTTTCAGAAGTCTACGTCGGCATCAATGGTGGTGGTTGCTCGGGCTGACAAAGACCAGGGTGGAAAACATCCCGCGCACGCGGCCGTTGGGGTCGTCCTGCTTGACTTCCGTGTTGGCGCCGATCACGTTACGACCATGATGGCGCACCGTAATCTGTGCCCGGCCTTGGGCATCGGTCGTGACGCTGACGTGATCAGGGTCATTGATCACATCGTCGTACAGCTTGATACCGGAGGCGGGCTTGCCGTCGAGCAGGACTTGCACTTCCAGCGTCTCACCGGGCTCTACGGCCAGTGGATCACGCTGAGGAATAATGGCGAATTTAAGTGCGTCCAGAGAGGGCAGCTTGGCGCCTTTTTCCATAACCGCGAGGCTGTACTTGTAATAGCGTCCTGAGGCAAGGGCGCCCGATACCTCAGTTGCCCCCTTGTTCACCCACTTCTTGTCCTGGCCTTGTGCCCAATAGCCATTGTCCAGAGCAACCGCCAGCACCGCTGGTGTAGCGGCCGGTTTCAGACGCGCATGGTCGCTCTGCTTTTCAACCGTGATCGGTACGGGCTTGCCGGAGGTGTCGTACGCCCAGGCACCGGAAATCCGGGCAGGGTCATAGGCGTCCTCTTCGGCGCCTTCGCCAAAGACTACTTCGATCTGGCCGCGGCGCTCTTCCGGCCAGAGGGCATGGGCAAACAGCGAGCCGCTGAAAACGGACAACGCAAGGGTGGCGGCCACCAGGGTGTGCTTGGTATTCATGTCGAGGTTCCTGTAGCGAGCGTGACGGGATACAGCGTTTCGATAAAAGCGAAGCGTGTGCAGGCGATAAGTCCGGCACACGCCGCGTTCGGCTTACAAGGTGATGGAAACCCCGGCCTGCAGGGTGCGTGGCGCTCCGGGGTAGGCCCAGATCGAACCCCAGGCACGCTCGTCGTATTCCTCGTTGAAGACGTTGTCGAGGTTGAGGTTCAGGCGAATACGGTCGGTCAGCGGGTAATAGGCAAGCAGGTCGACAACGGTATAGGACGACATGTCGAACGCCGTGGACGAGGTGCTGCCCTTGCGGTCGCTTACGTATTTGAGCCCTACGCCCACGCCCAGCCCGCTCAACAGACCCGAATCGAATTCATAGGTATTGAGCAGATTCACGCTGTGCTTGGGAACGTTTGCCAGACGGCTGCCGGCGGGCATGGTGGACGTCGTGCTCTTGGTCACTTCGGCATCGACATAGGCATAACCACCAATAACGCGCCATTGCGGCGTGATATTGCCAGCCAAGCTGAGATCGAAGCCACGGCTACGCACTTCGCCTGCCGCAATCTGGTAATTGCTGTCGAGCGGGTCCGATGTAAGGACGTTTTCCTTGGTGATATGGAACAGGGCGGCCGTAATACTCAGGTCATGCTCCGGCACGTCGTACTTGATGCCGGTCTCGTAGGCAATGCCTTTTTCCGGGTCGAAGGCCTGGCTGCTGCGATCGGCGCCCCGGTTGGGCTTGAACGAGCGAGCCGTGTTGGCATACACGGCCAGCGAGTCGGTCAGGTCATATACCAGGCCGAGGCGAGGCGAGACGGCGTTATGTGCTTGCTCCCAGCTGCCTGATGCGGACAGGTAGTTCGTGTACTGCTGCTCGAAGCGCTCCAGCCGCGCACCAACCTGGGCCTTGAGCCGGTCGGTAAGTCCGACCTGATCCTGCAGGTACAGCGCGTAAGACTTCAGGTTCTCGTCATCATGGGTGGTCGTACGGGTCAGGGCAGGCAGCGGCTGGCCATACACCGGTGCATAGAGGTCGAGCGGGAAGGCACTGACGCTGCCGCTGGAGCGGCGGATAAAGGATGTGTAATTGAAATCGTCGTACTCGACACCAGCCAGCAGGGTGTGAGCAAAACCCGCCGTCTTGAAGTGGCCTTCAACGTTGGTCTGGAAGGCTATATCGTCCCATTCCAGGGTGCGCTCGCTGTAGTTGCGGCCAATGGTGCGGCCATCGGCTGCCAGTCCATTGTTCTCTACGGCACCGCCGTCCAGGCTACCGTCGAGATACTGCACGCCGCCACGAATGGCCCAGTCGTCATTGAGCTGGTGTTCCAGACGCAGCTGGGTGGTGGCGTTTTCATTACGAAGTTTGCCGGCGTCTTCCTCGCCCAGGAAACGATCGCGTGGAAGCTGACCGGCCTGGGTGGCATAACGGGTAACGCCCCGATCCATAGGATGGCGGTTGTGCAGGTAGTCGCCCTCTAGGATCACAGCGGTACGGTCGCTCAGCTGCCAGCGCAGCACGGGCGCTACGTTGTACCGTTCGCTTTCCACATGGTCACGAAAGCTGTCGCTGCCTTCAGCCACCAGATTCAGGCGATAGGTAAATTCGGCGTTTTCATCCAGTGCGCCGGTGGTATCCAGCGTACCGCGGCGCAGCCCCTGGGTGTTGAACTGGCTGCCCAGAACGGTTTTCCGATCGGCCTGGGGCTGCTTGCTGACAATATTGAACGTGCCGCCCGGGTCGCCTCGGCCATACAGCATGGATGCAGGGCCACGAAGTACCTCCAGGCGCTCGATCGTGCTGGCATCCGGCATGTTGGGATAGCCACGGTTGACGGCAAAGCCGTTGCGGTAGAACTCCTGGGTACTAAAGCCCCGCACCAGGAACTCAGTCAGACCCTGTCCGCCAAAGTTGTTGCCTCGCTCTACGCCCCCCGCGTAGTCCAGGGCATCTTCAAGCCGGGTAGCACCAATATCTTCTACGACCTGACGCGGCACTACGCTAATGGACTGCGGCGTCTCGTGGATGGCCGTATCGGTACGGGTGGCACTGGCCGAACGGGTTGCCCGATAACCCTCAACGGGGCCTTGAGCGCTTTCGGTCACGTTGGCTGTGATTTCCATCTGCGATAACGAGGCTGGCTCGGAGTCGGATGGGGTTTCCTGGGCATAGCAGGTGAAGGCGTGCAGAGAGAGCACGGGGACGATAAGACGCCGCATTTCTTCTTCTTTTCCTTGGTAAGAACCGCCAGACGCGGAGATAGGATGCGGATGCTATATATTATGATAATCGTTATCAATAACGAGTTGATAGCAACTTGATTGCGTCGTCCGGAATGCGATGAGCACGGAGCGCGCTGTCCTAACGCCTCAGGTGTTCAAGCGGAAGAAAGACGGCTAGTCGAAGGAGAACCGCTTGGGTCGCGGGGGTTTGTCTGGAAAGCGGGTTCCAGACTTGGGCGGGTGCGCTTTGCGCAGCGGTTCGAGCAGCGGTGACAGACCGTTGTGGTCGATCTCCTGCATCAGCTGGATCAGGCGGCCGATTTCGCCCTTGGGAAATCCTTCGCGGGCGAACCAGTTGAGGTAATGGCCGGGTAGATCGGCAATGACGCGACCCTTGTATTTGCCATAGGGCATTTCACGGGTCACCAGCAGTTGCAGATCCTTCGGGTCCATAAAGCCTCACAGGGTAACGGTTGGAATGCCCGGATCTTCACCGGACCCGGACATTCTACCGTATCGAGGCTGACAGGTGAGGTCAGCGCCCCTGAACGGCATGGGCCGCTCGAATCACGCAGCGGGTCAGCTCCGGTGGAGAGAACTTGGTGAGTACGTCGTTGGCACCTGCCTTCTTGGCCCTGTCGCTGTTCATGGAGCTGTCCAGCGACGTATGCAGCAGTACGTAGAGACTGCTGAAGTCCGGACTCTCACGCAGGCTCTGGGTAAAGGCGTAGCCATCCATTTCCGGCATTTCAATGTCGGAGACAACCACATTGATCTCATCATCTGTGTCTTGTAGCTCTAGAAGCTTTTCAATGGCTTCCTTGCCGCTGCGGGCAACATGGCAGCGGATATTCAATGTCTGCAAGGCATGAAGCGACAGGTTGCGCGCGACTTGGCTGTCATCCACGATCAAGATACGCGTTGCCTCCAGGGCTTCGATATCTTCTTCGTTCAGGGCCGAAGGCGTCTGCGGTATGGCAGGCGGTGCAATACCATGGATAACCTTTTCGATATCCAACACCTGAACCAGCGTGCCTTCCACTTGGGTCACGCCGGTGACAAACGCGCGACTACCAGAGCCGAAGGGGGGCGGGATGATGTCGCTCGACCGGCAGTGAATGATCTTGGCAACGTTCTGGACGTGTAGCGCCTGCTTGGTACGGCTGATCTCGGTCACGATCAGGCAGCCACCAGAAGGGTCGGCCAGGGGCTGTTCGCCAATGGCACGGCTCAGGTCAATCACCGATAGCGAGGCGCCTCGCAGGGTCGTGACGCCTTTAACGTGCGGATGCGACTCAGGCATGCGTGTCAGGGGCGGGCACGGAATGATTTCGCTGACCTTGAGCAGGTTGATGGCCATGAGCTTTCCGCTGCGCAATGAGAACAGCAGTAGCGAGAGGGAGTCATCGGACGGATTGTGCTTGGGCATGGGTGACCTGTTCAGGAATTCAACTTGGCTGCCAGGACTATCGGCCAATAGACGCGAAGGTTTAGGCGAAAGTTTGCTTCATTCTGTCGCATCCGCCCGAGGAGCCACTGGCCGGGCGAGCGTAGCCAGTCATCGGGTCGGGCTTCAGATTCCCGAAAGGGAGTCGATGAATCCAAAGACAGCCCGAAAAGAGTCCGGGCACCGTCATGTCATGTGAGCTTCAACAAGAATAAACAGGAGCCTGTTGCATGGATGTCTTACGCAAATACCCCGTTCGCGCGCGTCTGTGGTTGATCCTGACCGTCGCGGCCCTGATGCTGCTGGCCTTCGGTGCGCTGACGCTCAGGGCGTCCTATGAGCACCTCTATCAGGGCAAGGCCGAAAAGACGCAGCATGTGGTCGAGACCGCCCTGGGTGTGTTAACACATTTTCAGGCGTTGGAAGCGGGCGGCACGCTCAGCCGTGAGGCGGCGCAGCAAGGCGCCTTGGCCGTGCTCAAAGCGCTTCGCTATGGTCGCAACGACTACTTGTGGGTCAACGATCTGCAACCGCGCATGGTCATGCATCCGATGAACCCCAAGCTCGACGGGCAGGACCTTTCTACCTATAAAGATCCTGACGGCAAAGCGCTGTTCAATGAGATGGTAGTCGTGGCAAAAAACGGCGGTGGGGTTGTGGCCTACCGTTGGCCCAAGCCCGGCGCCAGTGAGCCAGTGCCCAAGGTTTCCTACGTCAAGCAGTTCGAGCCCTGGGGCTGGGTGCTGGGAACAGGCGTCTACCTGGATGATCTACAGGCCGAGTTTCGCGCACAGGTCTGGCAGACGGCAGGCGTCGGGGCCGTCATCGTATTGCTCATGGGCGTCTTGATCTTTCTCATTCAGCGCAGCATTACCCGACCGCTGACGTCGACCGTCAGGGCGATGGCCAGTATCGCCAGTGGCGAGGCCGACCTGACCCACAGGCTCGACACGTCGGGCCGTGACGAGTTGTCTGAGCTGGGCCGTCATTTCAACCGGTTTTCGGAGCATTTGGGTGAACTCATTCGTCAGCTACTGACGGCTGCTCATTCGCTGGATCGTCATTCAGGCGAGCTGGGTGCCATTGCGGCCCAAAGCCAGCGGCACAGCGATACCCAGACCCAGCAGATGGATATGCTCGCCACGGCTATCAATGAAGTGACGCATGCTATCCAGGACGTGGCCCGCCACGCCGAGCAGGCCTCAGGCGAGGTGCAGAGTGCTGAGCGTCGGGCCGATCAGGGGCAGGTCAGTATCCAGACCAGCCTCCACCAGACCGAAGGGTTGTCAGACACTATTCTTCAGGCCGCCGAGGTCATCGAATCACTGGCGCAGGAGAGTACCCAAATCGGCACCGTACTCGACGTGATCCGCTCCATTGCCGACCAGACCAACCTCCTGGCTCTTAACGCTGCTATCGAGGCAGCACGTGCCGGTGAGCAGGGGCGCGGGTTTGCGGTAGTGGCCGATGAGGTCAGGCTTTTGGCACAGCGCACGCAGAAGTCCACCCAGGAGATTCATGCCATGATCGAGCGGCTGCAGGCCAATTCAGGCGCGGCGGTTCGGGTCATTCAGGAGAGCCGGCAGGCTTCGCAGCACACCATCGAGCAGGCCGGTCAGGCCAGCGACAGCCTTGAGCAGATCAACCAGACCCTGCGTAACCTTGCAACGGTAAACGCCTCAATTGCGAGCGCTACCCTGCAGCAGTCCCATGTGGTGGAGGAGATTAATCAGAGCGTCGTGCAGGTGGCCGGCCTTGCCCAGACCAACGCCACGGCGAGCGTGCAGACGAGTCAGGCCAGCCAGCAGCTGCGTGGCATTGCCGATCAGTTGGGTCATCTGCTCGGCCAGTTCAAGGTGTAATGCCTTCCCTTGCAGGGCCGGTCCTGACGGGTCGCCCTGCATTTCTTAACGCTTTCTTTACGCCTCCCTGGGGGCTTACGTCTCGATCCTTTACAGGACTCCTCCCGACAATGCTCTCCATCAGCGGTCGTGCCGCGTAAAGGAGAGAGTCATGAGCGTTCTGGATAGCCTGTGCCTGCTATTGGCCGTGGGCCTGTTCGTGTACCTGCTGGTGGCGCTGATGCGCGCCGACCGTTCGTGAGGCCACGACCATGAGCACTGCCGATGGCTTGTTGATTGTCCTGTTTTTGGCGTTGTTCCTAGCGCCAGCGCCTCTTCTGGGGCGTTTTTTCTACCGTGCCCTCGAAGGCGAGCGCACTTGGCTTACCCCGGTCCTGGCGCCGCTGGAGCGGATGGGCTATCGCCTTGGCGGTATTGACGCCCGGCAGGAGCAGAGCTGGCAGCAATACGCCCTGGCACTGCTCCTGTTCAATCTGGTCGGCTTGCTGGCCTTGTTCCTGATGCTTCTGCTGCAAGCGTATCTGCCGCTCAATCCACAGCATCTGCCGGGGCTTGAATGGACCCTGGCACTGAACACGGCGATCAGCTTTGTCACCAACACCAACTGGCAGGCCTATAGCGGTGAGGCGTCGCTGTCGTATTTCAGCCAGATGGTAGGGTTGGGCGTACAGAACTTCGTGAGTGCTGCGACCGGGATTGCCGTGCTGGTAGCCTTGAGCCGCGGCATTACCCGCCGCAGCGCGTTGGCACTGGGTAATTTTTGGGTCGATCTGACCCGCGCGACGCTCTATATCCTGCTACCGCTTAGCCTGGTGCTGGCCGTGCTGCTGATCTGGCAGGGCGTGCCGCAAGCCTTCTCGGCCTATATCGACGCCCAGACGGTCCAGGGCGGTACGCAGGCCTTGCCGCTGGGGCCAGCCGCCAGTCAGATCGCCATCAAGCAGTTGGGTACCAATGGTGGTGGCTTTTTTGGCGTGAACTCCGCGCACCCTTTCGAAAACCCGACGGCGCTGAGCAATCTCCTGGAAATGGTCTCGCTGCTGCTGATCCCGGCCGCACTGGTGTTTACCTTTGGCCATTATGTGAAGGATCTGCGGCAGAGCCGGGCGATTCTGGCCTGCATGCTGGGCCTTTTGCTGATCGGCATAGGCGTATCGCTGTGGTCCGAATGGCAGAGCAATCCGGCCCTGGCCTCGCTGGCTGTTGAGCAGGGGGCCTCGCTGGAGGGCAAGGAAAGCCGCTTTGGCATCACGGCCTCGGTGCTCTGGTCGGTTGCCACCACGGCGGCCTCCAACGGGTCGGTCAATGCAATGCATGACAGCCTTTCGCCGCTGTCCGGGCTGGTGGCGTTGTTCAACATGATGCTGGGAGAGGTCATCTTTGGCGGGGTAGGCGCCGGGCTCTACGGCATGTTGCTCAACGTACTGATCGCGGTGTTCCTGGCCGGGCTTATGGTGGGGCGCACCCCGGAATACCTAGGCAAGAAGCTTGAAGCGCGGGAAGTTCGCCTGCTGGTAGCAACACTTCTGGTCATGCCGCTGGGCGTGCTGGTGCTAGGGGCTCTGGCCATCAGCCTGCCGGGACCGGTATCGGCCATCAGCAACCCCGGCCCCCACGGCTTCAGCCAATTGCTTTATGCCTATACCTCCGCCACCGCCAATAACGGCTCGGCCTTTGGCGGGTTCGGTGCCAACACGCCCTTTCACAATCTGATGCAGGGGCTGGCCATGCTGCTTGGCCGTTATGGCTACATCCTGCCGGTACTGGCCATTGCCGGGAGCCTCGCCGCCAAGCGTACCGTACCGCAGGGGCCAAACAGCTTTCCTACTCACGGCCCGCTGTTCGTCACGCTGCTAACCCTGACCATCCTCTTGGTAGGTGGCCTGACCTTCCTGCCGACCCTGGCCCTTGGGCCGATTGCCGATCAACTGATGCTTTTCGGTGGACATTGATATGAACATGCATACCCAACCGACCACTGCTGCCGCTGCGCCTGCGCCCGGCAAACCGCTCTGGCAGGCAGCGCTGGTCCAGGCCTTTGTGAAGCTGGACCCACGGCAGCTGGTGCGCTCGCCGATCATGTTCGTCGTGGAGCTGACTGCCGTCTTCACCACCGTGCTGTGCTTTTTGCCGCAAGCCGGGGTGAGTACCGCCGTGGCCGTACAAATCACTTTGTGGCTGTGGTTCACGGTGCTCTTTGCCAACTTTGCCGAAGCCCTGGCCGAAGGACGCGGCAAGGCGCGTGCCGATAGCCTGAAAGGCGTAGGGCAGGACCTTATGGCCCGTCGCCAGACCGCGGACGGCCTATTTGAGATGGTGCCGGCCGTGGGGTTGCGCAAAGGAGATGTGGTCCGCGTCGAGGCAGGTGAGCTGATTCCGGGAGATGGTGAGGTCGTCCAGGGGATCGCTGCTGTCAACGAGGCGGCCATTACAGGCGAATCCGCCCCGGTCATCCGTGAGTCCGGCGGGGATCGCTCGGCCGTAACCGGCAATACCCAGATCGTCTCGGACTGGCTGCTGGTGCGCATCACGACCAATCCGGGCGAATCTACGCTGGATCGCATGATCGCCCTGGTGGAAGGGGCCAAGCGGCAGAAGACGCCTAACGAGGTCGCGCTGGATATCCTGCTGATCGGCCTGACGCTCATCTTTCTCCTGGTGGTCGCTACGCTTCAGCCCTTTGCTCGCTATGCCGGTGGCGACCTGCCCATGCTGTACCTGGCGGCGCTGCTGGTGACGTTGATTCCGACCACCATTGGCGGCCTGCTTTCGGCCATTGGCATTGCCGGGATGGATCGTCTGGTGCGACTGAACGTGATTGCCAAATCCGGCCGTGCTGTGGAGGCTGCCGGGGACGTGCATACGCTGCTGCTGGACAAGACCGGCACCATCACCTTTGGCAACCGCCGGTGCAGCGCCATGTATGCGGCAAGCGGCATTACGGCCAAACAGCTGGCTGAAGGCGCCCTGCTGGCGTCACTGGTGGACGATACCCCTGAGGGCAAATCCATCGTCGAATACCTGCGGGCTCTACATCCCATGAACGAGCCTGCCCGTGATGCGGTCACGCCGATCACTTTTAGCGCCGAGACACGCCTGTCCGGTATTGATTGGGACGGCCACGTCTACCGAAAGGGGGCAGTGGACGCCGTGCTGCGTTTTCTGGGCATGACACGCAGCCATCTGCCCGATGTGCTGGCCCGTGAGATCGACCGCATTGCCAAGGATGGCGGTACGCCGCTGCTGGTCTGTGCCGATGGACAGCTGCTTGGGGCCATTCACCTGAAGGATGTGGTCAAGCCCGGTATCCGAGAGCGTTTCGCCGAGTTGCGCAAGCTGGGTATCCGCACCGTGATGGTGACCGGTGACAACCCGCTGACCGCCGCGGCGATTGCGGCCGAGGCGGGGGTCGATGATGTGATCGCCGAAGCCACGCCTGAAAAAAAGCTGGCCCGCATTCGTGAGGAACAGGCGGACGGCAAGCTGGTCGCCATGTGCGGTGATGGAGCCAACGATGCTCCGGCGCTGGCCCAGGCTGATGTGGGCATGGCCATGAACGACGGTACCCAGGCGGCCCGCGAAGCGGCTAACCTGGTGGATCTGGACTCCGACCCTACCAAGCTTCTGGATGTCGTGCAGGTGGGCAAGGAGCTATTGGTTACACGTGGTGCGCTAACCACCTTTTCCATCGCCAATGACGTGGCCAAGTACTTCGCCATTCTGCCGGCATTGTTCGCCAGTATTTATCCGCAGTTGGGTGCACTTAACGTGATGGGTCTGCACAGTCCGCAAAGCGCGATTCTGTCTGCCATTGTGTTCAATGCCCTGATCATCGTGGTGCTGATACCCCTGGCGCTACGCGGTGTGCGTATCCAGGCCGCCAATGCTAGCCAATTACTGCGCCGTAACCTGCTGATTTATGGCCTCGGCGGCCTGCTGGTGCCGTTCGTGGGAATCAAGCTGATCGATATGGTGTTGACTGCTGTAGGGCTGGCCTGAGCGGCCGGTCTTCCTTAGGAGAATCGTTATGTTTGCGCACGTTCGTCCCGCCCTGGCCATGATGCTGGTCCTGAGCCTGATCACTGGAGTGGCCTACCCGCTGGTGGTCGCTGGTGTCGGGCAGGCCGCCTTTGCCAGCCAGGCCAATGGAAGTCTGATTCGCAACCCGGCAGGTCAGGTCATCGGCTCGGCATTGATCGCACAGCCCTTTACCGGAAACCAATGGTTCCACCCGCGTCCCTCGGCGGGTGATTTTGCCACGGTGTCCAGCAGTGCGAGCAATCTCGCGGCGTCCAACCCGGCACTGGTACAGCGAATCGCCGAGTCGCTGGGGAATGAGCAGGGCAGTGGGCCGACGCCGCTGGCGTTGGTCATGACGTCGGGCAGCGGGCTTGACCCGGATTTGCCACCGGCTGCCGCCCGTTATCAGATCGCCCGGATAGCCCAGGCGCGCGGCATACCGGCCGATGAGCTGGAAAAACTGGTCGTCGAGCATACGGAACGCTCGCTGATCGGGCCGCCAGTGGTTAATGTGCTGCAACTTAATCTGGCCCTAGATGAGCGTACGCGATGACCGATGCCGCCGAGCGCGCCGATGCACTGCTTGCCGACCACGCCGAAGGACGTGGTCGGCTAAAGGTATTCCTGGGCGCGGCGCCCGGTGTCGGCAAGACCTACGCTATGCTCCAGGCTGCCCAGGCTTTGCAGCGACAGGGTGTGGACGTGCGGATCGGCGTCGTAGAGACCCACCGACGCGCGGAGACCGAAGCTCTGGTCGCTGGTCTTGCGCAACAACCGCTACGGCGATACGACTACCGGGGTATGCACCTGGCGGAGCTGGATCTGGACGGTGTACTCGCCAATCCACCCCGGCTCGTGCTGGTCGATGAGCTGGCGCATACCAATGCGCCGGGGAGCCGCCACGCCAAGCGCTGGCAGGACATCGAAGAGCTCCTGGCCGCCGGGATCGATGTCTACACCACCGTCAACGTCCAGCATTTGGAAAGCCTGAACGATCAGGTTCGTGATGTGACCGGCGTACAGGTACGTGAAACCGTACCGGACCGTCTGTTACAGGATGCCTATGAGATCGTTCTGATCGATTTACCGCCTCGCGAGTTATTGGAGCGTCTGCGAGAGGGCAAGGTTTACGTGCCCGAACAGGCACGGGCCGCTATCGATGCCTTTTTCAGCCAGACCAACCTTACTGCCCTGCGCGAGATGGCCATGCAGACAGCAGCGGCGCGGGTCGACTCGGATCTGGCCCGGCGTTATCGCGCCCAGGGGGAGGATGCTCCGGCGCTCCTGGGGCGTCTGCTGGTAGCGGTCAACGGTGACGGCCAGGCGGAGCGGCTGGTGCGCCATGCGAGTCGAGTGGCGGAGCGCCGGCACCTGCCGTGGAGCCTGGTACATGTCGAGACCGGGCGGACACAGGACGAGGCCGAGCGCGCCCGCCTGCAAGCCGCCCAGCGTCTGGCCGAGCGGCTCGGGGGTGAAGTGGTCATTCTGCGGGCCGGGGAGGTGGCGAAATCCCTGGTGAATTACGCCGTGGAGACACGGGCCAGCCTGTTGCTGGTCGGGCGCAGCCGGCCCACCTGGGTTCGCCGTCTGTTTGGTACGGGGCTGGCCTCGCGCTTGCTACAGTTCGAGGCGGGGCTTGAGATCAGTGTGCTGGACGCCCGCGAGGAAGTAGGCACCTCCCTGCCAAAGGTGTCCCAACGCAATGGCCGGGATTACCTGCTGGCGATCGGCGCTACCGTGGGCGCTGCCCTTCTGGCCAAGGCCGCCTCCAGCCTGCTGGAGCTTCCCAATATTTCGCTGGTGTTCCTGACCGCCGTTTTGCTGGTCGCCATTCGTAGTAGCCGTGGTCCGGCCATCCTGTGCGCGGTCCTGAGTTTTCTGACCTATAACTTTCTGTTCATCCCACCGTTGTTCTCGTTTACCATTCAACGTGAACAGGATGTGCTGACACTCATGTTCTTTCTGTTCATGGCAACGCTTACCGGCAATCTGGCGGCCCGCCAGCGAGGGCAGCTGAACAGCCTCAGACAGGCCCAGACCGAAACCGGCGCCCTGCTGGAGCTCTCCCGCAAGCTGACGGCCGCCACTGACCGGCAGGCAGTACTGAAGGCTGCGGCGCAGCAGCTGAGTTCCATCGACATTGAGGTCTGCCTGATGAGCCGGGATAGCCATGAGCAGTGGCATGTCGAGGCTGGGACCGCCAGCGTCCTGAATGAAAGTGAACGTGCCGCGGCTGACTGGGCGTGGAAGCACGAGCAGCCAGCGGGCCATGGAACGGATACCTTGCCCCATGGGCGCTGGTGGTGGTGGCCCCTAGCGTCCGAAGAAGACCCTCTGGCGCTGCTGGGGATTGCCTTGAAAGACGGCAGGAGCCTGAGCGCCGAGCAGCGTCGGCTGTTTGCTGCGCTGGGTCAGCCGCTGGCCCAGGCGCTGGCGCGGGCGCGTCTGGCCGAAGACCTGGAGGCTGCACGCCTGCATGGGGAAACCGAGCAGCTACGCAGCGCCTTGCTGGCCTCCGTATCGCATGACCTGCGCACCCCGCTTACCGCCATGCGCGGCTCTATCGACACATTGGCCACGCTGGGCGACAGCATCAGCGCCGAGGATCGCCAATCCCTTCTGGATACGACACGCCTCGAAGCCGAACGTCTGGATCGGTATATCCAGAACCTGCTCGACATGACCCGGTTGGGTCATGGCGGGCTGCAGCTGGCCCGCGACTGGGTCTCCCCAGGCGACGTCGTGGCCAGCGCCCTGAGCCGACTGAAGCCTGTACTGGCACCGCTGCATGTCGAAACGTCGGTTCCCCCCGATATGCCGCTGCTCTATGTGCATCCTGCCCTGATCGAACAGGCCCTGATTAACGTATTGGAAAACGCGGCGCGGTTTTCCCCGGAGCACGGGCGCCTGCGCGTTGCGGTCGAGCATGACGATAAAGAGATCCGCTTGGCTGTGAGCGACCAGGGCCCCGGTATTCCAGAGGCGGAACGTGCCCGGATTTTCGATATGTTCTACACCGCCGCACGGGGTGATAGAGGCGGACAGGGTACAGGGCTGGGATTGGCAATCTGCCAAGGCATGGTGGGCGCGCACGGCGGTCGCGTGACTGTTGATACCGGCCTGGACGGAAAGGGGGCGACCTTGACCCTGCATCTGCCGCTGCATCCACAACCGCTCGGTGACAACGAGGGCTGAGGCGTTTCGCCTTTCAATAACGTAGCATGCGGAAAGTGTTCGCTTTTTCTGAAGGCTTCCATGACCACAAATGCACCCTTGATCCTGATCGTCGATGACGAGCCGCAGATTCGTAAATTCCTGCGCATCAGCCTGACGGCCCAAACCTATCGGGTCATCGAGGCTGCCACCGGCGCAGAAGGGTTGGCCAAGACGGCACTGGAGCGGCCTGATCTGGTCGTGCTGGACCTGGGCCTGCCGGATGAAGATGGGCAGACCATCCTCAGGGAAATTCGTGAATGGTCGTCCGTACCGGTACTTATTCTGTCGGTCCGGGCGGATGAGCAGGAAAAGGTCCGTGCACTGGATGCAGGGGCGAATGACTACGTCACCAAGCCCTTCGGCATTCAGGAGTTTCTGGCCCGGGTACGGGTATTGTTAAGGCAGGGTGTAGCCCAGCCGCAGACGGAGTCAGCCCTGAGCCTGGGAGCGCTTAAGGTAGATTTTGCTTTCCGCCGCGTCACGGTGCAGGACAGTGACATCGCCCTGACGCGCAAGGAGTACGCAGTGCTTGAGCACCTTGCTCGACATCTGGGGCGCGTGGTGACCCAGCAACATCTGCTCAGGGAAATCTGGGGCCCGTCCCATGTCGAGGACACCCATTACCTACGTGTCGTGGTAGGGCATTTGCGGCAGAAACTGGGCGACGACCCTGCTGCTCCGCAGTACATCATCACCGAGCCTGGGGTGGGTTACCGGCTACGTGACAGGCACGATGCCTGAGCCCATCCCTGGGCGCTGGCGGATCACGCTTCGAGCATCTGCTCGCGACTGTACTGAAGTGCAGCCTGAGCGCGCTTGATCAGGTCCTCTTCTTCAGTCTGGGCCAAGACGGTATTGGCCAGCAGTTCGATGTTCTGCAGGTGAGTCATCTTTTCATCCCGACTTATATTGTCGAGCATGCCAAGTTCTTCGATCCGGTCTTCACACCGGGTGAGCAAGCGATTGTGAAAGTCGTACTGGGATTCGTAGTGCTTGGTACGACGGGCACGGCGAGGGGTACTGATTACCTGATCGGTACTGGGTGCTAGAGACATGATGTACTTCTCAATCATCAAATAAATCGTGGTATGGCAATATGCCATTTCCCGATCTGGTCGACCATACCCCGTACCGGTAATGGTTCATTTTGGAGATGAGCGGATACGTCTTGGGCACGTAAAGGCTCCCTTTCAATGAATGAAACGGCAGGGTAGCGATTTGAAATCATTCAATTGTCAAAAAAACGTGAAAGACTGACCGGTGGGGTTGACCTGTATCACGAAAGAGGCACTACCTGTATCCGGTTTCCCTCACTCTACTTCGAACCATCCAGGACGATCGACGGTCGACTTTCTTACACGGGCCCCGGTATTGGCGGGTCCGGAAATCGATGTGGAGGTAGAAAGATGGTTTCCAGAATAGGCATGGTCGGACTCACCCTATGTGCCGTGCTGCTCAGTGGCTGCTTTGGCAGCTCCGATGACAAATCCAGCGAATCCAGCTCCGAGAAGGCATCCATCCAGATGCACTCGCCCCAGGACGACGCCACCGGCCAGGACAACCAGGACGCCAACAGCGGCAAGTAAGGCAATAGGGCGCGATTGAAGATTGGCGGCCTGCCCGGCAGGTCGCCCGGAGCAGGTCGCCCGGAGCAGGAAGGTAAGGCATGGCGAACACCGAGGATCTGAAACTGCTGGAAGAGCTGCTTCTGGCCCGAGGCCCGGGCGGGCAGGAGGATGAAGTCAGGCGCATCTGCCTACGTGAGCTCAAGCGCAGCTGTGATGAGGTATGGGTCGACGCGGCCGATAACGTAATCGGGGTCGTGCGGGCCACCGAGGAGATTTCCCGGGAAGAGGCTGCACAGCGCAGCGTCGTGATCATGGCGCACCAGGATGAAATCGCCATGGTCGTCAAACGCGTCAACCCTGACGGTACGTTGAGCGTCGTCGCACTGGGTGGAGCCTTTCCGGTGAACTTTGGCATGTGCCCGGTGGATATCATGGGTGAGCACATCCTGCTGCCCGGTGTACTGTCATTCGGAACCATGCACGCCACGCCCGAATCGCCTCAAGGAGCCGATGTGCTCAGCGGCAATGTGCAGTGGAAGGATGTGCATGTGCTTACCCGGCGCTCGAAGGATGAACTGGGCGAAGCAGGCATACGGGCTGGTACACGAGTTGTGCTGAGTCAGCATTGGCGCCAGCCCTTCAATGTTAATGACGCTATCGCAGCCCATTTTCTGGATGACCGTGCGCCTATCGTGGCGACGCTCAAGGCCGCTGCGTTGACGGCTGCGCGCCGTTCCCTCCTCAAGCGCGATGCCGTGTTTGTCTTTACGACCAAGGAGGAGGAAACCAATGGCGGTGCCCAATATGCAGCCCGAACGCTACCCGGTGAAATTGTCATTGCCGTCGAGGTGGGGCCTATCGCCGAGGAATACGATACACAGCTTAGCGCCGACCCGATTGTGCTGACCGGTGATGAAAAAGGGTTTTACTCGAAATCCGTAACGGACAATCTATTGCAGGCTGCCGAGCGTTGCGGACTCAATTCGCAACCAGCGCTCATGCCGGATTTTGCTTCCGATGCCAGTGCCATACTCAGTTCCGGCTCGAAAGGTAAGGCAGGGTGTATCGCCATCCCAACTGAAAATACCCATGGCTATGAGGTGGTCCTGCATGACGGCATGGATGCTTGCGCCCGAACGCTGACGGAATACCTGATTGGCAAGCCTGTGAACGGATAGTGATCCCGTAGAGAAAGGCCATTCGAAGAATGGCCTCGTGTCCACTCAGACCGATACGCTGATCCGGGACGCCTTGGACGCATCCAATGAATAGTTGCTAACGCTCTGGTACTTGCGGATCACCGCTTGCGCCAGCAGGTTAACGGCATCATTGGCGGCTGTTGATGAGGTGCTGGCTGCACTGACCGTAACAGACGTGCTGCTATCGTCATTGTCCGTCTGCGCCATCATCGAGGCCTGTAATGCACGGCTCAATTCATCCTGACTGACTTCTCCGTTCTCGTCTTCGTCCAGTGCGGACATCAGCGACGTGCTGTTAGTGTCGTCCAGGGCGGCCAGTTCGAGGGGTACTGAGTGTACCGCTGGCATCAGCATCCAGGCTGACGATCAGCTCGTCGGCCAGATCGTCGCTGTCTGCATCAGCTACCGGCAGGGGAGGCGGTGGTGGTGCGAATGCACTGGCAAATTCACGTTGGCTGATGCTATCGCTGCTGTCCTGATCCATCAGGCTGAGCAGCTGGTCGACATCAATTGCCGTGCTGTCGTCACTCTCTCCGCTGCTGGAGGCGGCTGCGGTCAGCTCGCTCTGGCTGATCGAACCATCACCGTCGGCATCCAGGGCCTTGAACAGATTCTTGAGTGGGTTTTCATCATCACTCGTGGTGCTGGCGGGTACGGTGGTGCTGTTCTTGTTAGCAGTGTAACTGCTGAAATAGCTGGAATGACTGCTACCTATTCCACTGATCATGACGGGCTACCTGGCTGAGAAAGGGCTAAGGGGAGTTCTCAGGTTCAAGCTTCGCGCATGAGTATGTCGTGGGTATCGTGACTTTGTATCTGGCGAGATACACAGCGGTTGAAGGCATCATGCTGAGCGTATCGGCAGCATGATAAGGGCGGTCAGTCCACCGCCTGGGGTTTCTTCCAGGCGCAACGTGCCGCCTTGGTTTTGAATGGACTCCCGCGCAATGGCAAGGCCCAGCCCCACGCCGCCGGAGTTACGGTTACGGGAGCCCTCCAGGCGGAAAAACGGCTCGAATACTGCCTCGCGGTATTGGGCAGAAATGCCGGGACCGTGATCGCGCACCTGTATTTCTATGGAGTCAGGATGTTCCTTCAATACGATTTCGGCGCTACCTCCGTAGCGCAGTGCATTATCGAGCAGGTTGGTCAGGCATGAGCGCAGGGCCATGGCCTGGGCCCGAACAGGCTTGCACTGGCCACTCAGCGATACATCGGCTCCGTCATCCAGAGCGTTTTCCGCCAGTGATTCAGCCAAGGCCTGAATATCGAACAGCACCCAGGGCTCTTCACTGCGTTGCTCGCGCAGGTACTCCAGTGTTGCGTTGAGCAGGTTAATCATGTCGTCCACATCCTGCGTTACACGGCTGCGCAGTTGAGGATCGTCGATGTCTTCCAGCCTAAGCTTCACGCGGGCCATTGGTGTACGCAGATCATGGGAAACCGCCGCCAGCATCCGTCCGCGTTGTTGGATCTGCGCCACGATGCGCTCGTGCATCTGGTTCATCACCCGTGCCGCTTCACGGGTTTCGCGAGGGCCCGTTTCCGGTATGGGAGGGCTGTCCAGGTTATCGCTCAGGTCCTGCGCTGCCGCGGTGAGACGGCTGATAGGGCGGGTCAGCAGACGGGCGCTGATCCAGGCAGCAACCAGCAGAGTGCCTAACTGGAAGGGGAACGGTCCGCCCAACATCCAGCCAAGCTGACCCAATGCCGAACCCGGCGGTCCGGCAGGAGGCGGGAACGATGGCTTGGCGGCGAAGGGCGGCTGTGGGTGAGGACCACTGAATGCTGTGATCGCGGGTGGTGGTAGACGAGACTCAGCGCCTGGCAGCAGCAGGGGTGGGCCGGGCTGCCTTCCCATATAATGGAACCAGGCGAAGGCCAGCAGGTGGCCCAGTACGATGGCAATGACCAGTACGCCGAACAGACGCGCAAATAAGGTGTCTAGACGGCGCACGGGTCAGTTTCCAATTTTCTGGGCGTCGAACAGGTAGCCTTCGCCGCGCACCGTCTTGATAAGCGTTGGTGAGCGGGGGTCGTCTCCTAGCTTTTGCCTTAACCGTGAGACTTGCAGGTCGATACTCCGGTCGAACGCCTCGATGGCGCGTCCACGGGTGGCATCCAGTAGCTTGTCGCGGCTGAGCACCTGACGCGGGTGATCGATAAACACCCAGAGCATTCGCACCTCGGCGTTGGATAACGGAACGACCATGCCGTCCGGTGAGTGCAGCTGGTGCCGCACCCCATCGAGCTTCCAACCATCGAAGCGGATATGCGTGCGTGCAACATTCCGGCGTACGCCTCGCGTATCCTGAGTTCTACGCAGTACGGATTGAAGACGGGCGACCAGCTCCCGTGGTTCGAAGGGTTTGGCCATGTAGTCATCGGCACCCAGCTCAAGGCCGATGATCCGGTCCATGGGCTCCGACTGGGCCGTCAGCATCAGGATGGGAATACTGCTGTCCTGACGCAGCCACCGGCACAAAGACAATCCATCTTCACCAGGCAACATCAGATCCAGAATGATGATGTCGTAGCTGTTACCGCCCAGTTTCTGCCGCATCTCGGCGCCACTGGCCACGCCGTCGACATACAGATTGAAGCGCGCCAGATAATCACCGATCAGCTCGCGCATGGGGGCGTCGTCATCGATCAGTAAGACCCTGGCCGTCCAGCGGCTGGGCTCATCGGCAACGGGCGATGCAGGAAAAGGCTGGCGGTCCATAGATACCTGGCGAAAACAAAAAGGCAGGGCCGGAATGCTAGCGAGTCGCCCTACCGGCATCTATAGGTAGCGGCTGACCTTACCTCTTCTTTACAAACCGATACATTTGACCGATAAGAAGAACTAATGGATGGGTTTAACGTTATCAATGAGGTCGCTTGAATAAAGGCGAAAGCCAACTTCGAATAACCCCTGTTTCCAAGTACTCAAACCATGCCCGAAGGCAGGCTGGGCAAGGGCTCCAGCTATTCATGCGCTTTTGGCGGGGCGGTTTGCCAGACCGTTCTCATCGGCACTTTGCCATGCTGCCTGACACCTGATTGTCATGCTATGTCCGCCTAATGGCGCTTCGCTTGGCCGAACTCCCCGTAGCTTTCCAGACCTAAATAACTCCAACAACCGTGAATTTAGGCTTGGAAATCGCTATGGCTGACGAACAGAAAACACTCACAACCCGTCAGGGGCATCCTGTCAGTAATAACCAGAGCCTGCGCAGCGTAGGCGAGCGCGGCCCGGCTACGCTGGAAAACTATCAGTTCATCGAAAAGATTACCCATTTCGACCGCGAGCGCATCCCGGAGCGCGTCGTGCATGCCCGTGGTACGGCGGCGCATGGTTATTTCGAACCCTATGGCAAGATCGGCGACGAGCCTGCCAGCAAATACACCCGAGCCAAGGTACTTACCAAGACCGGCGTTCAAACGCCTATCTTCCTGCGCTTCTCCACTGTGATCGGTGGCAAGGAGTCACCGGAAACAGCCCAGGACCCCCGTGGGTTCGCCATCAAGTTCTATACCGAAGACGGTAACTGGGACCTGGTCGGTAACAACCTCAAGGTCTTCTTTATCCGTGATGCGATCAAGTTTCCGGACATGATCCACGCGTTCAAGCCGGACCCTGTCAGCAATCGTCAGGAGCCCTGGCGCTTCTATGATTTTGTGCAGCATCATCCTGAAGCGCTACACATGGTGACCTGGGTCAAGAGCCCCTGGGGCCGTCCGGCTACCTACCGCAACATGCAGGGTTCCAGCGTAAACACCTACAAGCTGGTGAATGACAAGGGTGAAGCGGTACTGTGCAAGTTCTCCTTCGAACCCAAGCAGGGTGTGAAGAACCTGACCAGCGAGCAGGCTGCTGAAATCCAGAAAAATGACGTGGGGCATGCCACCCGCGACCTGTACGACGCCATTGAGCGCGGTGAATTCCCTGAGTGGGAAATGTGCGTCCAGATCATGTCCGAGGATGAGCACCTGAACCTGGATTTCGACCCACTGGACGACACCAAGCGCTGGCCGGAAGACAAGTTTCCGCTGCTGCCGGTAGGCCGAATCGTCCTGAATCGCAATCCGTCCAATGTCTTTGCCGAGACCGAGCAGTCTGCCTTTGGTACTGGCGTGCTGGTAGACGGTATCGATTTCTCCGACGACAAGATGCTGCAGGGTCGGACGCTGTCGTATTCAGATACCCAGCGTTATCGCGTAGGCGCCAACTACCTGCAACTCCCGATCAATGCGGCGAAAACAACGGTAGCCACTAACCAGCGCGACGGCTTCATGGCCTACAACGTGGATAATGGTGGAGAAAACCCTCATGTGAACTACGAGCCCAGCACCCAGGGCGGTCTGCGTGAAGCACCCAAGCCCAAGAAGGACTACCACCAGTGGGTCGAAGGGCATCTGGGACGTTATCAGACCACCAAGACCGCGGCGGATTACAAGCAGGCCGGTGACCGCTATCGCACCTTCGAGGACTGGGAGCGTGAGGACCTGATCAACAACATCACAGGCGATCTGAAGCAGTGCCCGGAAAACATCCAGCTGCGGATGATCTGGCATTTCTGGCATTGCGATCCGGATTACGGTCAGCGTCTGGCCGACGGTGTGGGTGTTGATATCGAAAAGGCCAAGGCACTGCCTCCGTTGGAAGGCCGTCCGGCACCGGGCCAGGATCTGGACGTGACCCTCTATGACACCGGCGAGCCGGAAGGGGATAGCAAAAGCAATCCCACGCAGGCCAGCGTCATGACTGACAGCGTCAAGTAATTTCCCCAAAAGGCCGTTGAGGCCTGGTTTGGCGGCTACGTCGACTCATGAGCGACGTAGCCGCTTTTTTATTCAAGCGGCAGTCCCAGCTCCTTTTCGATTTCCACCTTTGAGATGCCAAAGTGGGTCATCAGAAAAATGATCTGGCTTTCCAGCCCATGTGGCGCATCTTCGGCCTCTAACGTATCCAGCGATTCCATCTCACCTTCCTCATCCTCCGGCGCCTCGTCCGTACGAATGCTGATGACATCGGGCTGGTTGGCCCCTGACGCATCGCGAACCAGTTCATCCAGAGCCGACTCCCGAATACCAGCCTGACGGGCACGTTCCGCCAGCTCAGCCGCAACGTGCTCGATATGGGTACGTTCCGACAGCCATTGCCGAAAGCTGACGCAGGCCAGCATGGCCTCGGTGCGTTCATCGCAATAAGCCACATAGGCTTCGAAAAGCGGATGTTCGCGGTCTCCGTCCAGAACGGCTCCCAGGACATGCTCTTCACTGTTCAATGACTCGATGCTCATGCAGACCTCATCTTCGATTTGAATATGTACCTGTAAACAAGGAGGCTTGAAACAACGCGCAAGTTCAAAGCCTGTATGCAAAGTACGCAGCATAAGACGGCGAGGATTTCATTCGTCACCGCAAGGTCGGAAAATGGTAATGACTCTTACTTGCTACGGTGAAGAGTTTTGATCCCGCGGAGCCAATGTGGAATAGTGCCCGCTTTTTTCGCCTTACCGTTAATGGCCCCGTGGGCTATCAGGTCACTCATGTTCAAGCGCTTATTTCTGTCTCTCTGTCTGTTTTCCCTGGCGGTTGTTTTCGCCCAGGCGGCCCAAGCCAATCCGATCACGCTCAATGATGGCGAGCACACCCTTACCTTGCCAGAAGCACCCAAGCGTGTCGTAGCGCTGGAGTTTTCCTTTGTCGATGCGCTGGCTTCGATTCATGTCTCGCCGGTGGGTGTTGCCGATGACGGTGATGCCAGCCGCGTCCTGCCTCGCGCTCGGGAAGCCATTGGTGAGTGGACGTCTGTCGGTTTGCGCTCGCAACCCAATATCGAGGTCATTGCCCGGCTGAAGCCGGACCTCATCATTGCAGACGAGAGCCGTCATGCCGGTCTCTATGACGAACTCTCCAGCATTGCCCCTACGCTGCTGCTGCCGTCTCGCGGAGAGAATTACGAAAGCAGCCTTACCTCAGCCGAATTGATCGGCAAGGCGCTGGACCGTTCCGTGGACATGCAGGATCGTATCTCGGCCAATCGCCAGCACCTCAAGGACATTGCGGCGAATATTCCTGCCAACACCCAGGTTCTGTTTGGTGTGGCCCGGGAAGACAGCTTTTCCGTACACGGTCCTGACTCATATGCTGGCAGCGTGCTTAAGACCATTGGCCTGACGGTACCAAGCGTGCGTGCTGGCGCAGCACCGACCGAGTTCGTGAGCCTCGAACAGCTCCTGGCGCTAAACCCCGGCTGGCTGCTGGTCGGGCATTATCGCCACCCGAGTCTGGTGGATGCCTGGAGCAAACAGCCGCTGTGGCAGGCCCTCGGTGCGGTACAGGCCGGGCATGTGGCCGATGTGGACGGTAACGTCTGGGCACGCAACCGCGGCATCATGGCGTCCGAGCAGATTGCCGAGGATGCGCTGAAGATCCTGACCGGCAAGGACCAGGAGTGAGCCGTACCCTGGCGCTGTGCTTTGCTTTCGGGGCGATGAGTGCGGTAGGCCTTGGGCTGTTCTGGTTGTCGTTATCGGTCTACTCGCCCTTCGTCATTACCCGGCAGGATGCCTTCCACGGGCTGTTTTCCGGCGGCCAGGGCGGTACGCAGATTGCCTTTGTTGTTGCGCAGCTGCGTGTGCCCCGAGCAATGGCGGCTGCCCTGGTAGGGGCTGCATTGGCCATGGCGGGCGCACTCATGCAGGGTATTACCCGCAATGAGCTGGCATCGCCTTCTCTGTTTGGTGTCACGGCGGGAGCGGCGCTGGGGCTGGCGCTCTTTTCAACCGGATTGGTGGCGCTGCCATTGCCGGGCGGTGCCATGATCATGACCCTGCTAGGCGGTGCGTTTGCCTGGGGGATCGTGTTCAGCCTGGGCAAGGCGTGGTCGGTGGGGGATACCCAGGGCCGTCTGGTACTGGCCGGTGTGATTGTCGCGGCGCTGTGTGCGGCATTGACACGGCTGACCATCATTCTGGTCGAAGATCAGGCGCAGAATGTCCTGAACTGGCTGGCAGGCTCCTTTGCCAACGTCACTTACAGCCAGGTTGGACTGCTGTGGCCTGCCGTGCTGGTCGGCAGCGTCCTGGCGCTGGCCTGCGCGCCCCGGCTCAATCTCATCAACCTGGGTGATGACGCGGCCCGCTCGCTGGGTGTTCGGCTTGCCGGGCTGCGGCTGCTGGTCTTTGCGGTCAGCCTGTTGCTGGTAGGCGCGAGCGTCTGTGCTATCGGGCCGATCGGCTTTGTCGGTCTGGTCGCGCCCAACATGGCCCGCTACTGGCTGGGGCACGATTACCGTGTGTTGGTGCCCGCCAGTGCCGCTCTTGGCGCGGTCATCGTTCTGGCCTCCGATATCCTGGCTCGCGCAGTGGCGTTTCCGGCTGAAACGCCGGCTGGTGTAGTGACGGCTCTGGTGGGGGCGCCGTTTTTCCTATGGCTGGCGAGGCGCTCCCGATGAGCCGTCCTGCCGCTAGCCTGATCGCGCTTATTGCCGTATTGCTCGTCGTCTGCCTGGCGAGTCTATGCATCGGCACGCAATGGTTGAGCCCTGTCGAGGCGATCCAGCACGTTATCGCGCATGACGCGCAGGACTTTCTTGTCTGGCGGCATCGTCTGCCGCGAACATTGATCGCTGTGCTGGCCGGAGGAAGCTTTGCCCTGGCAGGCGCGTTGGTGCAGGGCGTGATCCGCAACCCGCTCGCTTCACCCGAGATTCTGGGGGTAACCCAGGGTGCGGGGCTGGCATTAACCATCGCGCTGATCTATTTGCCTGCGCTTTCGCTTGTCTGGCTACCCGGGGTAGCCTGCCTGGGGGGTGCGTTTGGCGCAGGTGCTCTGGCACTCTACAGTGCCGGGCGATCCTTTTCCGGGGTGCGTTTTGCGTTATCGGGTGTGGCGATTTCACTCACCCTTGGCAGCGTAATCGAGTTTCTAATCCTGTCTCACCCTCTTAACATCAATACCGCCCTGCTGGCCCTGACCGGTAGCCTGTGGAGCCGCACCTGGCACCATGTTGGACTGGCCGTACCGCTGCTGGCAGGGCTGCCCTTGGCGCTTATGCTGGCTAAGCCTCTCAATCTGATTGGGTTGGGCGATGAAGCCGCTTCGGGGCTGGGGGTTCGCCTGGGCCCAGCACGACTCGCCGTGCTGGTACTGGCCGTGATCCTGACGAGTCTGGGCGTGGCGATCATCGGGCCGGTCAGCTTTATCGGTCTGGTCGCACCGCATCTTGCGCGCCGCCTGATCGGTGGCCGTCATCAGTGGCTACTGCCAGCAAGCGCCATTGTAGGCGCCATTCTGCTGGTACTGGCCGATACCTTGGGGCGAGGACTGATCCCACCGGTTGAGATTCCAGCCGGTATTCTCACGGCCATCATTGGCGCGCCGTATTTTCTATGGCTGCTCACGCGGCTCAAGGGGTGACTCCATGCTCGAAGCAGTCGCATTGACACTGGGATATGGCAGCAAGGCCATTGTCGACACGCTTCATTTCAAGGCACCTGCCGGCCAGGTGACAGCCTTGATCGGCCCCAACGGCTGCGGCAAGTCGACCTTGCTCAAGGCCTTTGCCCGAGTGCTGACACCCACGCAGGGCGAAATAAGGTTGGGCGGTAGGGCATATGCCTCTCTGTCTGCGAAGGAGATCGCTCGGCAGGTTGCCTTTCTGCCGCAAGTGTTGCCTGTGCCGGAGGGGGTGACGGTCGAACAGCTGGTGGGCTACGGGCGTAGCCCGCATAACGGCCTTTGGGGACGTCTGCGCCAGATGGACAAACCCCATGTGGAAGCAGCGCTTGAACGCATGGGGCTTGGCGAGCTGCGTGGTCGGCCGCTGGCGGACCTTTCCGGTGGCCAACGTCAGCGCGCCTGGCTGGCCATGGTACTGGCGCAGGATGCATCCGTGGTTCTGCTGGACGAACCCACAACCTATCTGGATATCTGCCATCAGGTCGAGCTGCTCGAATTGATGCAGTCGCTTGCAGAAGAGGGCAAGACCGTAATTACCGTACTGCACGACCTGAATCAGGCCTGTCGCTATGCTGATCACTTGGCTGTGATGAAACAGGGTGCCCTGCAAGCGCTCGGCTCACCTCACGAGGTTATCAACCCTGCTTTGGTGAAAGAGGTGTTTGGCGTCCGGGTACAGGTCATGAAAGAGCCCTGCGCCGGCACCCCGATGTGCGTCATCGAAGGTGTAGCCTAAACAGGGTATCGGCAGATGGGGTCGCCTAGATGGGGTCGCCTAGACGGGGTCGCCTAGACGAGATCGTCTGGACAGCGCCCATCAGGTGGTGATTCCGGTCTGTACTCTAAGCGGTCAGGTTATGAGCCGTCTGCGCATCGGCCAGAATATCCCTGAGCCGTTCGGCAAGCTGCATCAGCCTGACCGGCTTCATAAGTACTACGATCCGGTTGGCCCTATCCAGATCATTGTTGCAGGGATAGCCTGACACGATCATAGCGGGCAGGTGTGGCCGCCGCGCCCGCAACTGATCGATCAGCTCCCGACCATTCATGCCGGGCATGGACAGGTCTGTGACCACCGCATCAGCGGCGTCTCGGGCATCGGCTTCAAGCGCTGCCAGGGCATTGTTCGCGACGGTTACGCGATAACCGCTGGCCTCCAGAAATCCTTCAAACAACATGGCGATTTGCGTGTCGTCATCTACTACCAGAATGTGTTGCATGTATTCCTCAGACTGAACACAAGGCATCAAGGCGTGGAAGAAGGCTTGTCACGCTTGAACACCGCATGGATATGGTCCACCAGCTCGTTACGGCGATAGGGTTTACTCAGAACGTTCATCGAAGCGTCTCTAACGTTCTGGTTGGCCAGCTCATCCATGTATCCCGTGGCAAGCAGGACAGGGAGGTTAGGCAGCCGCTGCCTGACACGTTCTACAAGTACCAGGCCATTCATGCCTCCCGGCATGATCACATCCGTAAATAATAGATCGACCTTTCCATGGCGGTCGAGCAGCTGAAGTGCTTCCTCGCCGCTCTGGGCCGAGAGCACCGTATAACCCAGCGAACTCAAGTAATCCTCAGTTACCCGACGTACATCTTCACTGTCCTCTACAAGCAGAATGGTGCCCGACTCTGAAGGCTGTGTTGAGGCGCGAAACGGCTGCTGGTGCGAAGAAAAAGCCTGCTCCTGCGTAATCGGGAAAATCATGCGTACGGCCGTCCCCTTGCCCTGTTCGCTTTCGATTTCCAGGCGTCCATTGGATTGCTGAACGAAACCGTGAACCATGGCCAGCCCCAATCCGGTGCCTGGCGCCTTGGTCGTAAAGAAAGGCTCTGTGGCACGGCGAATCACTTCGGGGGACATGCCTTCGCCTTCATCGATGACACAAATCACCACATACCCACCCGGAGGCAGGTGGTGCACATCAATGCGCTCACGGTTGGTTATCGTGGCTGTTCCAATCGTCACCTTGCCGCCCTTGGGCATGGCGTCGCGTGCGTTGATGAGCACATTGAGTAGGGCCATCTCCATATGCGTTGGGTCGATCGTGCAATAAGGCAGGCCTGGTTTGAGGTCCAGGCGCAGATCGATTCGCTCGCCCAACGCCCGCACCAGCATTTCGCTGAAGTCGACGATCAGGGCGTTCAGGTTAAGGCGTTTGGGTTCGAGCCGTTGTTTGCGAGCAAAGGCCAGCAGCTGTTGCGTCAGCTTGCCGCCCCGTTCGGCCGCTTGTTGTGCGTTCTCAATGGCCTGAGAGAGGATCGGATGAGTATGTGCGTACTGACCCGCCAGTTCGAGGTTGCCCGTAATGACTTGTAGAAGATTATTGAAGTCATGGGCCAGCCCCGCGGTGAGTTGCCCGATAGCCTCCATCTTCTGTGCCTGCCGAAACGAGTTTTCGGTGAGCCGCCGCTGGGTGATATCCATCTGCGAGGCAAACCAGTAGAGCAACTTGCCGTTCTGATCCGACACCGGCCCCATGAACAGCGCATTCCAGAAAGGCGTTCCGTCAGCTTTGTAGTTGAGAATGTCTACAGCCACTGCGCGATGTTCACTCAAGGCAGTGCGGATTTCGGCAACCGTAGTCTGGTCGGTCTGCTCGCCTTGAAGGAGGCGACAATTGCGACCCAGGATGTCTTTTTCAGTATATTGCGTCAGGTCCATAAACGCCTTGTTGGCGAATACGATGGGCGTATCAGGCTGATTGGGATCGCAGACGACCATCGGCATGCGGGTCATCTGCACCGCGGCAAAAAAGATATTGTTACGTTCATCAAGGCCTGTGTGAGTAACGTAACCTGCCTGCCAATGGTTTTCGCCGGAATTGCCCAAGGGGTTATAGGCATTGCCTTCCAGTTCGCCGGACGCCGGTACGCCTGCGCTTTGGCCGTCGCCTTCAACCTTAATCGCCTGTTCACGTTCGAAATCGCTTTTGCCCAGGACCATGCTCGCTTCCCATATGAAATACAAACCCGTCGGAGAAAGGCAGAACGGCATTCCTGGCTATTGTCATGATAGGGTCTGTCGCTGTCCTGACGTCGATGCCTTAGCTACTCTTAAATGGACTTTAAGCGGCTCGATTGGGTTTCATGCCTTACCCTTCCGTTGATCACATCAGGGCTTCTGGAATCATGCCGTATTTATCGCTGTGCTTTTGGACGCGCCGGGCTTCAGCGCTGCGGCGGCGAGACCTGTCGGTTATTCTGGGAGTCCTCATCGCCTCGGTTGAATATGCTCAGGCGTTCGAGCGTAAATCGGTGCAGGTGGGCATTCATACGGTCACGGTCGAGGTTGCCGATACCGCTAGTAAGCGTGAGCAGGGGCTCATGCATCGGCATCAGTTGCCAGAAATGCATGGCATGCTGTTTGTGTTCGATGAACCCAAGAAAGTGTGCTTCTGGATGCACGATACGATACTGCCGCTCTCGATTGCCTTTCTCGATGCGCGAGGCCGTATCGTCGATATTCAGGATATGGAGCCGTTAAGCGAGGACTTGCACTGTGCGCCGTCCGAGGTCACGCAGGCGCTGGAAATGAACAAGGGGTGGTTCAGGCGACAGGGCGTCAAGACAGGTGATCAGGTACAGGGTTTATAGCGTCTGGCTAGCGTCAGACGCCTAAAGGTTCCTGCAACGCGTTGGCGGTCCCTCATGCTGGGCGTGGAGCACGCCGCTCCGACCGCAGGAGCGGCGTCACTGTATCAGCCGAACTGTAGGCCGTAACCCCAAAGCAATACGGTCATCGCCATCAGCAGTTCAAGCACGAGCACGCCAATGGCCAGTGTCGAGCCTGACATGATGAAGCCTTCACGGCGATCGATATTCAGAAAGTTCGGGATACCTACATAGAGCAGGTAGGCGGTGTAGCAGAGCCCGACAATCCCGGCCAACGCACACAGCCAGACCAGCGGGTAAAGCGCAACAAGGCCGCTTAAAAACATAGGTGTGGCGATGTAACCTGCAAAGACTACGCAGCGTTCCTTGCTGGGCCGGTCAGGATAGCGCCGTGCCAGCCAGTGAATCACACTGCCCATCACGTAAACGGCACCCAGCATCAAGGCATAGGACATTACCCCTATCGTGAAGGCTGTCCAGGGTGACAGGCGAAGAAGATGATTACCGCCAAAGCTCCAACCCAGTTGGGTCGTGCCAATAAAGGCGCAGACTGCTGGAATCGCAGCCAACCAGAGGATGTGATGCGCATACGCATGGGAAACCGACTCCCTCTCGTTATCGATCTGCTTCCATTCACGATCAGGATGGGCCAGAAGGCCCCAAACGTGATTGATCATGACACACCTCACTTTCGCCGAAGGACGCAATCGGCGAAACGTTGTAGGTCCTCCGCAGCAGGCCGCTGCAAGAGGTGCGGCCTGTATTCAGTATAGAAAGTCAAAATGCTTGGTCAGGTCATTGCTATGAGCATTTGGTCATAAGTAACAAACCCTAAAGATCAATCCGAAATGAAGAGATCGGCTACCTGCTTACTGACCGATGAATGGTCTACCTGAGCTGGGCTGGGCACCATAGAGCCGATAGATGGTAAGGCCTGATGTCAGGTCGCTATCAGGAAGTTTGATTTGCCTCTCACTTTGAAAGTGTGCGCTGGAACTCAACCTCCTCGCTCTGGATCATAGGCCGATCCCGCCATGCAATCGGCGACCCTTCGCCCGCCCAATCAAGCGTGGGCACAGACCTTACCGAGTGACGGATCACAGCATGCGCTATTTGTGTTCAGCTTTATTGACTTCATGGCTGCTGGCCTCGCCCACGTGGGCCATGGCAGAGCAAAGCAAGGAAACCTCCCTGATCAGCAAGGCTGATCAAACGAGCCTCACGGAAAAGCCACGTGCCAAGCGTAAGGGCGGTGTTCGTCTCCTGACATTGAACACCAAAGCAGGCAAAGCGCTGGAAGTCCGCAATGATATGGACGTACCCGTAACGGTGACGGTGCGCTTGAGCCGTACTGTCAATGTAGGCGGGGTTGGTAATGGCGTGATTCGCCAGACGGTCCCAGCCAATAGTCAGCTTCGTGTGGCCACGCTACAGAAACGTCAGCAGGGCTTCCCGATGCACTATGACCAGGCGTTCAGCTTTTCTCCTCATTTCGCACCAGGCAGTGGCGGCGGGCTGGGCAACCCTAACAGTTTGGCCAGTATTACGGCTGGCTACGCCTATTCCTTGCCCTGGCAGGGCGGTCCGTTCTTCATCAGCCAGGGCGCGAACGGTGACTTCAGCCACCATACGCCCAAAGGCCGTTATGCCGTAGATGTCGCCATGCCTGAAGGCACGCCCGTCGTAGCGGCGCGTAGCGGTACTGTCATCGAGATCCAGAATCGCCAGTTCGGGCATGGACCGAGTCCGTCAGGCAACTTTGTTCGTATCCAGCATGATGATGGTACGCAGAGTGCCTATCTGCATCTCAAGCGTGGCTCGGTTGTCGTAAGGGAAGGGCAGAAGGTTACGACAGGCACACCCCTGGCGCAGTCGGGCAATACCGGACGCAGTACCGGGCCGCACCTGCATTTCGTGGTTCAGCAGGGCGAGGGGGATGCGCTGGTGTCCATTCCTTTCCGCTTCGCCAGACCTGTAGGCGAGTTGCCCAACTTCGCGCTGGGCGGGCAGTAAACATCGCATGGCGGGGCCCGCTTGCCCCGCCTGCCTATCAGCGTGAAACGATCAGACGCACGCCCAGCGCGACGAAAATGCCGCCTGCGACTCGATCGAGCCATAGCCCAATACGGGGCTTTCGCTGCAGCCATTGCCCGGCTGCGCCCGAGAAGTACCCCAACAGACCAAACAGCACCGCCGCCTGAAGTGTGAACAGTACGCCCAACTGCAGGATTTGCAGACTGGCATGACCCTGTTCGGCAATCACGAACTGCGGCAAAAAGGACAGGAAGAACAGCACGACTTTTGGATTGATCGCATTGGCGAACAGACCTTTGAAGAACAGCTTGCTCAGCGACTCATCAATCTGAACATCATTATTGATACGCGTCTGCCCGGTACTACGCAGCGCCTGGATACCAAGCCATATCAGGTAGAGCCCGCCGGCAATCTTGAGGGCAGTGAAGGCCGTGGCCGAGGCGGCAATCAGTGCACTGACGCCTAGAGCGGCCAAGGCGGTGTGCGCCAGACAGCCGAGTGCGCAGCCAAAGCCAAATACCATGCCGCGCAGGCGCCCTTTGGAGACGCCAATACCTAGAACCATCAAATTGTCTGGACCGGGCGAGGCGGTGATCAGAAGGGCTAAGGCCAGAAAGCTTAAGAATTGCTCAGGTGAGAGCATGTGAACCATCTCTTCTCGTAATGGGGAGCAAGAGATAGTGCAGGGAGGGCGGTACAACGTAAAGGGGGTAGAAGTACCACGCCTCGCTCAAGGTCCTTGAGAGACACCCATAAGCGAGGCGTGGCGTGCTGTTGCGCTACATCAACCGAACCGTCCGGTGATGTAGTCTTCGGTCTGCTTTTGCTTAGGCTTGGTAAAGATCAGGTCTGTCGACCCCACTTCGATCAATTCACCCAGGTACATGAACGCAGTGATATCCGAGCAGCGGGCGGCCTGTTGCATGTTGTGGGTCACGATCACAACAGTGAATTGCTCTTTCAGGTCCGTGATCAGCTGTTCAATCTTCATGGTGGAGATCGGGTCGAGCGCTGACGTGGGTTCGTCCAGTAGCAGTACGCGGGGACGCAGGGCAATGGTCCGGGCGATACACAGGCGCTGCTGCTGACCACCGGAAAGACCCAAGGCGCTCTGCTGGAGCTTGTCCTTCACCTCATCCCACAATGCCGCGCCGCGAAGGGCCTGTTCCACGCGATCGTTCATTTCGACGCGGGACAGTTTCTCGTGATGGCGAATGCCATAGGCCACGTTGTCGAAGATCGACATCGGGAAGGGCACCGGCTTTTGGAATACCATGCCCACGGTGCTGCGCAGGCGGCTCAGCGAATACTTGGGATCGAGGATGTTCTCGCCATCAAGCAAGATCTCGCCGGTAGCCTTCTGATTGGGGTATTCGGCATAGATGCGGTTGAAGATACGCAGAAGCGTGGACTTGCCGCAGCCGGATGGGCCAATGATCGCGGTGATCTTGTTGGCCGGGATATCCAGGTTAATGGATTTCAGCGCGATATGGTTCTTGTACTGGAACCCAACGTTGCGCGCGCAGATTTCTGGCATATGCGTCTGAAGATTGCTCATTGGGCACCTTTATTACGGGAGAAAACGAAACGGGATAGAAGGCTCAGGACCAGGACAAAGATAGTCAGCAACAGCGCACCTGCCCATGCCAGGGCCTGCCAGCTTTCGAACGGGCTCATGGCGAACTGGAAGATGGTGACCGGCACACTGGCCATCGGCTTGAGCAGGTCGGAGTTCCAGAACTGGTTGCCAAAGGCGGTAAACAACAGCGGCGCTGTTTCACCGGTGATACGCGCCATGGATAGTAGAACGCCTGTTACCACACCAGCTTTGGCTGCGCGTAGCAGGATTTCAATGGTGACTTTCCACTGCGGGATACCCAACGCCAGGGCCGCCTCACGCAGGGACGCAGGCTGCAGCTGAAGCATTTCGTCCGTGGTCCGGGTCACCACTGGAATCACCAGCATGGCAAGCGCAAGCCCACCGGCAAAGCCCGAAAAGCTGATCGAGCCGTTGGTGAACTGGTTCATCGGGATCACGACGGCGGTGTAGACGAACAGACCGATCACGATGGACGGGGCGGACAACAGGATATCGTTCACGAAACGAATCACCGTGCCCAGCCTGGAGGTACGAGCGAACTCGGCCAGCCATAGGCCGGCCAGAATGCCGATAGGCGCACCGATTGCCAAGGCAAGCAGGCTGATCAGCACGCTGCCATACAAGGCGTTGGCCAAGCCCCCTTCGGCGCCGGGCGGCGGCGTCATCTCGGTAAAGAGCGTCAGGCTCAGCGCACTACCACCCTTGATCAGGGTAGTGGCCAGAATCCAGACCAGCCAGCCAAGGCCGATGATCGCCGCCGCGCTGCTGAGCGTCATGGCGATGGCGTTCTTGATCTTGCGGGCGCGATAGAGGTTTTCGTTGACGGCCATCAATTACCTGCCCGACGCGACATACGCGCCAACATGAGACGGGCCAGCATAAGCACGATAAACGTGACGACGAATAGCAAGAAGCCCAGGGCGATCAGCGAGGAGCGATGCAAATCAGTATAGGCCTCGTTGAACTCGTTAGCGATGACCGAAGCAATGGAGCTGCTGGGCATCATCAGCGACAGGGAAAGCTGGTGGGCGTTACCCAATACAAAGGTCACGGCCATGGTTTCTCCAAGCGCCCGTCCCAGGCCCAGGAAGATACCGCCGACGACTGCTGAGCGAGTGTAGGGGAGAACGATATCCCAGCAGACTTCCCATGTCGTCGAGCCCAATGCATAGGCTGATTCTTTCAGCTGTTGTGGAACGGTTCGGAAGACCTCGTACATCACCGATGTGATGAAGGGCAGAATCATGATCGCCAGAATAATGCCGGCGCTCAGCATACCGATACCCAGCGCCGGACCCTGGAAAAGACCGCCGATAACCGGGATAGCGCCTAGATAGTCATTGATCCAGGGCGCCAGATACTCCGCCATGAACGGGCCGAATACGAACAGGCCCCACATCCCGTAGATGATCGAGGGGATGCCAGCAAGCAGTTCGACTGCGGACGCAACCGGCGTACGCAGCCACGGTGGTGCGATCTCGCTCAGAAACAGCGCGATACCAAAACTGACCGGTACGGCCAGAATCAGCGCAATCAGAGAGGTAACCAGTGTGCCGTAGATAGGCACTAGGGCGCCGAAGCGTCCGTTGACCACGTCCCACTCGCTGCTGGTCAAGAAGGACCAGCCAAAGGTGGTAAAGGCCAGGCGACCACCCCAGAGTGTGGATACCGCTGCGCCAAGCATGACGAACAGGACAAGCAGTGCAGCGGTCAGCAGGGTAATACGGAACCAGCGGTCATGGCGCGTATCGCGTCTGGCACGCTGCTCTCGTTGTTCCCGGGTGGCGGTCGTATAGGGTATAGCGGGCATTTTTCAGGATCCTTCAGCAGTGCACCCCGCCTCGACGATCGAGGCAGGGTGCACGGGGAGGGGCAGTGGGGAATCAGCTCTTGAAGTCAGATGCCCAATACGCCTCGATCTTCTTGACCAGGGAGTCCGGCAGCGGAACGTAGTCCAGTGCAGCGGCATCCTTCTGGCCGTTTTCCAGGGACCACTTGAAGAAATCGAAGGCGACCTTGCTACGCTCGGCGTTCTTCGGCTCCTTGTACATGATCACCCACGTCGTGGCAGTGATTGGCCACGCGTCAGCACCTGGCGCGTTGGTCATCAGCAGGTTGAAGTCCTTGGAGGCGCCCCAGTCTGCAGTATCAGCAGCGGCCTGGAAGCTCTTCGCGTTGGGCTCAACAAAGGTGCCCGCCGCGTTTTTCAACTGAGCATGGGACATCTTGTTTTGCAGGGCATAAGCGTATTCGACGTAGCCGATGGAGTTCTTGATCTGCTTGATGTAGGCAGAAACCCCTTCGTTACCCTTGCCACCTACACCGGTCGGCCAGTTGATGGTGGTGCCGAAGTTGACCTTTTCCTTCCACTCAGGGCTAACCTTAGCCAGGTAGTTGGTGAAGTTGTAGGAGGTGCCCGAACCATCGGAGCGGTGTACGACGGTAATGTTAGCCGAAGGCAGCTTTAGATCCGGGTTCAGCGCGGCGATGGCCGGGTCGTTCCAGGTCTTGACGGTGCCCATGAAAATCTTGGCCAGGGTTTCGCCGTCCAGCTTCAGCTGACCGGGTGCAATGCCTTCCACGTTGACGACCGGCACGATACCGCCGATCACGCTGGGGAACTGGCCCAGACCTGACTTTTGCAGATCGTCAGTGCTCAGCGGGGCATCGGAGGCACCGAAATCAACCGTGCCCGCCTTGATCTGGGCAATACCGCCGCCCGAACCAATGGACTGGTAGTTGATACGGTTTTGGGTTTTCTGGCTGTAAGCCTGAGACCACTTCGACAGTACCGGATAGACGAAGCTGGAACCGGCGCCTGTAACGTCTGTTGCATGAGCGACCGTGCTCAAGCAGAGAGCAGACAGAAGAGCGGCAAGACGGAAAGTGCGAGTGGCGTACACGATGCCTCCTAGGCATGTCTGGCTGTTAAGTGAGGCAGAAGCTAGTTTGTGTACGTGAAATTAAAGCGACAAATATGTTACAGAATTATGAACAAGCGGCACTGAGCCATCAGGAGATTGTATCCAGGCGTGTTTTTTGGCTTTTAAATTGTCGTTATCCCCCTGAAAACAAAGGGTTCCGGAGGATATGGAAGGTTTATCCGAAATTTTTTGTCTATTTGTGCAAACCGACCGTGTGGGTGCTGTCACGGTCGGTTTTAAGACAGGTTATTACGTGAGTCAGCCTGGAAGGCTTAACGCGGTGATTCGGCATTACCTTCTTTCTGAGGGTCTTTTTCAGCTTCCTCAAGGCGCGCGGCATGATCAGCTTCTGCCGCGGCGGCACGCTCGGCATCGGCTGCCTGCTGATTACCGGCGGCTTCATGCTCCTTGGCCTTTTGCGCGTGTTCAGCAGCCTCCTTGCGGTGGTCCTCAGGCTGGTCATCACACCCGCCGAGTCCTGCCAGGGCCAAGGCTGTAAACAGGATGGCTAACCATTGGCGCATGGTGTACTCCCCCTTCTCATAATGATGTCGCTTGGAAGACAGCCGCTTTGCGTTAGTTCCAGCGAGGGCCACGCAAGCGGCTGTCTGCAGTGGTTGAGCCTGAAAACTGAGAACTACGGCAATGCTTGAGCAGAAAAAAACTGTGGCGGTAGAGGCGATGGGTATCGCTGTGCGCCACCCATCATGCGGGCGCTACGAAATGAGCCGTAGCGCCATGACCGGGCTTAGGTGTTGGCTGTCAGGACCTCTTCCATCCAGTGCACGACTGCTTCGCCATCGATGCCCATGCACACGTCGACAAGAGGTGACTGGTTCCACCGGTCTCCTACGAACTGGCGGCCTTCGGGTGCAAATACGGTCTGGCCTTCGGCAAGCCCCTCGGTTATCACGTTCAGGTGGCCGCGTACGGTCTGGAACCACTCCGGATGACGCAGGAATGCTACGGCGCAGCTGTCATGGGGTGTACAGCCGTCTATGCCCAGGGCCGATTTGTAGAACTTGGCATAGAAGGCGTAACTATGGGCCAAGAGTGGACCCAGGGTGCGGTGCGCTTCGGTGATGCGCTGCATGCGCACCGGATCGAGGCAGGTGCGGTGGGTAACGTCCAGGCCTACCAGCGTGAGCGGCCAGCCAGCCGTCATGACGCGGGCGGCTGCATGCGGGTCGGAAAACATGTTGGCTTCCGCCAGTGGCGTAACGTTGCCGCCCTCACGGATCGAGCCGCCCATGACGATCACCTGCTTTACGCGGTGGATAACGTCCGGATCAAGCTCCAGGGCCTTAGCCAGATTACCCAGCGGGCCGACAGCCACCAGGGTGATTTCGCCGGGGCGCTTGCGCGTTTCCTCGACAATGAACTCGGCCGCACTTTGGGACACCGCCTGACGCGTCGGGGCGGGCAGGTTCAGATTGCCCAGGCCGTCATCGCCATGCACATGGGCGGGAACAGGGTGAGGCGTTTTTTCCAGCGGAGTACCCATGCCCTGGGCCACGGGAATGTCCTGACCCGCCAGCTCGACAAGCGATAAGGCATTACGCGTGGCCGTCTCGATCGAGACATTGCCGAAGGTGGTGGTCAGGCCAACCACTTCGATGCCCGGATCAGCCATGATGATGGCAATGGCCTGGGCGTCATCAATGCCCGGATCGGTGTCGAAAATGATAGGGGTTGTCATGCGGTCATGTCCTTCTTGCTAAAGGGGGTGGTGGCGTTTGCATCAAGGCGCGCCAGGACCCGATAGGGGCACGGTAACTTTGCCGGTGGAAACGAGTCCACTGTTTCCTGCCTTTTTCTGGCCGTTACGGCCTTCTGCAAGAGGACGATAAGCATGATCAAGTCTCAGGGCTATGCCGCTCATTCCCCTCAGGATCCACTGGTACCGTACAACTTCGACCGGCGTGATGTAGGCCCACACGATGTACAGATCGATATTTTGTACTGCGGCGTCTGCCATTCGGACCTGCACACTGCGCGCAATGAATGGAAGAACACGCTATACCCGTCAGTACCGGGACATGAAATCGTTGGTCGTATCGTAGCGGTTGGTGATCATGTGACCCATTTCAAGGTAGGCGATCTGGCTGGCGTAGGGTGCATGGTCGACAGCTGCCAGCAATGCTCTTCCTGCAATGAAGGGCTGGAGCAGTATTGCGAGAACGGTTTCGTCGGTACCTATAACGGGCCGGTCTTTGGCGGCGAGAATACCTATGGCGGTTACTCCGACAATATCGTCGTCAGCGAAAAGTTTGTCTTAAAGATCACCCACACGGAAAACTTGGCTGCCGTTGCACCGCTCCTGTGCGCCGGTATCACTACCTACTCACCCCTCAGCCATTGGAAGGTCGGTCCGGGCAAAAAGGTCGGTGTCGTTGGTCTGGGCGGCTTGGGTCACATGGCGGTCAAGATTGCCCATGCAATGGGGGCCCATGTCGTACTGTTCACAACCTCGCCCGACAAGAAAGACGACGCGTTGAGACTCGGTGCTGACGAAGTGGTAGTGTCGAAAAACCAGGACGAGATGAATGCACACCTGAACAGCTTTGATTTCATCCTCAACTGCGTGGCCGCCTCGCACAACCTGGATGCGTTCATTTCCTTGCTCAAGCGTGACGGCACCATGACGCTGGTGGGCGCGCCCGGTGAGCCGCATCCGTCTCCCGAGGTATTCAACCTGATCTTCAAGCGTCGCCAGATTGCCGGATCGCTGATTGGCGGAATTGCCGAGACCCAGGAAATGCTGGATTTCTGTGCCAAGCACAACATCGTCTCCGACATCGAAATGATCAAGATGCAGGACATCAACGAAGCCTATGAGCGCATGCTCAAGGGGGACGTGAAGTACCGTTTCGTGATCGATATGGCCTCGCTGGAAGAGGCCGCTTCTGTCGCCGCCTGATCACTGGCAGACAAAAAGCCCGCCTTGTGCGGGCTTTTTTATAGGTGGGGTAGAAGGGCCAGTCGCTTGAGTTCAGCCACAACGCGCCTTACGCGTGCCTCCACGGTCATATCGCCTTCCAGCCTAAGCACCGGGCAGGTACGCTGGCACAGCCAGGCGGTATGGTTAGCAAGGCTCCTGCTCCCAACCGCGGGACCACTATCGTATTGAGCAGCCCAGTCCAGAAACTCGGGGCTGGCTGAGCCGAAACGGGCTTCTTCCCGTGCCTTGAGACGGGGTATGCGGATTTCAGCGGGCAGGTAAAGAAACACAATCAGGTCGAACAGGTTTTCGAGGTAATCCCCGTAGTTCATGATCGAGCCGGAAATAATCACTGTCTCACTGACCTGCATGTCTTTAATCAACAACGCATTACGCTCGGACTTGTCGCGTCGCTGGGTATAGGGTGTTTCAGTGGGTAACCAGTAATAGCCATCTGCATCCAGGGCCACGCCATGCAGACGGTTGGCCAATGCGACACCCAACGTTGTTGTACCAGACCCTGATGCGCCCGTAATCAGTATGTTCACAAAGCAGGCTCTACCTTGGAGATGAGGGCATGGCAGAAAAGCGCTACACGGTACAGAGCGGTTATTTAGAGCTGCTAACAAAACCTCATAAATGAGCGTAGGCGGCAGGGCAAGGGTAAGAGATTTCAGTGAGTATCACGCTTGTGCTTGCCTATATCAGCCAACCAGAAATGGGTTTTGTTAGCGGCTCTTAATAGTTATCCCTGAATATCTAATCAAATTATTATTTCGATTTTATAAATTGATATATTGGATTGATTTTAGTAGAGGCTTCGGTTGTTACCTAAAGCTTAATACAGCTGGTATCTCAAAGAGAAAGTGCAGGCAGGTAACATGCTCTAGAGCGCAAACGGGACAGCTGCATTACGCTTGAGACATGGCTGATCGGTGTTTATCAAGCAATTATAGACGCAGGGGCGTTTCTAATTTGCGAGCCCCGAAAAGTGTAGTCGTTAGGTGTAGCGAATAGGCGGTGTAGTCGTTTAAGTCCTCTTGTTAATTAATCGCTACACCAAGGGCATACGCTTTTGATGTAGCTGCTGGGGTACACCCTAATGAACACATAAAAATAGCTATCAAAGGCCGTAAATACTTCTATCAATAACCGCCTTTTGAAGGGAGGTTAGTTTCCTTCTAGCTTTGGGTATCGATGTGGCCGTTACCGAAGCGGTATATGCTCGACTCCACTGATAGATCAGAAATAGGCTACAAGCATGACCCCTAAACTGAATCGCATCATGCTGTACGTTAGAGATGTTCAAGTCACATGCGCCTTTTATGAACGTTATTTCGGGTTTACTAGTGAGATCAATGTCAACGATCGTGTCGCTGAATTAATACCAAAAGGTGGCGGTGCCACTATTATGGTTCATTCTGCCGGGAAGGGCATAAAAGGAGGACAGGCTGCCGTCAAGCTCGTTTTTGATGTTGAGGATGTAGAGAGCTTCAAAGAGCAGTGTATGACGCAGGGGTTAAGGTTTGGTACTACTCACCATGCAGACGGCTATTCTTTTGCGAATGCTAAAGACCCAGATGGCAACTCGATATCTATATCCAGTAGAGCATTCGCTGTGATCAGCAGATAACACTGGTTGATCCCAATCTATAGACTCTACCTCTTACCCTCAAGCTGATGGGTCCGCATAGTACTTGTAGTCGCCGGGGTATACCCCAGCGACTACTATGCTTAGTAGCTAATCAGTCCTGGCAGAAACGAATGCGATTACCAAAAGGATCATGGACTTCCATAACCTTTCCCCACGGCTGGTGAACAATCTCTGGGCGACCGTAACCGTAGTGTTTGGCTAATAGCTCATCGCGAAATGCCTCGATGTTTCGCATCGGTACAAAGATAGTCGAGCCCGGACTGGCATCGCCATGATGTTCGGATAAATGAAGCTTTAGGCCGCCTCGATCAATGCCAAGGTAAAGCGGCAGATGAGCTTCAAATCGATGTTCGAACTCAACACTGAAACCCAAGAAGCCTAGGTAAAACTCCCGTGCCTTATTTTCATCAAACATCCGAAGGATCGGAATAGGTCTCTCGAAGGCAGGGTTGTTTTGCGTCTGATTCTCTTTTGAAAGTGCTGCTGATGCAGTATTCCAGTCCCTGTAGCCTAGTTGATGGGAGACCAGCTCAAGCGCACTAGAGTGGGTTATGTCTTGATTACGCTCTGTTAGTGAAGCGCGTAACCTTTTGGCCATCTGTTTGGCTTGCTCAATTGAAGTCATCGTTCCTCCTGAAAGCGAAGCGTCCTGGAGCTCGCATTACCAATGCTTCGGTGATCAGAGAAGCGATTGAAGAAGAAACATGGCTGCTTTCACCTTACCCAAGGGGCGCGAGCGGCGGGCAGCAACGGCCCGCTACGATAATACTTGACTTAGCCCCAACGGCGAAACCTGGTTGTGATAGGCATCAGATGCGCTTGCTCACATCTTCTGCCATGACCTCGGTTATCTAAGCCATGTAGTCGCTGGGGTATACGCTAATAACTACTCAGAGACTTGCGCTCAAGGTAGAGCGGACCTTAACTCTAATACCATTGGCTGACTCATGAGAACAGAATCCTTGCGCAGAGGCTCTAGATCTCCATCCAACAGGAAGCCAAACGCCTTATATAAATGCATTGCTGGTGTATCGGCTGCCGTAACACCTAAGCGGACACGGAGCGCTCTACATCTCTTTGCCCAGGCTAGGAGTTCATCGAGCAGAGCGCGGCCTGCACCTAGCCCTCGTGATTTAGGATTTACCCACATTTGAAAGATGTCAGCGGTATTCGCTGATAGCTTTCCCCAAGCCAGACCGCAAACCTCATTTCCATCCAGCGCAAACAAAGCATGGTCATTGTTGGAGGAAAAAGCCGCAATGATTCGGGCTTTCCAACTCTCATCTGCTCTTAGAGCTTCTTCTTCATAGGTGCTTGCGAAAGCATTGGGAGAGTCGCGAAGTGCATATAGTCGCGTATTCCGATAAAGCTGCCACTCGCTAGGTTTTATTGGCCGTACAGATATCACATTATGTGCCATTTTGATTAACACCATTAAATAGCTGCTTACGACCCAACGTGACTAGAAGGCTACCGTTACATTAACTAACCAGAACAGCTTATAGAACAAGGTGTAGTCGTTGGGGTATATCCCATCGACTACACGAATGCAGCTACCATTAACGTCCTCCGTTATAGCCCTGATGCTAAACGGTGACTTGATAACTCAACCCGAGCTCATCGCCAGGCTTGCCTCTTATCCCCCAGTTATGCTTTGGGGTTTCAAACAAGGTAATTTCGATATCCTGAGGAGTGATGCCTGTTGCTGACATGATTTTTTTATACAAGAGATGGATTAGCTGCTTTTTTGCGCTCACTGAGCGCCCTTCAAACATACTTATTTCGAGAATGATGTAGCGCTCCGACCGATCGGCAGGGTAAAGAAAATCCAGCTCATCCAGTAAGATATAACGATGAAAGCGCTTCTCTAGCGGGTACTGTAAAGCCTCGACTATAGAAGCGTGGATGGCCTCTGATAATTCGGACCTGATAGCTTCAAGGTTACGTCTCAATCCGTAGATCTTTACTTGTGCCATGGGCGTGCTCTCCTTGTTGGAGCGCCGCCATGTCGGAAGTAGATTACAGCACAGCACCAGCCAGAACATGGCGGCGCTGTCGGTTAAGAAAATACGTGACGGGCCGCTCTTAGATAGAGCGGCGCCAATGCATGCTGCTTGAAAACAAAGTATTAATCATGAGGGCATAGTTACAGCTTGGAGGACCGTATTCAACCCTCTCGTAACTGATCACACTGGAGCTTCACCTATTAGCTGATAGGTAGTCTTGTAGTCGCAGGGGCATGCCCTAATGACTACAAAGAAGTAGCCCTCACTAGAGAGGTAAAAGGCCTAACCTGAAGCAAGGCTCTTAACCTTTCCTTAAGCTGGGCCAGGCCTTCAACATTTTCCTGGTAAGGCAGGTAAAGTGTCACGATGGTGATGCGGTAACATCTGTGATCCTATGGAGAGCTCCATGACGCTGCATGTCTGGTTTGTCTTTTGTGTTGCTTACCTGGTAACAACGCTTTCTCCCGGGCCCAACGTCCTTTTGGTCATTCGCAATACCTTGCGCTATGGCGGACGGGGAACGCTGGCGACCCTGGCAGGTAACCTGACGGCGCAGCTATTCGTGATCATTCTTGTGGCGCTTGGCATAGGCGCTCTGGTGGCAGCCATGCCGATGGCGTTTCTGGCGATGAAGCTGATCGGAGCGGCTTATCTGATCTATCTTGGTTTTGTGCAGCTGCTCAAACGTCAGCCTGGATCGTCTACGGTCACACCAGCTATTGCGCCCAGTGTCTCGTCGTCCAAGGTTTTTGGTGAAGCGCTGCTGGTATCAATCAGCAATCCGAAAACGCTTATCTTCTTTTCAGCTTTCTTGCCGCAGTTCATCGAGCCGGGACGATCATTGGTTGTACAGTTCACCACGATGTACCTGACCATCGCCTTGATTGTCGTGACGGTACACTGTGTGTATTGCTTCAGTGTGTCCAGGCTCAGCAGGCGGCTTTCCGCGAGCCGTTGGGTCACGGCGATCAAGCGGGCCAGCGGCGCGTTATTCGTAGGGCTGGGCGTAAAGCTGTTGATGGCCCGGCAGGCCTAAGAGGAGGTTTGCACCATGACTGCCACACTAAGCGCACCGATTCCCAGTGATTACGAGGCACTGGTTGCCTGGGTGCCTACGGCTGACGCCTGCGCGCGCTGGGCAGGGCCCCAGCTCAGGTATCCGTTCACTGCCGTTGAGTTGCCGGAACTGCTGGAGGTGCCCGGTAAAAGCTTTTCATTGGTAGAGGGCGTCAACCGGCCGCTTGCCTTTGGGCAATACCGAACCGTCTCGCCTGATACTGTCCACTTGTGCCGCATCATCGTCTCGCCTGACTGGCGGGGCCACGGTTATGGCAAGCAGTTGTGCGAGCAACTGATTCGGCAGGCTGTGGCGGACACAGGCGCTTCCATGGTTACGCTGCGCGTCTACCGGGACAATGCCGTGGCACAGTCGCTGTACCACAAGCTCGGCTTCAAACCAGTGGAGCTGCGCTCGGATGTGGATGTCATTGGCATGCGACTGATCCTGGCCGAGCAAGCCGGTTAGCAGCCGGGCGGCTCATTCTTTAAAAGCCAGATCAACCGGTCTGCCGTCCGCTGGAAATCAGGGTCTGAAGGGTGCGAAAGCAGCGCATCAGGGCGTAAGCTCATGGGCCGTCCTGTCCGTAGGGGAGGAAGACGCAGCAGAGGCCGCGCGCCGTTTGAAGCGCATGACCAGTGCATACAGGAGTGGGACGAAAAACAGGGTCAGCAGCGTGGCCGAAAGCATGCCGCCGAAAACGCTGGTGCCAATGGCGTGCTGGCTGGCCGAGCCCGGGCCCTGGGAAAACATGAGGGGCAATACGCCGAACATGAAGGCTAGGGACGTCATGACGATAGGGCGCAGGCGCATCCGGGCGGCGTCCAGAATGGCCTGACGCAAGGGAGTGCCCTCATGCTGGAGTTCGCGGGCTACCTCAATGATGAGGATGGCGTTCTTGGCAGTGAGGCCCATGATGATGATGAGGCCGACCTTGAAGTATAGGTCGTCCGGCAGTCCGCGCAGCGTAGTGGCCATGACCGCACCGATGATGCCCAGCGGAATCGCCAGGATGACCGCAAAAGGTACCGACCAGCTCTCGTAGAGCGCCGCCAGGCACAGGAAGATTACCAGAATGGACAGGCCGAACAGCAGGGGTGTCTGATCGCCGGACAGCCGCTCCTGATAGGACTGACCTGCCCATTCGTAGCCGACGCCGGTGGGTAGCTCGCCTACCAGGCGTGCCATGGTGTCCATCGCCTGGGTGGTGCTGTAGCCCGCCGCCGGTGTGGCGTTGATGGAGAGCGACGGGAAGCCGTTGAAGTGCTCGATAGCCATCGTGCCTACCGTCCATCTAAGCGTCACGAAGGTGCTTAGCGGCACCATCTCGCCGTCAGCATTGCGAACCCGGGCCTGGAGCAGGCTGTCAGGCTGTTGCCGGTCCTTGCCCTCCGCCTGGATGACGATTCGGCGGACTTGATTATCATGGATGAAATCTCCCACATAGAGCGAGCCGTAGAGGGTAGCCATGGTCGAATTGATCTCATCCACCGAGACGCCCATACTCTGGGCTTTCAAGCGATCAATGGAAACCTTGAGCTGCGGCGTGTCGTCCTGCCCCGAGTAGGTGGCGGTAGCGAATACAGGATTCTGCCGTGCCAGTGTCAGGAGCTTGTCCTTGGCAGCCAGCAAGGCTTCGTGCCCAAGCCCTGCGCGATCCTGAAGACGCATGTCGATACCGGCGGTGCGCCCCATGGAGGGCAGCGGCGGTGTGTTCAGCGCCTGGATAGTGACATTGGGAATAGACAAGGAGCCAGTGGCGAAATGCTGGTTCAGCCGCGCGATGATGGCATCGACGTGTTGGTCAGGAGCCTTACGCTCTGACCAATCCTTGAGCGTCGGCCAGATCATGGCGGCGTTCTCGCCGCCGCCAAAATAACTAAAACCCTGCAGGGTGAAGAGCTGGCCGACCGAAGGGTCGCTGCGCAGATAGGCCTGTACCTCCTCTACCACCTGATGCGTCATTTCCTGGGTCGAGCCGGTGGGAAGCAGCACGACGGTGGCAAAACTGCCCTTGTCTTCGTTCGGCACAAAGGAGCCGGGCAGGCGGCTGAACAGAAGCGCCAGCACGGCCAGCAGAACGAGATACAGCAGCACGAAGCGCACCGGTCGATTCAAGACACCGCCCAGGCTGCGTTGATAGCCTGCCGATAGGGAAGCCGCCCAGCGGCCCACCTTGCCCAGGCTGAGCGTATCGGTCGCTGCCGGTTTGAGCAGCGTTGCGCACAGGGCGGGCGTCAGCGTGAGCGCCAGAAATGCCGAGAAGGCCATCGGCACGGCCAGCGCCACGGAGAACTGCCGGTAGATCGAGCCAGTAGCGCCCTCGAAAAACGCCATCGGGATGAACACGGCAGTCAGTACCAGCGTAATTGCCACAATGGCGCCGCTGATCTGCTGCATGGCCTTGAGCGTTGCCTCGCGGGGAGCCAGTCCTTCCTCCCGCATGATGCGTTCGACGTTTTCCACTACTACGATGGCGTCATCCACCAGAATCCCGATGGCCAGGACCATACCGAACAGGGTCAGCACATTGATAGAGAAACCCAGTGCCAACATGGCGCCACAGGTGCCGGCCAGGGCTATCGGTACCACGATGGACGGGATCAGCGTGGCGCGCAGGTTTTGCAGAAACACCAGCATGACCAGAAAGACCAGCACCATCGCCTCGATCAGCGTATAGGCCACTTTCACTATGGACATATGTACGTAGGTTGTTGTGTCGAACGCCGTCTGGTAGTGCATGCCCGGTGGGAACTGTTGGGACAACTCTGCCAGTGTGGCCTTGACCGCCTGCGCCGTGCTGAGCGCGTTGGCGCCGGGAGCAAGCTTGATGGAAATAGCGCCGCAAGGCCTGCCGTTCACGTAGGACGGGTAGGTGTAGTAGTTGCCGCCCAGCTCGACACGGGCTACATCTTGAATGCGCAGGGCCGACCCGTCCGGGTTGACCCGCAGCGGAACCGCGCCAAAGGACTGCGGTGTATCGAGGATTTCCTCAACCGTCAGCGGGGCCGTGAGTGTGGTATTGGCGGGCACCGGAGGCGTGCCAATGGAGCCAAGGGTAATGCGCTCGTTATAGCGGTTAATAGCGCTGACCATATCTGAAGTGGTCACGCCCATGGCGGTGAGCTTGTGGACGTCTGGCCAGATTCGCATGGCATATTCGGGGCTATAGACCTCCACCTTGCCCACGCCGGGCACACGCAGGAGGGCAGGGCGCACCACGGTAGTGGCGTAGTCGCCCATCTGGATATGTGTGATGTTCGGGTTGTCTGCCAGAAGCGTGACGAACAGCAGGTCGTTATCACCACTCTTGTCCACTTCGACTCCCTGGCGCCGCACGCTTTCCGGCAGGCGCTCCTCGACGCGCTTGATGCGGTTCTGCACTTCAATGGAGGCAATCTGCGGATTGGTGCCCGGCTCAAAGGACAGGCCAATCTCCACCTCTCCCGTAGCGGTACTGTCAGAAGCAAAATACAGCAGTCCCTCGATACCACTCAGCTCGCGTTCGATAACGGAGGTAACGGTACGTTCGATGACTTCGGCCGAGGCACCCGGGTAGTAGGCCTGTATGCCTACCCTTGGAGGCGAGACGTTAGGGTATTGCTCCACCGCCAGACGCAGCGCCGTAAGGCCTCCGCCCAGAAAAATCATGATGGCGACGACCCAGGCGAATACCGGGCGCGCAATGAAAAACGAGGACATGGTCTGCGCTTACTCTTTTGAGGCGACCGGCTGGGTCGTCAGGGTGGCTTGCTTGGGCTCTACGGCCTGACCGTCCTTCAGGGCGCTGCCACTGAGGATGACCCGCTCGCCAGCTTTCAGACCGTCGGTGACGCGCCATTGATTGCCTTCGAGCGTATCGGCGGAAATCGGGCGGCTGTGGGCGTGGTTGGTCTCGTCGACAACCATGGTATAGGCGCCTTCGCGCGTTCGCGTCAGGGCCTGCTGGGGAATAAGAACGGCCTGCGTCTGGCCGGGCTGCTGCAGCTCGACCTGCACATACATTCCGGGCAGCAGCAGATGGTCGGGGTTATCGAACACAGCCCGCATGGCCACCGTATCGGTCTTCTCATCCACGGCCCAATCGGAGAAGAGCAGGGTGCCGTTCAAGGGGTAGGTCGAGCCATTGCTCAGTCGCAGGCGCAGGATGGGCTTCTCGCGCTTGTCGGTCTGCTGAAGGCTCTGCCTGAGCCCCAGGGAGTCGGCCATGGGCTGGGCAAAATTCACATAGATCGGGTCAATCTGCTCGACCGTGGTCAGTTTGGTGCCTTCATCCTGACCGACCAGTGCACCCTCCGTGACCTCAGCCCGGCGTGCACGGCCGGCAATCGGAGAGGTCACGTTGGCATAGGCGAGCTTCAGGCGGGCGCTCTGTACCTTGGCTTCGGCTGCCTTCTCGGTTGCCCGCGCCTGCTTCTCAGTAAAGAAGTCCTTGCGGTACTGCTGGGCACTGATGGACTCATCGGCCATCAGTTGCCTGGAGCGTTTGGCAATGTCCTCGGCCGCATCGGCGGCTGCACGTGCCTGAGCCAGCTCCGCTTCAGCCGCTGCCAGTTCGGCCTTGAGTGGAGCCGGATCAATACGGAACAGCAGCGTACCGGCTTTGACCTCCTGGCCTTCCCGATAGGTGCGGGCTTCCACAATACCCTCCACGCGAGCACGGACTTCCGCCGTACGATAGGCCTCCATCCGCCCGGTCAGGCGTGTGGTCAGCGGTTCCGTCGAGGGCGTGGCCGTTGCGATGTCCACCTTCGGGACGGCTGATGTTTGCGTTTCGGCTGCCTTTTCGGTGGGTTCACAACCTTGGAGCAACACGGCCAGTGCCAACAGCGCGCCCTTTACCACATCCTTCATGCTCTCACCCGGGCCATGCAGTAGACATCCACGTAGGCACCGTCACGATAGGCATAGGCGATCTGAGTGCCCTCGTGAACAAAGCCGAACTTTTCATACAGGGCGATAGCCGGGGCGTTGTCCGTATACACCGTCAGCTCAATACGTTTGAGGTTCATCCAGTTGTCGGCGGCATCGATCAGCGCCGCCATCAGCTGGGTTCCTACGCCTTTACCAGTGTGGTCATCCCCAACCGCAATGACCAGCTCCGCCACATGAATCCGCCGGCCTTTCATACGGTTGAGCGTTGCAAAGCCCAGCACATTGTTTTGCTGTTCGGCCAGCACCCGAACGTCTTCAGCGGGGTACTGCTTGATCCAGTCGCTCATGCTCTGAGTGGGTCGGTAGGGTAGGCGCAGCGTACCCCGGCGCGTGCCCGGCTGGTTCAGAATCGATGCCAAAGCCTCGGCATCGCTCTCGCGGATAGCGCGTAGGGTAATGGTCATGAGTCCTCCTTGATTCAGGCCCGTTGTCGGTCAACGATCTCGCCTGAGCGTTCCAATGGTGCGACCGACGCCGCCAGTAATTCCTGAGTATACGGGTGTTGTGGCGCCTGAAAGATCCGGCAGGCCTCGCCGTGTTCCACGACCTTGCCATCCTTGATGACAATCAGATCATGGGCCAATGCCCGAACCACGGCCAGATCATGGCTGATGAACAGATACGTTAGCCCATGAATCGCTTGCAGGTTACGCAACAGGTCGACAACCTGCTTTTGAACGGTACGATCCAGAGCAGACGTGGGCTCGTCGAGCAATATCAGCTCGGGTTGCAGCACAAGCGCCCTCGCGATGGCGATACGCTGGCGTTGGCCGCCCGAAAACTCATGAGGATAGCGGTGCCGTGTTTCAGGATCGAGACCTACTTCCTGTAAGACCCGAATGATCGCCGATTCCCGCTCTTTGGGTGTGCCGATCTCGTGGATATCCAAACCCTCACGGATGATCTGCTCGACGGACATCCGTGGGCTCAGGCTGCCGAACGGATCTTGAAACACAATCTGCATGTGGCGACGAAGCGGACGCATCTGCCAGGCGTTAAAGGTTTCGATCGCCTGCCCCTGAAAGCGGATGGCGCCCTGGGCCTGCACCAGTCGCAGGATCGCCTGGCCCAAGGTGGACTTGCCTGAGCCGGACTCGCCCACGATGCCCAGGGTGCGGCCTTTCTTTAGCTCGAAGCTCACACCGTCCACCGCCTTGACATAGTGGCGCTGGCGGCTGAACAACGGTTTGGGCAGCGGAAACCAGACGCGTACATCCTGCGCCTGTATCAGCGAGGCATCGCTGGTTGTTGCTACCGGCCCGCCGTCGGGTTCGGCTTCGATCAGCATGCGGGTATAGGTATGCTGAGGTGCGGAAAAAAGGGCCTGACAGCTGTTCTGCTCAACTACCACGCCGTTACGCATCACACAGACACGCTGGGCAATGCGCCGGACCAAATTCAGGTCATGGCTGATAAGCAGCAACGACATGCCAAGGCGCGCCTGGAGGTCCTTCAGGAGTTCGAGGATCTTCTGCTGCACAGTCACGTCCAGGGCTGTGGTGGGCTCGTCGGCGATCAGCAGTTCCGGCTCGTTGGCCAGCGCCATGGCGATCATCACCCGCTGGCGCTGGCCACCCGAGAGCTGATGCGGGTAGGCCTTGAGCCGCTTGAGCGGTTCGCGTATGCCGACCAGCTCCAATAATTCGATCACTCGTGCACGCGCGTGCTTGCCGCCCAAGCCCTTGTGCAGCGCCAATACTTCGCTGATCTGCCGTTCCACAGTATGCAGCGGGTTGAGGGATGTCATGGGCTCCTGAAAGATCATGGCGATACGGTTGCCGCGCAGGGTGCGCAGACGCTTTTCGTTTGCGGTCATGAGGTTTTCACCGTTGTAGCAGATGCCACCGGAGGTTGTGGTAATGGAGGCAGGCAGCAGGCGCAGGATCGAGTGAGCCGTGACGGATTTGCCCGAGCCGGATTCGCCCACCAGCGCCAGACATTCGCCACGGCGAATATCCAGGTCGATACCGTGTACGACTTCCTGGCCGGAAAAAGCCACTCTCAGATCGCGGATTTCAATCAGACTCTCGGTCATCACACGGCCCTCGGGTCGAATGCATCACGGAAGGCTTCGCCAATAAAAACCAGCAGGCTCAAGATCAAGGCGAGGGCGAAAAAAGCGGTCATCGCCAGCCAGGGTGCTTGCAGGTTCTGCTTGCCTTCGTTGGCCAGCTCCCCTAGCGACGCGGTGCCGATCGGCAGGCCAAAGCCTAGAAAATCCAAAGCGGTCAGCGTTGTAATGGCACCGGTAATGATGAAGGGAACATAGGTGAGCGTGGAGGTCATCGCGTTGGGCAGGATGTGCCGCCACATGACCTTGCGATCAGACAGCCCCAGCGCCCGTGCCGCTTTGACGTACTCCAGACTGCGCCCGCGCAAGAACTCGGCCCGTACCACGTCCACCAGCGCCAGCCAGGAAAAGAGCGCCATGATGCCCAACAGCCACCAGAAGTTAGGCTCCACAAAGCCGGACAGGATGATCAGCAGATACAGAACCGGCAGGCCTGACCAAATTTCGATAAAGCGCTGCCCCAGCAGGTCTACCCAGCCCCCGTGATAACCCTGCAAGGCGCCTGCGGTGATCCCGATCACAGCGCTGACAGCCGTTAGTGCCAAGGCAAACAGGATAGAGATGCGTGCGCCGAAAATTACTCGTGCCAGCACATCACGGGCCTGACTGTCGGTGCCCAGCCAGTTTGTTTCCGACGGCGCACTGGGCGCCGGGACGGAGAGGTCGTAGTTTACCGTATCGTCACTGAACGGAATGGGAGGAAAGACCATCCAGCCGCCCTGGTCCCCTATCAGTTTCTGTACGTATTCGCTGCGGTAGTCTGGTTGGAACGGTAACTGGCCACCAAACTCGGTTTCGGTATAACGATTGAATATCGGGAAATATAGCGAGCCGTGGTAGCCCACCACCAAGGGTTTGTCGTTGGCAATGAGTTCGCCACACAGGCAAGTCACCAGCAATGCGCAGAATATCCAGAGCGACCACCAGCCGCGACGGTTGGCCTTGAAGCGGGCAAAGCGGCGTTGGCTTAACGGAGACAGTGTCAGCATCAGGCGTTCCTCGCCGAAAAGTCGATGCGTGGATCGACCAGGGTGTAGGAGATGTCCCCGGCCAGTTTGATCAGCAGGCCAAACAGCGTGAAAATGAACAGCGAGCCGAACACCAGCGGATAGTCACGGTAGAGCGCCGCCTCGTAGCTCATGCGACCCAGTCCGTCGAGCGAAAAGATCACTTCAATCAGTAGGGAGCCGGCAAAGAACACCTCGATCAGTGCCTGGGGAATACCGGCAATGACCAGCAGCATGGCATTGCGAAATACATGCTTGTACAGCACGCCGCACTCAGTAAGCCCTTTAGCCCGCGCCGTGACAACATACTGGCGGCTGATTTCGTTCAGAAAGCTGTTCTTGGTCAAAATGGTCAGGGTAGCGAACCCGCCAATGACCAGCGCCGAAACAGGCAGCACCAGATGCCAGAAATAGTCCACTACCTTGCCCGCGAGGCTGAGCTGGTCAAAGTTCTCCGAAGTGAGCCCTACGGCGGGAAACAGACTGAAATAACTTCCACCGGCAAACACCACGATCAGGAACATGGCGAACAGAAAGGCCGGCAAGGCATAACCCACGATGATGGCGGTGCTGGTCCAGATATCGAATGCGCTGCCATGACGGATCGCCTTGCGTATCCCGAGGGGAATCGAGATCAGGTAAGTGATCAGTGTGGCCCAGAAGCCAAGTGAAAGGGATACCGGCAGCTTTTCCAGAATCAGGTCCGTTACCTTGGCACCACGGAAAAAGCTGTTACCAAAATCCAGGTGCGCGTAGTTCCTGATCATTAGCCAAAGGCGCTCAAGCGGTGGCTTGTCGAAGCCGTACTGCCGCTCGATTTCCTTGATCAGCTCAGGGTCCAGGCCTCTGCTACCTCGCGAGCCGGACGAGGCTCCGGCCGCTCCATCATGGCTACCTCCTGCAATACCGCCCTGGTTGCCCATGCCTTGCAGGCGAGCAATGGCCTGATCTACCGGGCCGCCAGGGGCCGCCTGGATAATGACAAAGTTGACGATCAGGATGACCAGAAGCGTAGGAATAATGAACAACAGGCGTCTAAGGATATAGGCTGCCATCAGGGTTTCTCCTGTAGCCGTGCGGCCATCTGCTCGTTGGTGAGCGGGGTTGGGCTGACTTCCCACCAGGTGTCGAGCCCCTCTTCATAAGCGGGTGCTATGCGGGGACGGCCGAAACGGTTGCGGAATACGCTGGGCTCGCCGTCCGAGTAATAATGCGGAACCATGTAATAACCCCATTGCAGCACCCGATCGAGCGCGCGGGCGTAATGCACCATCTCATCCCGGCTTCTGGCATTGGCCACGCCTTCGATAAGCCGATCGACTACTGGATTCTTCAGGTTCATGGCGTTGGAGCTACCCACCCGGTTGGCACTGTCGGAGCCGTAATAATCAAAGAGCTCTCGCCCTGGCGATGCGCTGGGATCGCCACCCCGGGGAAAGCCGGTCACGATCATGTCGTAGTCGCGGCTGTTGGTGCGGTTGATGTACTGCGCTGTGTCCACATTGCGAATATTCAGCCCAATGCCTATCTGGGCCAGCGTCCGTTTGAAGGGCAGCACCATCCGCTCAAAACCGGATTGCCCATTGAGAAAGGTAAAGATCAGGGGATCGCCGTTGGCGTTGACGAGCTGGTCGCCCTTGGGATGCCAGCCGGCGGACTCAAGCAGGTACAGGGCTTCGAGCTGCTTGTCCCGAATAAAGCCCGAGCCGTCGGTCTTGGGCGGCTGGAACAACTCGGTAAAGACTTCATCCGGTATCTGGCCTCTAAAGGGCTCGAGGATTTTCAGCTCCTGTGCATCCGGTAGCTGTGTGGCAGCGATTTCGGTCTTGGGAAAGTAGCTCTGCTGGCGTTTATAGAAGCTGCGCATGAGCTGCTTGTTGGTCCACTCAAAATCCCAGAGCATGGCAATGGCCTGGCGGACGCGGCGATCCTGAAAGAAGGGATTGTCCAGGTTGAAGACAAAGCCTTGAGCACGGACGGGCTTTCCTGTCGCCAGGATGTCTCGCTGCAAGCGCCCATCGCGCAGGGCGGGGCTGTCGTAGCGGATGGTATAGCCTGTGGCGGAGTACTCGCGGTTGTAGTCGTACGCGCCGGCCAGCAGGAGCTCGCGGGCGACATCGGTGTCGGCAAAGAAGTCGACGGTGAGCGTGTCGAAATTGTACAGTCCCCGAGTTACCGGCAGATCCTTTGCCCACCAGTTCTTGACGCGCTCGAAGGTGACAGTGCGTCCCGGATCGACGTGCGAGACCTTGTAAGGTCCGCTCCCCAGCGGCGGCTCAAAGCCGTTACCGTTGGCAAAGTCCCGGTCTTTCCACCAATGTGCAGGCAGGATGTGCATGGACGCCAGATCCAGCGCCAGACTGCGGTTTTCGTTCGTCTTGAAGGTAAACAGGATCTGCCGGTCGCTTTCAATGGTGACGTCTTTTACGTCACCGTACAGCTGCCGAAAGCTCAGGCTCGCCTTGGTCACCAAGGTCTCGAAAGTGAAGCGAACATCCTCAGCCAGAACGGGCATACCGTCATGAAAGCGTGCCTTGGGGTTGAGGAAGAAGCGTACCCAACGGTTCTCCGGGTCGCGCTCCATCTTTTCGGCAATCAGACCGTACACCGTATAGGGCTCGTCCAGCGAGCGATAGGCCAGCGGCTCGTAGACCCAGGCATTGATCTGGTCGACGCCAGTGCCCTTGTCTAGATAGGGCAGCAGGAAGTTGAAACGGTCGATCGATTTGGCTGAGCGTCTGAGCGAGCCTCCTTTGGGCGCGTCGGGATTCACATAGTCGAAATGCTCAAAGCCCTCAGGGTACTTGGGCGGGTCGCCATAGACCGTCATGTAACTGTGGGGCGTAGCCAATAACGCCGATGAAACGAGGCAGGAAACAAGCAGTACCATCAAGCGGCTGTACGTGTGGATCGACCCTGTTGAAAACACCGCTTCACTCCTTATGAACGACACACATTAGGCTCTGCTCAAGCCTTTAAGCCTTGAATGATGTGAAGTGCCGACAACAGCCGAACCCGGCAACTAGCGTTGCCGGGTTCGGCTTCTTACATGAATTTGTAATCGAACCCTACGCGCAGGTAACGGCCCATAGGGTCGTACTGGGAGATGTCGTAGTAGTAGTTACTGCCTAATGCCGGGTCATACGGAGGCTTTTTATTAGCGATATTTTCCAGGGATGCCCGTAGCGTGAGGTTCTTGAAACCTCTATAGCTGACAGAAGCATCAAACTGGCTGTAGCTGCTGACTTTCTCCTTGCCCTCGGTTGCCAATGCGTCCAGGTAAGCCTGATGGTAGCTGCCGGTATAGAGCCAGCTCAGCCGAGTCGTCCAGGCGCTGTAATTCCATGTCAGGCTTGTATTGGCTTTCCAGCGAGGCATGGCTGCCCAGTAGTTACCGCCCGCCACGTTTATCAGAGGGGCGCCCGGATATTCTGGATAGCGGTAGTCCTTCAGGTAGGTCCAGTCACTGGCCAGGGTGAAGTCACCAAACCCATTGGTGGGTATACGCTGCGCCAAGGTCAGCTCATAGCCGGAAGTTTTCAGGTGACCCAGGTTCTCGTACCGGGTGATTACCCGAGTCAGGTGACCATCCTCATCACGAATGACCTGGCCGGGGTAGCTGTCCTGATTCTCGATCACATAGTTCGCCGAGACGGCGTCAATATAGTTCTCGATATCGATGTGGTAGTAATCGAGCCCGATAGTGGTGAGCGGTGTGGGTGCAACTACAACACCCAGGCTGATATTCTTGGTGCGCTCAGGCTTGAGCTCCGGATTCGACTCCTGGAAGCGGTTGATATTGAAGTTCTGGCCTGGGCGAAGCGGGTCGTAGGGGTCCGTTGCGGTGATATAGGAAACAGAGGCGCTATCGGCGTTTTCCGGTATGGTCGGCGCACGAAAACCACGGCTCCAGGAGCCTCGGAACGTGACGCGATCCTCTGGCTGCCAGCGAAAGCCAAACTTGGGCGAGAAGGCCTTGCCAAAATCGCTATACCAGTCCGCACGGCCCGAAGCGTTCAGCTCCAGGCTGTCGAGTACCGGAATGGTGGATTCGGCAAAGAGCGCCTTAACGACCCGGTTACCCGAAAACGAATTCAGACCTGTATTCATAACCTCACCAGACAAGATTTCATCAGCTGCTGGTGTGTTCATTGATTCCGAACGGATTTCTCCACCCAAGGCCAGCCCGATAGGGCCGCTTGGCAGTTCATACAAGTCGGAGTTGGCAAAGGTGAAGTTGGCAGCCTTGGTTTTGGTATGACCGATGCGGGTGCTGTTGATCAGCAGCCCGCGCGCCGCATCGGGCGTAAGTTCGGGATTGTTGAAATTGTACGTTCCGTTGTTGAGCGCATCCTGCAAGGCCAAGTAGCCCAGCGTCTTGCTGTTGTTCTCGACACGGTTGCCTGCATACGACAGGTTGGCGTTCCAGTCCCAGGCCGTATCGGCAATCGTACCCCTGAGGCCAGTCATGGCTCGGTAAGAATCTTCATCGATCTTGGAGGTGCGGCCACCGGATTGCAGAAAAGCTGTGCTGAACGGCATATCGACGCCGAACGGGTTGTAGGGATTGCCTGCCGGTAAAATATTGGCGACCCGCTCAACCTCACCCGCCGCATTGTAGTGGTAGCTACTGCTTGATAGACCGGCTGGCGAAAAGCTCTGCCAGGTATGAGTTTGGCTATAGAGTACTTCACCGTAGCCTTCGAGGTTATCGTTGAAGCGGTATGTGCCCCGGGCGTAGCTGTTGTAGCGCTCGGTCTTGGGAATGACCGTCATCCAGGGTTGTAGGTTGTAGCCGCAGGCGTTGGTTGAGTAAGGCTGATTGAAACTGGCATAAGGCATCAACTGTGAACCCGCCGGGCAGGTCGTTGAGTAGGGTTCCTGTCCTGATGGGCGCCAGACGTTTGTAGTGCCCCAGCCGGTATACCCGGCAAAGCCGGGCTTGGTGTAGTTGCCGCTGGCCAGATAGTCCCGGTCACTGGCCATCAGCATGTCGCGCTGATAGGCATCCAGCCCGAACGAGATGTTGAAGCGATCCTTATCCAGATTGCCAACGCCGCCCGCGATATAGCCGCTTTTCTGATCACCACCGCCATCGTCGCTCCAGCCGCGATCTGCGCCAACCGTAATGCCTTCATCCTTCTGCTTGAGAATGATGTTGACCACGCCGGCAACGGCATCGGACCCATAAACGGAAGATGCGCCGTCCTTGAGGACTTCGATGCGGTCCACGGCTGACATGGGAATGGTGTTGATGTCGGCGAAAACGTCCGACAGGTTTTGTGCAAAGGCGTAGTTGGGCAGCCGCTGGCCGTTCACCAGTACCAGGGTGTATTTCTGGCTCAGGTTGCGCAGTGCAATACCCGCTGCGCCTGGCGCGAAGCTGTTGCTGAAGCTTTCGTTATAGCTCTGCCCGCCATTGGCGGCGAGGTCCTTCAGGAAGTCAGCTACAGTGGTTCGACCAGATTCGCGGATTTCCTCAGAACTGATGACCTGCACCGGGTCCGCCTTGGCACTGTCCGAGCCACGGATATTCGAGCCGGTGACCGTCACGTTGTTGAGGCGTGTTTCCGAGCGTGTTTCCGTAGCGCTGCTTTCATCTGTAGCTTCTGGCGTCTGCGCATAGACGCCGGAGGCAAAGCCGCTCAGCGCGAAGAGAAGCGCTGGCAGAGGACGATGACGGTTAAAGGCAGAGGCAAGCGGCTTTACAACAAGACGTGGAGCGGACTTCAACATGACCAATTCCTTTTAAGGTGGCGGATATCGGCAAGGCGTTATGCGCCTCGGCGTATGCTCAATCTGATCAGTACGTCTGTACTGGCTTTGTGGGTCTGTACAGACGCTGTTATTCAATCCAGCAGTGGCACGTGCCTGTCTCCAGCCAGGGCAGCCGGAGACAGGCAAAGAGGTTAGAAGTGATAGGTCGCACGGGTGAACAGCGTGCGGCCAAGTGGGTCGGTGTAGCGGGGGTCGTAGCCGCTCTGGAACGTATCGGCTTGGTTCGAGAACGGCGGATCACGGTCAAAAAGGTTTTTGACGCCTACGTCCAGATCCAGCGTTTTGTTCCAGGTATAGCTCGCGCTCAAGTCCCACACGGAGTAGGACGCCACACGCTCATGGCCCTCGGTGTCGTAGTCACGATAGCGGGACTGGAACCGGTTAGTGAGCGATGCGCTATAGGGCCCTTTGGCCCAGCTGGCGGTCAGCGCATGTTTCCAGCGAGCTACGACTCGGCCATTGCCTCCAGAGGCGTAATTTCCTACGTTATCGGTGTAGGCGCCCCCCTTTTGCTCCTGGTAGTCGTAGCGATTGACCGCTGTGCCTTGCAGCGTCAGGCCAAACTGGCCGTACGGAGAAGTCGGGAATCGATAGTCCAGGGTTACGTCAACACCATTGGTTTTGACTTTGCCCAGGTTGGCTAGACCCGTGACGATATAGTCGATTGAACCATCAGCTGCTCGCACAATACGGTCAGAGTAGGTTTCAGGGTTGTCAAAGACGGAGGCCTCCGGAAATTCCTCGATCTGGCCGGAAATATCGATCCACCAGAAATCCAGCCCGACGGACAGGTTACGCACAGGTTGGTAGACGAAGCCGAGTGTGACGTTACGTGCAGTTTCCGGCGCTAGGTCCTGATTGCCGCCGCTTCGACTGCGAAATTGCTGCGAGCAATCTCGGCTGGCCAAGCCGCCTGCAGCGGCGTTACCACCTGGGCAGAGTGCAGGGTCACTGTAATCGCCGGCGGTCCAGGTGATGTAGTTCGGTCTATACAACTCATACAGTGAAGGCGCTCGAAAGCCCTCGCTGTACGCCCCGCGAACCACTAATTCCTTTATGGGTTGGAAGCGGAAGGAATACTTTGGGTTGGTTGTGCCTCCCACATCGCTGTACTTGTCGTGCCGTACCGCAGCGGTGAGTTCCAGCGAATCAAGTACAGGCACGTTAAGCTCGGCATATTCAGCACTAACGTGTCTGTCGGCAGAAACAGAAAAATCAGGATCCACCCCAAGGCTGCTCAGATTGCCTGCCCACTCTTCAATAGAGGTAGAGAATTCCTCTTTACGAAATTCGCCGCCAATGGCTAGCGCGGAGGGGCCTGCACCAAACCAATCACCTATCTCACGGCTCACTCGTCCGTCCACTGTTTTAACTCGACCTACAGAGGTCTGGTAATCACCGCTTAGATTGCTTGAACTCAACAGGTTTAAACCTTCCTGGGTCTGTTCACCGAAGGGGTTTAACGTGCCATTGGCAATCCCTTCGGTAATCTGCGTGTCATCCGTATAACCGCTGTGCAAACTGCTAACGACCTTGTTCTCGTTGTAGGAAGCTCCTAAGTTGTAATCCCATCCTGCGACATTGCCATCAAACGTAAGCTGAAGGCGCTGGCTGGTGTTCTGGTCATACTGAACACGAGCCCCTGCCGCCTCCTGACGAAAGTCCACGCCAACAGGCTGAGTCGGGTCGATTGCAAAAGAGGTAGGGGCTGGGGTAATGCCATTTCCTGGGTAAAACGCTGTGCCTGGATTGATCTCAAGACCTGTAACCAGGCTTGGGCCGATGATTGTTGTGTTGTTATTGCGAGCCCAGAAATAATCGAGGCTGACGTTATGATCGTCACTAAGCTTGCCTGTAGCCTTGGAAAAGATAGAGGTCTTTTCTGTTTCAGGCAGCGCATCGATATAGCTACGCGTGCTATAGCGACAGTTCCCGTTGGCATTGATCAGGTTAGGGCCGCTGCAGCCTGACGCTGCCGCCGGGTTTTCGCTAAACCCATTTTGGTTGTAAGTGGCCGGAAAAGCCCGGCCCGAGGTACCGTTCAAACCGCGTTCGGGTTGATAGTCTTTGGTAAAGGAGCGATCAATCGCCGAAAGGTGGTGCTGCTTGTCATAGTTGAGCACACCGAAGACATTGAAGCGATCGTTCTCCAAGTCCCCGAAGCCCCAGCTGCCATTGAAGTTGCGACTTTCCCCGCCACCTGAATGGGTCGGATAGTCATACCCCACGCTGACTTGCCCATCTGTGACACTGGTCTTGGTGATGAAATTGATGACGCCTCCAATAGCATCCGTACCGTACAGGGCAGAAGCGCCATCTCGCAGGATCTCGACGCGATCCAATGCGGCGAAAGGAATAGTGTTGAGGTCAACAGCGCTGCCATCGATAGCATTGTTTGCCAGGCGGCGGCCATTTAGCAGAACCAGCGTCTTGTTGGCACCAATGCCGCGCATGTCAGCAAATGAGGCACCACCCGTACTTTCACCCACGGCTCTACTGGCGTTGTAATTGGATTGACTTGCCACGATACGGCTTACCAGTTCCTCGGTAGTCCGTACACCTTCCTTTTGCAGTTGCTCCGTCCGCAGGATGGTTACAGGCACGGCGGTTTCTGCGTCAACCCGGCGGATGGCGGAGCCAGTCACCTCAATGCGCTGTAACTGGGTTGTCGATACTGCTGCTTCGGGCGAAGCGGCTACGGCTGCAGCGGTAGACGGTGGCGCTTCCTCTTCCGTCGCCTGCTGCGCATGGACCAAAGGTGCTACGCCAAGGGCCAGGCACAACGGTATGAATCGATACCGATGTACGGCCGCGGCGAGCGGAGTGGGAGCAAACGGTTTGGCTATATCTCTCATCATCACTCTTTCATCCCCAAAGGTGAGGCGTTGTTTGTGTGGCTTTATGGGCCGCCTGCGCGCCGGTGGGTTGTGCCTTCCCGGGCGATTTCTCTTTTTTGAAGCAGCCGTTCCCCAACCCGCTTACGCAAGCGCAAGCGGGACGGCTGTACAGCGGGGGATCTAGCGGGAGGTCATGACCGCGATGCGGGTGATTCCCGAACGTTCAATGGACGCCATGGCCTTGGCGACCTGTCCATAATTCACGCCTTCATCGGCTTGCAGCCGGACGCGCACTTCCGGGTCCTTGGCTTTCACATCCTTGAGGCTGGTCTCCAGGAGTTCGGGTTGCAGCTCGGACTTGTCCAGATAGAACTTGCCGTCCTTGTCTACACTGACGATCACCGGGTCCTTCTGCTCGGCCGGAGCGACGGCGTCGGTCTTGGGCAGGTTGACCTTGATGGCATTGGTCATCAGCGGCGCCGTCACGATGAACACCACGAGCAGTACCAGCATCACATCCACCAGGGGCGTGACGTTCATCTCGCTCAGTACTTCATCGCTGTCTTGGGTTGAAAAGGACATTAGCTAGCCTCCCTCATGTCAGCGGCAGTGTGGGATATCGGCTGGCGGGTCACCACAAAGGCGCTGCGCTGGGCCAGGCTGTCGAAGTCGTGGGCGAAGTCTTCCATCAGGGCGGCGGCCAGCTTCAGGCGACGCAGGAAGAAGTTGTAGACCAGCACCGCAGGAACCGCGACGGCAATCCCCACACCGGTCGCGATCAGGGCATGACCGATAGGGCCTGCCACGGTTTCAAGGCTGGCAGAGCCGGAAGCGCCGATGCTCTGCAGGGCTTCCATGATGCCCCATACCGTGCCGAACAGACCGATGAAGGGCGAGGTACTGCCGATACTGGCCAGAATCGCCAGGCCACTTTCCAATGCACGCCGCTCCTTCTGGATCTGCTGGCGCAGGTTGCGTTCAAGGCGATCCGATCGGTTGATGGTCTGGGCCAGCTGCTGGGTATTCTTGGGGGACTCGGTGGTGACCAGTGCGGCAAAGCCGCTGTTGGCGATACGGGCTAGAGCGCCTGGGTATTGCGCAGAATGCTCGGCGGCAGTGAGCAGATCCGGCGCCGCCCAGAAGGCTTTCTGGAAGCGCTTGTTCTCGCCTTTCTGCTTGGTGAACTGGATACCCTTGATGAGCAGGATCGCCCAGGTCACTACGGAAAACAGAATCAGCGCCCAAAGTACGCCGGGAACAATCAAGGAAGTCAGTGAGCTGTTCATATCGTTACCCTCGTAAATCGTCTTGTCGGTACAAGCGGCCGTTGGTTATTGAGGCAGCTTGAAATCAATGGTCTGTGTGGCGAAGCCTTCGATAGGCGTATCGCCGCGCTTGGCCGGTATGAATTTCCAGCCGCGTACTGCTTCTACCGCTGCATCATCCAGCTGCTTCTTGCCACTGGACTTGGTCACGTCCACGCTGCCGGCTCGCCCATTGGGCAGAACACGAATACGCAGGGTGACACTGCCTTCCCAACCCCGGCGCAACGCCAGCGAGGGGTATTCAGGCGGCGGATTACCCAGGCTGGCGAGACCTGAAACCGCAGCGGTTTCCTTGACCGGCGCCGGTGGGGCGGGCGGTGCAGGCGGCGCTTTGGGAGCCGGTGGCGCAGGGGTTGGCTGCGGCGCGGGTGGCGCAGGCGGTGTAGGCTTTTGCACGGGCTTAGGCTTGGGCTTGGGTTTTTCAACCGGCTTGGGCTTTGGCTTCTCGGGCTTGGGCGGTGGCTTGACGGCATTCTCGTCCACCGGCGGCGGCGCAGGCTCCTCGACCTTGGGCGGTTCGGGCTCAGGCGGCGGTGGAGGAGGAGGAGGCGGGGGCGGGGGCGGAGGTGGCTCCGGCGCAGGCGGCGTAGGGCTAGAAAATTCCACGACCATTTCGGGGATCTTGGGTGGTGTTTCCAGTTGTTCAGCCGGCGCGTTATTGATGTACCACCAGATACCGCCATGAAGCAGAAGAGATAACCCTGCCAATAGCGATAAGTCTCGACGCGATACACTACGTAACGAAGAACGGTTCGGTTTGAACGGTATATCTAATACCTGAGTTTGGCTCGCCTTATTGGTATGAAGCCCTCCGGCTTCAACTTTAGTAACAGCATTACCCATCAAACGTCCTCTGCATTAAATCGACAACACGAAGCCATCGAGCCAATAAAGGCCCGCTCCAAGTAACAGCGCGTCGTAATTAGTTAGGACGTTGCTTACGTTGTAGTATTGGCTGCATCAGTCGAACAGGGCTTTTGGCCCTTAGTTACCAAAAGTGCGTTCAGCACATCGAGGCAATCCGATAAGTACGGCGTTGTTGTTTTCATCTTAATTCCCAGCGGGTTGGTGAGAATCATCAACGTCTTTTACTGAGCAATGCATGTGCCAATGTAACGGAAATGTATCAAATTTCTGAATGGCTGCTGAATGGTCGCAAAATTGGAACATTTATACGGTCAAGCGACTTTTTGGTGTCAACTCAGATACATTTTTTGTTGTGTAACTGCACTGTTTGTGTGCGGTTATCTCTTTTTTAGAGCAGGAAGGGTGAGACTAAACTGAAGCTATTTAATAACTTATTAAATATTTTATAAATTAATGATAAGTGTCCTCGATGTGACTGGTTGGTCATTAAGTTTTGTTCATCAAATTGTGAGTATGCCGCATCGTTTGATAACTAATTAAAATAAGTAGTGATGAGGTTATAAACGAACCGCGCCTTGGCTAAGGCACGGTTAAGCGGAAGGGAAGCTTGCAGGACGTATTACTTTACCGAGGCGACTTCATCCTCGGTCGCTGTGATTTCCACACCAAAGCTACCATTTGCCTGATGGGCCCAAAGCCTGGCGTAGGCACCTTTCTTGGCCAGGAGCTCCTGGTGGCTGCCGTCTTCGATAATTCGCCCCTTATCCATCACCAGGATTCGATCCAAGTGGGCAATGGTGGATAGTCGATGTGCAACGACCAGAACGGTCTTATTGCCCATGATTTCATCAAGGCTGTTTTGAATAAGGCGCTCCGTCTCTGAATCAAGACTGGATGTCGCTTCATCCATAATGAGAATCGGAGCGTTTTTTATCAATACCCGGGCAATGGCGATACGTTGCCGTTGGCCGCCGGAGAGTTTAACGCCACGCTCACCTACCAATGCTTCATAACCCTGCTCCATGTGTTTAATGAAATCATGGGCATGTGCACGGCGTGCCGCTATTTCAATATCATCCTGTGTGGCTTTTTCTTTTCCATATCCGATGTTTTCACTCAACGTGCGATGAAATAAACCAGGCTCCTGGGGAATGAGACCTACTTGTCGGTAAAGCGACTCATATGTCATGTCGCGTATTTCATTGCCGCCAATTCGGATGTTGCCCTCTTGCGGTTCATATAGGCGAAGTAACAAGTTTAATAATGTGGACTTTCCTGAGCCGGAATACCCCACTATCCCCACGCGTTGTCCGGCCGGTATTTTGAGTGAGAAGTTTTGGAGTATAGGGCGGGTGGCCGAATATCCAAACGTCACATTTTCAAGCTCAATATCGCCGCGCTCGATTTTTATGTCCTGTGCCGTTTCTCGGTCCGGGTATTCATGGGGTTTTATTAAGGTATCGACACTGTTCTGAATATTGCCGCTCGACTCAAAAAAGTGCAGGAACTGATAACTTAGGTATTTGGCGTTGGCCACGATCAATAAGCCAAGGCTGGCGACCATGACGAACTGAGCGACATCGATTCGCTTTATGTGCCAAAGATACAAGGCCAGAATGATCAGACCCAGCCGCAGAACTAAAGCCATGGCATCCTGAAACCAGCGTACCCGTTCCATGAAGAAGAACGAGCGACGGGCCGCCTGCTTTTCCCGGGACAGATAACGGTCCAGGTACTGCCGCTCATACTGGTTTCTGGCAAAAAGCCGAACGCTGCTCAGGTTGGTAACAGCATCGACTACTTTGCCGGAGGTGGTGCTGCGTGCTTCCGCATGGGCATGGGCAAACACTTGGGCACGTCTGGCCATCTGATAGGACGCCGTGACATAAATGAGCATCCAGGCCAAAAGGCTCAGGCTCAACCAGACGGACGCTGTAGCCAGCAACAATAGCGAGCCGATGAGTGTCACCGCAATCGGCATAAGCTCCACCACGGCCATATAGTTGATTTCGAGCAGTCCCACGCTGGCTTCACTGATGCGCTGGGACAGACTGCCAGCAAACCGTTCGCTGAAATAGCGGTGGGAGTGCTGTTGCAGATAGGCGAAAAGATCGCCAGTGACCCGGCGTTTCTGCATCGGCCGCACAATGATCATGCAGATACTCATGGTGCGTGAGAACAGCATTTCACCTAATGCCAATCCGGCCAGCAGCAGAAGGTAGGGCAGGCAGGCCTCCAGTACATCGGTGCTGCTCCAAAGTCCCTGGCTGACAGCGCCGGTGATTTCACCGATGGCATAGGGAATCAGTGTGGTACAGGCCGCTGCACAGAGTTGCAGCAGAACGATGGCTATATTCCAGCCTGGATACAGCCGGTTGTAATGCCAGATAAACGCCCGCGGCGTGCCGGGTGGAATCGTCAGGGGTTCAGCGGGATCGTCAGACATCGGATAGTCCTGGCTACGTCGAAAGATCAGCAACAATCACAGCGAAAACGGCCCGGTTACCTGCTATGGGAGGAGGCGACCGGGCAAGGCGGGGATAAGCTAGAGCGTGAGCGTGAATCGGCTGGTCAAAACGCCGGGCAACAGGGTTGAGTCGGTATGTCGCTGACCGTAGGTGCTGTCGCTGACGCACAGGTCGCGCCGTTGGGTCACGGCTTCCAGGCTGGAGCCCAGGAAATTGAAGACGCTGTCATCAAAGCGCATCGTACTGACTGGCGCGACGATCTCTCCATTTTCTACCCAGAAACAGGCAAAGCGCGTCATACCGGTCAGACGAGCCACGGTGATATCCGAATAATTCAGGTACCAGAGATTGCCGATATACAGCCCGGTATCCAGGGTTTTCAGAATGGCTTCATCAGCCAGATCCCCAGCTTTCATCACCAGCGATTGCGAGCTTTCGCCATTGCCGGCGCCGTTCTGCGTCAGACCATACTCACGTGCACTACGCGGGCTGATGAGCTGGCCAACCATCCTGCCAGCCTCGACGAGCGGCTGGTCCTGCCGTTGGAACCCGGCCGGGGTGAACGCAGGAGCCAGTGAGCCAGATGCCTGCTCCGTCCAGCTTACCAATGGGCTGAGCAGCATGTGTTCACTGTGCAGTTTTTGCAGTGCACTCCGCTTGGTTGCCAGTTGCCGAGCAGAAAAACTGCCCCAATTCAGCAGGCCTACCACCTCGTTCAAGGCCGCTGGAGCAAGGTATGCACGGTACTCACCGGGCGAAAGCTGCCGGATTGGCTTGTTGAAGTGCGCAAGCTGACGCTGGGCGCTGTCCATCTGTGCGGCTACCTGTTCGCGATCCCAGGAAGTGCCGGCATACATGGATTTGACGGCATTGCCCTTCGGCTCGAAAAGGCTCCAGTCAAAGGTGCAGCTGCTGGCTTCGTGCCAACCTAGGCTGCCCCATGAGCTGGCAAAGCCGCGATAGACAGGGCCGCCGGCATAAAAGCCTACAAGGTCCTGAGCACCCGCCAGTGTGCTGACCTGCTCGGCGATTTCCTCTGCTGACGCAAGATTACCCGACTGAATGTTTTCACTGCGCCAGGGGCTGGTGTCCATCAGCAAATAGGGATCTGCCGGCAGGGCCGCCACGAGTTTGCGCAATGAAGCCAGCGCATCCTGCAAGGTGCTGCGATCGGCCGCAGGGTTACCTGATAGCGTTACTTTGAAGCTGGCATGGCGCTCACCCTGGATCAGCTTGAGCGTTGCCTCCGCCTGTTGAACATGGCCGGCCTGTCGGACCTTGGCATGGTTGAGGCGGATAAAATCGGATGCTTCAGCGCTGTACCAGAGCGTGAAGTGTTCTTCAGCTGATACAGCGGTACGCAACCAGTCCACTAGGGCTGCGAAGACATCGGCCGGCTTTTCGGTGGAGGCGAGTGGGGTTATAGGCATCAGGCTTCTCCTCCGAATACATCGACGTGGCTGAACACACAGGCGGGACTCGCATGGCCGACCCGAATAGCCTGGTTGGGCTCACCCTTGCCACAATGAGCGGTACCCATGACTTCGCGCGTCGAGGCATCGCCCACTGCCGACAGGCTACGCCAGAACTGAGCGGAAACGCCGCGGTAGTTAGGGTTCTTCACAACATGAGTGAGCTGCCCATTCTCGATCATCTGCCCCCATTCGCAGCCAAACTGGAATTTGTTACGTGCGTCGTCGATGGACCAGGAGCGGTTGCTGGCCATGAGCACGCCCCGCTCGATCCTGGCGATCAGCTGCGCAAGCGACTGGTCGCCATTCTCAACGTTCAGGTTGGCCATCCGGTCGATGGGAGGGCGGTTCCAGCTGCAGGCCCGGCTGTTTGCGACGCCTGCCATGCCACTGCGTCGTTGTGAAAGTGCACCCCCCAAGGGTCGCTTGAGAATACCGCCTTCAATCAACAACTCCTTACGCGCCGGGCTGCCGTCATCGTCATGGCTGTAGCTGGCAATCTCTTCGGGAATGTCGGGATCGAAGCTTACGTTGAGCAGCTCGGAGCCGTACCGGTAATTTCCGAACATGTCGGGTGTGACAAAGCTCGTTCCCGCATAGTTACGCTCATCGCCCAGGATGCGATCCAGCTCTAGCGGATGACCGATGGACTCATGAATCTGGAGGATCATCTGATCGGGCATCAGCAGCAGATCAAGCGTCTCATTGGGTGTGTTCGGCGCGAGCAGCAATTGCAGCGCCTCATCGGCCAGGCGCGGTGCGCAGCCGATTAACCCGATGCGCTCCACTGCTTCCCGACCGCCTTGCTGACCCAAGCGGCCAAAGCCGAGGGTACGGGTCTGTGTATCGGTGCCGTCATAGGCGGTAACGTGCATGTCGGGGAAGAGAAACCGCTGGGCCTGCCGTACGCAGGCGCCGTGGTTGTTCAGGTAGATCTGCTCGGTCTCGACAATGTTGAGCTGGGCGGACCAATCCACGAAGCGCTCGTTGCCCGGAACGGAAGCAGACTCCGCCGCCAGGATGTCGAGCCATTCGCGGGTATCGGGAAAGACCTTGTCCAGGTTGGGCGAAAGGTAATCCGCCCTGGCCGTGGCCACCGGCATGTCGGTAAAGTCGATCAGGCTATGCCGGGCCAGTACCTGGGCATACTGCTCGGCCTGCTCGAGGGCTTTCTGAAGGCCCGCTACGGTGAGGTCCGAGGTTGCTGCATAGGTCTCGATCCCATTCAGGCGAACATAGACCATTGCGCCTTCGTCCTTCTGGAAGAAGGGCGGATCGATGACATTTCGGGTGACGCTCAAGGCATGGGTAGTTTCGCTGACATAACGCAGGGACCAGGTGTCAGCGCGGCTGTGAAGTAAGGCGAAGCGTTGTTGCAAAGACGCAGTCACATCGAACATAGCGAGGGTATTCCTCATATCCGAAGCGCCCGGGTACAGACCTTTTGAGTCTCTACCGTGCACTTATCTGGACTCGTTCAAGTCCGCCAAAACAGAAAAGGAACCGTGTTGGTGCCTGATCCGCTCCTTTTGTTGTTCTCATCCAAGAGAGCTGGGGTCTATGAAAAAGTTGTGCCAGGTTTAATCAAGGCAAAATGCCTGTATGCCTTGGTTTAGACGGGCTCGAGCTGTTTCAGCAATGCTGAGGGGAAAGAATAGACGGGTTGGGAAGGGAAAGTATGAAACTACCATGAAAGGACTGGACGCAGCGTGGCCTGCGTCCAGCAGTTGGATCAGGGCTGTCCGACGTGGATGACGATCTTGCCCACAGTACGGCCGGACTCGCTTGCCTCATGGGCCTTGGCAATGTCCTTTAGCGCGAACTCGGCCGACACGACCGGGCGCAGATGACCGCTGTCTGCCAGACGTGCTAGCTCCTGCAGGATCTCGGCATTGGGCTCGATGAAGATAAACGCACTGCGGACATTGTGGGCCTTGGCCTTTTCTTCCGACGGCGGTGCAACGATGGAGACCAGAATACCCCCAGGCTTGAGCACGCTGAAGGACGCTTCCTGCACCTCGCCACCCAGGGTATCGAAGACCAGATCGGCGTCTTTTACGATCTCCTGGAAGTTCTGGCTCTTGTAGTCGATGACCTGATCAGCACCCAGGGATTCGACAAGCTTGCGGTTCTTTTCGGAGCAGGTGGCAATCACCTGAGCGCCGCGCCATTTGGCCAGCTGTACAGCCAGTGTGCCGACGCCGCCTGAGGCTGCATGAATCAGCACCTTCTGACCCGGCTGGGTCTGGCCCACATGCACGATAGCTTCCCAGGCCGTGATACCGGCCAGGGGCAGGGAGGCGGAATCGGCATGGGACAGCGTCTTGGGTTTGCAGGCCACTTCGCTTTCGCGCACCGCGATGTATTCGGCGTAGGTGCCATTGCGCTTGATGTCCGGGCGGGAATAGACCGCATCGCCTTTCTTGAAGCGAGTAACGCTCGCACCGACTTCTTCAACGATGCCGGAAACGTCCCAGCCCAGGGTCACAGGCAGGTCGTAGGGCAGCATGTCCTTCAGATAACCCTGGCGGATTTTCCAATCGACGGGATTGACCGAGGAAGCCACCACACGAATCAATACATCGTCGGGGTTCAGGGTCGGCTTTTCCACGTCGGTATAGGTAAGGACACTGGCATCGCCATAGGAGTGAATCTGAACAGCTTTCATCGAATTCTCCATGAAGTAGGGAGAGCGGCCGCCGTGGCCGTCTGATAGGTGATGTTGTTAGGTTCTTTTCAATGCAAGAGTTGCATTGACCTGCTTCAGGTGCGAAGTAGTTAGCGTCTCGCTTGTCATAAAACACGTTGAATCAAGGCGTTTTTCCCGTTTTCGAGCCATGCCGGTCGTCTGGCCAGACAAATTTCAGGCGACTCCTGCGGGTCTAGTGCTTACCGCATGATGACTGTCTGCTAGAGGTTTCATGAAACGTACGTCTGGTAAAACGCTTCCTGTGCTGCTTATTGTAGTCGCCGTGCTTGTCCTGGCGCGACTGGCAGCACCTTATGGTATCCACCGCTACGTAGAGCAGACGCTCAACGAAATACCGGGGTATCGAGCCACCATCGAAGACGTGGACGTCAGCCTGTTGAAAGGCGGCTACACGCTCAAGAACGTTCGGATCGAAAAGTCCAACGGTGCAGTGCCAGAACCGTTCTTCGAGGCTGAGCGCATCGATAACTGGACCCAATGGGGAAAGTTTGTCGATGCAAAACCTGTGGGACTGATGCACATGTATCGCCCGGTGCTGACCTTTGTACTAGCAGATAGCGAAAGTCATAGTCAGACTGGAATCGATTCGAGCTGGTTGCAACAGGTCGATGCCTTATCGCCGCTACCGCCGAATCAGTCGGAAATCCATGATGGAATAATTCAATTGATCGACAAGCGTCCAGAACGGCCCGTGACGCTTTACATCAGTAACATAGAGTCGGTTACTCGTAATCTGGCCAATGCAGACAATGTCGATGATCCGCTCTGGGCAGAATCAGAAATGACGGGTAATCCCATGGGGGCCGGCAGCATGACGACCCGCCTGCGTCTGGATGGTCTGTCGCCCAACCCGACGTTTGAGATGGACAGCGCAATCGATGATTTGCCGCTCAGCCGGCTGAATGATTTTTTCCGGGCTTATGCCAATATCGATGTAGAGCAGGGCACGCTGTCTTCACGAACACACGTCTCGGCGCAACAGGGTAACTTCACGGCCTATACGAAGCCCCAATACGAAAACCTCAAAATGGTTTCGCTGGAAAAGGACGTAAAGGAAAAAGGCGTCTTGGGCACTCTGAAGGAAGGCATCGCCAGTGTGGCGGCCAAACTGACTGATCAGGATGACCCACAGGATCCGGACGACGGGGTCACGTTGCGGTTGGCAGGCGTCATTAATGCGAATGAGCTTCGGCTCGATCCCAAAGCATCCTTCCGGCAGCAGTTTATCGACTCGGTGGTACCAGGGGCTCATTAGCCGGGCGGCAAGGCGAAGGGTGCTTTCGCCTTGCTTGCCAGTCACTGATCAATGCCCGCCAGGCCCTGCCGGATATCGTCGGTGCTGGCAGGACGGACCAGACGAGAGATTTCCTGGCCGTTTCGAAAGAAGATCAGCGTAGGCCAGAGCTTGACTTTGAAGGAGCGGCCTAGTCGCCGGCCGCTGCCATCCTCGATCTTGAGATGACGAATAGCTGGGTGATCCTGGAAGGCTTGCTCGATCAAAGGTTGTGCGGCCCGACAGAAGCCGCACCAGGGCGCGCCGAACTCGATGAGCGTGGCACCTTCGAGCGCATCGACCTCATTGCGGCTGGGCTCCTGCGCAGCATAGGTGGTGTTCATGGCCATAAAGGGACTCCTGAAACGTCAAGGGATACCTTACAGCAGACCACCGATCGCCAGGGAATATCTCGAAAGCCGTTGCCATGTCCTACAGCGGTATAGCAAAAGGCTTACACGGCATTACCACAGTTGGCGCTATGACGCTGCCGGGCCTGTGCGTAATCTACACATATCGGACAGCAGCGCAGGACGCGCTCATACGAAGGTCAAGGATGATGACCGAGCCAGGATGGCAAACTCGATAAGGACATTGAGTCCGGTCAGAAAACCCCGCTTAGGCGGGGTTTTTGTTTGCCTGCTAAAAAGTACCGCGCATGAAAAAGCCCGCCGAAGCGGGCTTTCCAGTATTACCGCGTTACAGCTTGAAGCGTGCCACCATGGTGTTGAAAGATGTCGCCAGACGGGACAGTTCCTGGCTTGAGGCGCTGGTCTGGTTAGCCCCTGCGGCAGTCTGGGCCGACAGGTCCTGGATGTTGACTAGATTACGGTCGACCTCCCGGGCGACCTGGGCCTGCTCTTCGGACGCACTGGCAATTACCAGGTTGCGCTCGTTGATCTGCGATACACCTTCGGTGATCCGGGTCAGCGCATCGCCGGCAGCAATCGCCAGGCTTTGGGTGTTAGTGGCCAGCGACTGGCTCTTCACCATGGCTTCTACTGCCTGATCCGCCCCGGCGCGTACCGTACTGATCATGCTTTCAATCTCTCCGGTGGAGGCCTGTGTGCGATGGGCCAGCGCACGCACTTCATCGGCTACCACGGCGAAACCACGACCCTGCTCACCGGCACGGGCCGCCTCGATCGCGGCGTTCAGTGCCAATAGGTTGGTCTGCTCGGCGATGGCACGGATCACGTCCAGCACCTTAGCGATATCGCGCACCTGACCAGCCAATGTGCCAACCTTGTCAGTGGAGGCGGTGATTTCCGATGTCATGACATTGATGGCCGTTACGGCTTCCTGTACCTGATTGCGGCCGGTCATGGCGTCCTGGCTGGTCGCTTGGGAAACTTCGGACGTCGAAACCGCGTTACGTGCCACTTCTTCCACCGCGGCGGTCATCTCGTTGACTGCCGTGGCGGCCTGCTGGATTTCGTCGTTCTGGCGAGTCAGTCCCTGGGTACTTTCCTCGGTTACCGCACTGAGCTCTTCGGCTGCCGATGCCAGCTGATGGGAAGCATGGGCAATTTCCTGCAGGGTGTCCTTGAGGCTGCCCTGCATATTGGACAGTGCCACCAATAGCTGGCCGGTCTCATCCTGGGTATGAGCCTGAATATGCTGGGTCAGATCTCCCTGGGCAATGCGCTTGGCGCTATCCACCGCCGAGTGCAGCGGACGAGTAATCATGCGAGTGATCAGAAGACCCAGACCAATGGCCAGGAAGAAGGCGATGATAATGCCCGTGAGCAGCGTCAGGTTGGCGCTTTTCTGCGTATGCATCGCATCGGCGGCACTTTCTTCGCTCTGCTTGATGTTGATGGCCAGAATGTTCTTCAGCTCGCCAACAGCCTTGCGATAAGCCGGATAGGTATCGCTGTTGGTTATCTTCACAGCGGTCTCAAGCTCCCCCCGACTCAGTGCCGAGATGACTTTGTCCACGCTGGCAGTATAGGCGGGCCAATCGTTGGCAAATTTGTCGCCTTCGGCCTTTTCCTCGCCATCCAGAGGGGTCGCTCGATAATCCACGAATGCTTTATCAACCGTCCCGCCGTTCTCTTTCAGCGAGTCCAGGGCTATTTGAACTTCGGCGGGCTCCGCATTCGTGGCCTTGAGTGCCAGCACTTTGTAGAGATCGCGGTTATGGGCAATGACGTTTCGGAAGAGCGTATTGACCGCCAGTACCGAGGCCAGATCGTTGTGGATCGCGTTGTCCAGATCATCGGAGAGCGAGTCGATGCTCTGTTTGCCCAACAGGCCGACCGCCAAGGTGATCAGTGCGCATAAAAGAAAGGCAATTAGCAACTTTGTTGCAAGTCTTGCATTGGCAAACCAGGCCATGGTGTGTCCCTGAAATAAAGGTGAGCGAGGTCTGAACACCATCGCTCTAGCATGAGTAATCAAACGTATTTAGTGGGCGTAGGGCATCGTTTAGCTGGGTTACGCCCATTGCTCACCCTTCGTCATACATCGACTGGAAGGCGGGAAACTTGAGTTGTAATGAGGGATGGTTGGCGAAATGCTGTTGAAAGGATGGCATTTATATCGCGCTGTTCTACAGTTCTTTAGTCAGACTATTTGCTTCGTCCTCTCTAGGGTGGGCGTTTGACGACTTCCTCTAACAATCACAATAAGGAATGCAGAATGGCTTTCGCGCGTCGCGAATTTCTTACTGTTTCACTCACCTCGGCCGCAGCGCTGGCGGCTGGCAGTGCGCTGGCAGCTACCAATACCCCCTCCGGCGATCCGTTTGGCCTCACCCGTGACTGGAACGGGACACCGGCTACCGTCATGCCTGATCCTGCCTGGGAGATTCATGACAAGGCATTTACCGGGCGGCTGGGCAATGCGATGGTAGAGCGCCTCTGGAGCGGCGGTCGCTGGACGGAAGGCCCCGTATGGATGGCGGATTGGCGCTGTCTTCTCTTCAGTGACATTCCTACCGGGCGAATCCTGCGCTGGAATGAGGATGACGGTCGCGTCACGGTGTATAGCGCCCAGTCCAATAATGCCAATGGCCATACGCGTGACCGAGAAGGACGGCTGATCAGCTGTGAGCACGATAGTCGTCGGGTAACTCGCCTGGAGCATGACGGCACAATCACGGTACTGCTGGACGTGTTCCAGGGCAAGAAGCTCAACGCGCCGAACGATGTGGTCGTTGCGGCTGATGGCGCCGTCTGGTTTACCGATCCGGGCTATGGAATCCTGGGGGCATACGAAGGCCATAAGGCAGACTTTGAGCTGCCGACCAATGTCTATCGCATCGATCCGCAAAGTGGCGAGGCCCAGGTGGCCGTGGGAGATTTCCAGCGTCCGAACGGTATCGCGTTCTCACCCGATGGCAAGCGCCTGTATGTCAGTGATACGGCTGGCGGGGGTGATCCGGGCAAGCCCTGCCACCTGCGGGCGTTTAACGTGGGCGAGGGCGGCAAGCTTGATGGGGGGCGTGTCCTGATCGATGCAAAGAACGGTGTAATCGATGGATTCCGCTGCGATAGTGATGGCAATCTCTGGTGCAGCTGGGCTGGAGATACGGCTAACAACAGTGTTCGCGTCTTTTCGCCTGAAGGTCAGCCACTGGCTACCCTGCATCTGCCGGAAACAGTGTCCAATGTGGAATTTGGTGGGCCTAAGGGCAACCGCCTGTTCATTACGGGTGGGCAGTCACTCTATGCCACCTATGTGAATGCAACCGCTGCCCGTCGCAGCTGAGCGGCATGAGGTTGGCCAAGCGCAGAATGCCGTCGCGCCTGGCCAAAGAATGTTACAGGCCGAACGGGTAGGTCTCGTCTGCCGAGCCTGCCGCTTCCGAGTCGCCCAACGGCGTAACGGCCTGGGTTTCCTCAATCCAGACGAAGGCATCGAACTGATCGGCCAGTACCGTTTCGAAGTAGTGGCTCATGCGCTCGGTTTCAGGTCGGTAGATGACGCCGATGGCGCGGTTGAGATTTAGCTCACCCAAGGCCTCACGCAGATCCTCTCGCCGGAAGTCCCGCCAATCAGTAAGAGACACCGGTACACCCGCCTTCAGGAAGCGATGTTCCCAGCTGTCGTGACGGGAAGGACGAACCTGCTTGATATACATCTCGCCATCCCAGTCGTCTGCTGCCGCGACGGTTCCCCGGTCAGTGCCCATACCAATCAGGACGGCCTCCCGCTCGTAGGCGCTGCGGCACAGCTGACCAATATTGAATTCACCGCGCCAGCCCATGGCAGTCGCATCGGCATTACCCACATGGGAGTTGTGTGCCCAGACAATGGCCTTTGCCTCCGGGCCACGGTGCTCCAGAAGGGTTTGCAGGGTATCGAACATATGTCGATCACGTAGGTTCCAGGAGGCGACCGATCCGCGGTACATCGCCCGATAGTATTGCTCTGCCGCCCGGACCACTCGAGCGTTCTGCTTGGCGTTGAACAAGTCTTCTTCATCCTGCGCAAGCTCTTCAAGCCGGGTGGAGAGCAGGCTGTGCAGCTGGTTGACGACTGCGTCTTCGCAGGAGTCCTTTCCGGCGCGCTCTACCAGATGACCATAGATAGCCGGCTCGTCCTGCCAACGGGAAAGACAGCTATAGCGCTCCCGGGCCTGCTTCGCTAATTCCGGATCGGTCTTGCCCAGGTAATCCAGCACCTCGGCGATGGAGTTGCGCAGGCTGTAGACATCCAGGCCACGAAACTCTACTCGGTCCTCAGGGGCCCGTTGCTCGTTATAACCGCGTAGCCATTGTGTAAAGGCCTCTACGTCCGTATTACGCCACATCCAGGTGGGGAAGCGCTTGAAGCCCGTTGCCTTCCAGTCATCGTTTGTTCGCCCGCGCACGTAGCGATCTATGTAGCCGGCGTCCGGCCAGTCCGCCTCGACGGCCACGATCGAAAACCCATGGTGCTCGATCAGGTGGCGGGTGATGGCGGCGCGGGTCTGATAAAAATCAGATGTGCCGTGACTGGCTTCGCCGATCAACACCACCCGTGCATCGGCGTAGCGATCGAAGAGAGGGCCAAAATCAGGGCTTTCCAGGTCCGGAAGCGGTTCTGCATAGCGCCTGAGCATGTCGATCGTGTGTTGATCCGAGGTGGATGATCGACGCAGGAAGCGTTGCAGTCGTTCTTTGGCCGGTGCGCTCATGGTTGTTACCTCGCGAATGCAGTGAGGCCCTTTATCCATGGGCGGTAGGGTGCGGTCATGCCTATATCAGAGACAGGGCTCGGCAGGGGGATGTTCCAGCCATGCGACCAACGCACTGGCGTCCAAACCAGTCATCGGCAGGGGCTCCGCTTCGTTGCGACATTGTTACAGACGCACGGTCAACCGAATTCATCCTGCAATCACGAGGAGGACCTCTATGTCATCCAATGTCGAGGTGTTGGACCGAACCATTCAGCAAACGAACCTGTGGCTTGACGATATCGCCACGCACCTGGGCGCTCCTGATCGACAGACGGCTTATCATGCCTTGCGCGCTGTACTGCTTTCGGTACGAGACCGTATCGGAATCGATAACGCGGCTCACCTGGCTGCCCAGTTGCCCCTCATGATTCGCGGTATTTTTTATGAGAACTTCCATCCGGCGGGCACACCCACCCAGGAAGAAACCCAGGACGCCTTCCTGAAAAAGATCAGCAGCCTTGTATCGCCCTCAATCGATCTGGATCCGCACAGGGCGGCCAAGTCGGTGCTACGTGTCCTGTATGAGCGTATAGACCCAAACGAAGTCGCCAAGGTCGCCAGCCTGTTCCCCATGCCGCTGCGTAGCCTTTGGCCGGAAGACACCGGTGTGCCCGGCACTCGGGAAGGGGAAGCGTAAGATGCACATCAACGTTGAAGAGCTGGACCAGTCCGTAAAGCAGGCCTTGCAGTGGATCGCGGACGTCGATGAGCGCATGGGAACTCGAAACCGGCGTCTTGCCATGACCTCTTTGCAATGCACGCTGCAAGCGGTCCGTCGGCAGCTCGACCCTGATCAGGTCGCGCGTCTGGCCAAGTGTCTACCCATTCCATTGAAGGGGGCCATGTTCGAGAACTGGCGCCCAGCAGCACCTAGTCCGGCTACAAGCCGTAGCGAGTTTTTGGGCCGCATTGAGGAAACCGTTTTTCGCAACCTCGACATTTCGGTCGAGCGCGGCGTCAAGGCGTCCCTTGAAGTGATGTGCAAGAGGATACCGGCTGAAGTCGTGGCCGAGTTTGCCGGACGCCTGCCATTCGACCTGCGCAGTTTATGGAGCAACGAGCCCTTGCCCTATCCAGGACACGGAGCGGTTTGAGTTTTTTCAGGTAATTGACCCAATGCTGCTCAAGTTCTGGAAAACCGCGTCGATACAGTGATCAGGCAGGCAGCTTTCCACCCTCCTTCGCTGCCTGACTTCTTTTTCTGCCCCACCTGTTGGGGCTTTTTTTTGCCCGTTAAAAGGCGCAGACCATTGCGCTCAGGACAACAGGCAGAACGCTGTACTAGTGGCTCGCGGCTCCTCTGCGGCCCGCCCACATCACGCACCACAGTGGGAGGGGAAGGGTAGTGATCAGCAGAACCCACAGCAGGGTGTAAACCGAGTCGACGCCTTCGTTTTGCAGGTTGATGAACAGCTTGACTGGAATCCCCTGCGGGAAATAGCTAAATACCAGCACGATGCCAAACTCGCCTATCACCCTTACCCAAGTAATGGCCAGTGCAGCGGCCAGCCCGCGGGCTGCCTGGGGTAGGGTGAGCCGCAGAAAGATCTGCCAGGCACAGGCCCCCAGCGTTCTACCGGCTTCTTCGGTCTCGACCGGCACCTGCTCAAATGCCGAGCGAGCCGACAGTACAAAGTAGGGGAGTCCGCCGTAAATTTGTGCCAGGACAAAGGCGGCTGCGTTGTTATTGAGTTCAAGGCCAATGGCAGAGAGCACTTCCCCCAGCGAACCATAGGCTCCGTAGGCAGATACCAACAGGATACCCAGCGCCAGGGGCGGCGCCAGCAGCGGTACGAGAACAGCCACTTCCACTGCGCCTCGCCACACGGATCGAGTTCTGGCCAGCCATACGGCCAGAGGCAGGCCAAGCAGAATGATTAACGGCAATGAGATAGCGCTCATACCCAGTGATACGGCCACTGCCTGGCCATCGCCATAGGCAAGGTGAAAGCCTGACCAGGGCGTGACCAGTACCAATGTCATGAAAGGGATGATCAACAGAAGGACCGCCGGTATCCCCAACCAGAGCGCGTTCAACTCAGATCGACCCACCTTTCGGGCGGTCATAACCGTTTTTCTCGAACAGCGCCTGGCCTTCCGGACTCTTCATGAACGCAATGAATTGTTGAGCCTGTTCAGGATGAGGTGCGTTTTTTAACACGGCGGCATAGAACACCAGCGGCTGGGTATGGAGTGTCTTGCGCTTGCCTTGCGGGTCGGTAATCTCGAAGCTGGCTTGGTTGTACCAGTCTGCCTCCATGGCCGGATTGCTCAGATTGATCTCGTCCGGCAACTTGACATAGGGCAAACCGGCTGAGCGCGTAGCACTTTCATAGCCGGAGGCTGCGTCGACCTGACCGGCTTCCAGCCGCGTCAGCAGCCCACCTTCGGCAAATACCTGCTGCGGATTTCGCGTGTCGCCCAGTACCTTTTCAGCCAGATCAGGCTGATGGTAATACCGGCTGGCCAGCATCAGCGTGAAGATAATGTTTTGTCCCTGGGGGTCGGTTACCGGATCGGTGCGGCCAAAGCGCAGTGATGGTGTCTGCAGGACTTTCCACCAAGGAGTCGCCTGCGTCGGATTTTCACTGGCGGCGCGAAATGCCTCGGCATATTTTCCCTTCGGGTTGTAGGCGATCACCATACTGGTACTGGCGACCGGTTCGGCGGTATCGACCAGCCCGGCCTTTTGCAGAACGGCAATCGGCCCAGGCGTGATGGATACAAAAACGTCCGCTACCACTTTCCTGGACGCCAGCAGATTGGCCATGCCATAGGCGCCCTGGCCTTGTCCCTGGTAATTGACCTGTTCACGTTGCGCGAAAGCCGGGCCAAGCGACTTGTCCATCACCACGCCCATCGACCCTGCATAGGTCACACGAAAATCATCAGCCGCATGGGCGGGGGAGGTCGAGAAGAGGAGCGACACAAGTGTAACGCCCAGCAGGCGTGAAGGAATAAGAGCTTTCAGAGTGAGGTTCATCATGCATAATCGCTATATAGTTAGCTATATAACGATATGGATTTTCAACGCGCTGTCAATGAACGTGACGGCGCTAGCGCTGAACGTGCTTGAGGCCACCTGTTCGAAAGCGGTTGGAAGAGCACCTTTTTGCAGGCAATAAAAAACCCGCCGAAGCGGGTTTTGCTGACCATACTCGACATCCCTGGCAAGCTGCCATCCTGGCGTGGTCATTCATCCTTGATCTCCCTGAGCGCTTCCTGCGCTGCAGTCCGATGTGTGTAGATTACGCAGGATAAGGCGCGGGCAATAGCGCTGACTACAGGCATGCGATGTAAGCCTTTTGCTATTGCGTGAGTAAGACGCCTGTAAGTCGACCGTTAGGGCTTCTTCTCGTCAGAGGCTCTGGCAGCGGGTGCCAGTTCCTGCTTGACGCCCTGCTCGCTGGCAGGGCTGGACACGGCGCCTTGCGCCTGCTCGTTGGTAGGCTGACTGCCAGTCTTGTTGTCTTCGGAAGTCTTTTCACAGGCGGCCAAGCCAAGTGCACTGGCCAGCAAGACGGCAGAGGCAAGAGTCTTGTGCATGATGTTGTCCTCGGATGGGTGCGTTATTTCGAGCCTGCACCCGGAGGCGAGTTCCTGAGCGATCCTCCGGCACTTTCGTCCATCTGCTTTAATGACGTAACGACGAATAGAGGGAATGCTGCATGAGAATCGCATGGATACTACTGTTGGTGACAGTGGCAGGATGCTCGAAAGTGTCTACCCCAACGGAGTCCGCAGATACCCCGGACTGGTTAAAGGCCAGGATCAAGTCGTTACAGGCGCTGCCTGAGGCCAATCCGCCCAGACGTATTTTCAGGACGACGTTTGAGGGAGAGACCGCTTATTACGTTTCTCCAGCCTGCTGTGACATACCCAGTGAACTCTACCGGGTTGACGGTACGTTATGGTGTTATCCCAGCGGTGGCATCGCCGGTGGTGATAGGCGCTGCCCTACGTTCAGTCTGGATCGCCAGCGCATGGAGCCTCTCTGGCAGGACGATCGATCCTCCAAGGCCAGCCGCACGCCTGCCAGGAACTAGGGTGCCGTTTTACTCTTGAGCTTGAGCATCAGCAAAAGTGATTGCCCGCGTACGGATCCTGGCGGCTACGGCCTTGAAATACCGTTTAGCTGATCTATTCCTCAGAAATATTCTAGACGGCTGTGTTTGTTTTGGCCTGTGGTAGACTAGCCAACTCTTTGTTTTTAAAGGAAATCAAGAGGCATGCCCATGCCGAATCGGTATAGGGCAGATAGGAGCGGCATTAGACGGTAGTGTCTCGTCAGCCAATGATGGCCGCCTTTTTGCGCCAATTCTCTTTTTCTGGCGCCTTCCATTACAACGCCAAAACTAGAACAACGGGGATATACATTCATGTCCAAGCCCAAGCTTAGTCTTGCCTGGCAGATTCTCATCGGTCTTGCCCTGGGAATTGCAGTCGGAGCGCTTCTCAACCACTTCAGCGGCGAAAAAGCCTGGTGGATCGACAATGTTCTCAAGCCAGGCGGCGATATCTTCATTCGCCTGATCAAGATGATTGTCATACCCATCGTGATCTCCACCCTCATCGTAGGCATCGCCGGGGTAGGGGACTCGAAAAAGCTGGGGCGCATCGGCCTCAAGACCATCGTGTATTTTGAGATTGTCACCACGATTGCCATTGTGGTGGGACTGATGCTGGCCAACTTCTTCCAGCCTGGCTCGGGAATCGACATGTCTACCCTGGGTACGGTGGATATCTCCCAGTATCAGAAGACCACGCAGGAGGTTCAGCACGACCATGCGCTCGTAGCGACCATCCTCAACTTGATTCCTTCCAATATCTTTGCTGCGGTGGCCCGTGGCGAGATGCTGCCCATCATCTTTTTCTCGGTGATGTTTGGACTGGGCCTGGGCGCGCTACCTGACAGTACGCGTGAGCCCGTGGTTCGTGTGTTCCAGGGCATTTCCGAAGCCATGTTCAAGGTTACCCACATGATCATGCGCTACGCGCCCATCGGTGTGTTCGCGCTGATTTCGGTAACCGTGGCCAACTTTGGTTTCTCCTCGCTGCTGCCGCTGGCCAAGCTGGTGATCCTGGTTTATGTCGCCATCCTGTTCTTTGCCCTGGTGGTGCTGGGGCTGGTGGCCAAGCTGTTCGGCTTCTCGGTCATGAAGCTGATCCGTATCTTCAAGGACGAGCTGATCCTGGCGTATTCCACGGCCAGTTCCGAAACCGTACTGCCGCGTATCATCGAAAAGATGGAAGCCTATGGTGCGCCCAAGTCGATCAGCAGCTTTGTGGTTCCGACAGGGTATTCCTTCAATCTGGACGGCTCGACGCTGTATCAGAGCATTGCCGCCATTTTCATCGCCCAGCTCTATGGCATCGATCTGAGCCTTGGTCAGCAGCTTCTGCTGGTCCTGACCCTGATGGTGACCTCCAAGGGCATCGCCGGTGTACCGGGTGTGTCCTTCGTGGTGCTGCTGGCTACCCTGGGCAGCGTGGGTATTCCATTGGAAGGTCTGGCATTCATTGCCGGCGTGGACCGCATCATGGACATGGCGCGTACGGCCCTGAACGTGATCGGTAATGCCTTGGCGGTTCTGGTCATTGCCCGTTGGGAAGGTTTGTACGACGCTGAAAAAGGCGAGCGTTACTGGAACTCCCTGCCGCATTGGCGTCATGATAAGACGCAGGCATACGGCAACATGACCAAGTCGGATATTGCACAATCCTGATCGAAAAGAAGCCGCTGAAAAGCGGCTTCTTTTTTGGGTGCAGATTGGTGACCGGCCCGTTTTTCGTCTGTCAGGATACCTTGCTGAGCGAGATGAACCCGATGTTTTCCAGGGCCGAAGCGATCATGGCACCGGTTTCTTCGAGTTGGCTGGCAAGGTCATCGCTCGAAACCCGCATTGACCACTCTTCCTCTTCAAGCGGCGGCCAGGGTTGTTCAGGGCTGGCCTCTACCTGATCCACTGCATTCAGGAAGGCACCTAGGTCTGGCAGGAAAACGGTATAGCCATCCCCCTTGAGCGCCATGGTACGAATGCCCAGCAAACGGCAGATTTCCGCCTTTGCGCCTACTTCTTCGCGGTCCGCCTGCCGGGAGCGCTCGATCAGAGCTGCCAGCTCTGTATCCATGAGGCGCCCCCCATGAATCAGCTCAGGGCCGGACTGCCAGGTTTCAGGCGCGCAGTCCTTTAAATCCGGGCGCAGCGGAATATGCGGATTGATTTCCATGGGGTAGATCCGGCAGACCAAGGGGCGACGCTCATAGATCGAACAGCGATTACTGTCGTCCAGGTTGCGGCACGGGCCAACGTTATACGCGGCGAAGGTGATAGAGACGTAGGCCTGTGTATTGCCGCAACGAACCGGTAGCGAACGGCGTTGTACATGCTCACGCTGGTTGACAGGCACTCCGTAGCCATTGTCCAGAAAGCCTTCGACCAGAATGATCAATTGGCCGCCATCGGTTGCCCAGGCCTTGGCTTCCTGAAGCGTCAAAGGGACGTGATGATCGTTGCAGCACTTGCCGCAGCCGTTACAGGCGAATCGAGTATTCATGTCGGACCCAGAACTGGTTGAACGAGCGGCGGAAAACAGGCACCGCCGCCAGGAAAACCTCTTCCGAGCAATTAGCGCGCCAGCCTTGCAAGGGCTGGCGAACCTGTTAGTGCTCGATCATCTCGCGGATACGAATGGCCAGCTTTTCCACGGCAAAGGGTTTGGTGACCATTTCCATACCGGGCTCCAGAAAGCCGCTCGCCAGCGTCGCGTTTTCAGCATAGCCGGTGATGAACAGAACCTTCAGGTCGCTGCGTAGCTCGCGGGCGGCATCAGCCAGCTGGCGACCGTTGAGGCCGGGCAAACCAATGTCGGTGATAAGCAGATCGATAGGCTGGGATGACTGAATGATCTTGAGCCCGGACGGTCCGTCATGGGCTTGCAAGGCCTTATACCCCAAGTCCTTGAGGACCTCGACGATCAGCTCGCGAACAATGGGCTCGTCCTCGACAATCAGCACCGTCTCGCCGTGCTCGGTGCGGTAGGCGTCGGTCAGGCCTGTTTCTTCACGATCCTCTTCGTGCGAGCCCTGAAAACGCGGCAGATACAGTTTTACCGTCGTACCGATGCCCACTTCAGAATAGATAGTGGCATGGCCCTCGGACTGACGAATGAAGCCATAGATCATCGACAGGCCAAGCCCCGTACCTTGCCCGATGGGCTTGGTCGTAAAAAAGGGATCAAATGCCCGCTCGATGACTTCCCTGGGCATGCCGACGCCGGTATCGGTTACGGAGATGCACACATACTGTCCGGGCTTTATGTTGCGCTGGCGTGACGTATAGGCCTGATCCAGATGGGCATTGCAGGTTTCGATCACGAGACGGCCGCCGTTGGGCATGGCATCGCGCGCATTGATCGCCAGATTGAGGATGGCGCTTTCCAGCTGGTTGGCATCGCACAAGGTGATCCACAACCCGCCAGCAGTGACCATCTCCATCTGAATGCTCTCGCCCAGGGTGCGATGCAGGAGGTCTTCCATCGAGACGACCAGCTTGTTCACATTGACGGGCTTGGGGTCCAGCGGCTGTCGGCGTGCAAAGGCCAGCAGGCGGTGAGTCAGCGCGGCTGCCCGGTTGGCAGAGGTCATCGCGGCCTTGGCGTAACGCTCGATAGCCTCGACACGGCCCTGGGCTAGGCGGGTCTGCATGATATCGAGCGAGCCGATGATGCCGGTCAGCAGGTTGTTGAAATCATGGGCGATGCCACCCGTCAGCTGTCCCAGCGCTTCCATCTTCTGCGACTGACGCAAGGCTTCTTCAGCCATTCGCAGCGCTTCGGCCTGCTCCTTTTCCGCGGTGATTTCTCGACCTACGGCATGGATGAGCGTGCCATCCGGAACGGCAATCCAGGACAGCCAGCCGTAGCTGCCATCCTTGCGCAGGTATCGGTTTTCGAAGCGCATGGTGGTGATTCCCTTGGCGAGACTTTCTGTCTCGGCCAGGGTGCGCTGCCTGTCATCAGGATGGGTAAAGTCGAAGTAGGAGCGGCCAATCAACTCCTTTTCGTTCCAGCCAAACAGTGTTTTCCAGGCCGGGTTGGCCGCCGTAATGGTGCCATCGAAGCGGGCCACCAGCATGACGTCTGTTGACAGTCGCCACATCCGGTCCCGGTCGGCGGTGCGTTCGGCTACCTGCGCTTCCAGTGTCTCGTTCAGCTTGCGCAGTGCCTGCTCCGCCTCCAGGCGCTTGAGTACGGCCCCGGCCGCGCGCGCCAGCGCTTCAAGCGTAGCAATCTCGGCCGGTTCAGGCGTATGGAGTCTGGCCCAGTACGCGCCGATGGCAGCGGTAGCGCGTCCATCGCTGACCAGGGGTACCATCACAAGACTCTTGATGAAGGTAGGCGTGTAAAAGCGTTTGATCAGCCTCGGATCATCCTGCACATCGGGAATCACTGCTGTTTCCAGGTGAGTCATGGCCCAGCCGGAGATGCAGTCGGTGATGGCGAACCGTTGACCCTTCCACAGCGGTTCAGGCGTGATCTCGGCAGCGTAGAAACACTGATCGCCTTCGCGCAGCACAATCGCGACTCCATCAGCATTGGAAAGCCGACGTGCTGCATGACTCACGATCTCGATCAGCTCCTCCAGTGTGTGGGCGGAAGGTGCTTTCTCGATGGCCTCAGACAGCAGCTCTAGGCGGTTGCTGCGCTCATGTGCCAATTGCTCGGCCCGCTTGCGTTCGGCCAACTCGTTCTGGGCCTTGCGGAAGAGACGGGCATTGTCGATGGCAATGGCCGCCTGACCGGCAATGCCATCCAGCAGGTATTCGTGCTCTTCGGTAAACATGCCGGGCTCGGCGTGGCCAAACAGCATGCCGCCCAGTACCTCGCCGGAGCGTGAAACCACCGGGACGGCCAGATAGCTGCGCACTGGCAAATGCCCTTCAGGCATTCCAGCATGGGGGGCGCTTTTTCCGTAACGGGGGTCCTGGGTGATGTCATCAGAGCGTACGATGCCCTCGCCCTTGAAGGTTGGCGCAAAGACGGCGGTGTTACGCGGCATGGGAAAATCAGCAAACGCTTCGCGCGGTACACCCGACAGCGCATACAGCATGTAACTTTCACCCTGCTCGTTCAGCACGTTGTAGAAGAACGCGCCGAACTGCGCATGAATCAACGCAACGGCTGCATCGGTCGCTTCCTGCACCAGCTTGTCCAGGTCCAGTTCGGCGGCCAGGCGGGCACCAATCCGGTTGAGAATTTCAAAGCGATCCACGTCTGGAGTGAGCGCATCCTGCGGCATGATTGAATTGAGTTCGACATCCAACATGTAAACGGCTCTACAACGGGGCAGGCAGAAACAAAGCCGCCGGCTAGCGGGACCTTGGGTATATGAGGAGGATGTTGGGCTGCTTGACGTGGCTTCGCTCTGTTAAAAACAGGCCGCAGGGCGCGCGTGGGCGATCAAGGCGCGCAGCTACTCATCAGGCTTACCAACAACTTCATCTACAGCCGATGGGCATTGGGCGCGGAATCTACTGGCAGGAGGGGAGGCTGGCAATACAGATCTGACGATCGTCACAGTTTTATGGTCTCAAACCATTTCGTTGTCAGGTGGGGGATGGCCTCCAAAGAGGCCATCCAGATGCTTAGAAGCGCAAGGTCAGGTTGGCTTTGACATTCTGATCAGTGGTATCGCTGCTGAGCTGACCACCATAGCTGATCCCTACGCTGACCGTTTCATTCAGGGCCATATCCACTGCACCCTCGATAACGGCTGCGTTGCGAGCAATCGGTGCGCCTTCCAGGGTGAATGTATTGCCACCCTCGAACGCTGCCTTGTGCTCGGGCGTTACGTCACCAAAGGCATGCCGCCATCCGAGGGTTGCGCTGGGCTTGAGTTGTACCCTGCCAACCGACGCCGTAGTCGATGCACGCAAGCCCAGAGTGCTGAAGGTCACGTCTGTATCCTGGGATTTGTTATCCAGCGCCAGGGCACCGCTGCGCTCATGGAAACTGTCGGTATGCACTCGGACATGGGCAAGACCCGCGAAGGGCTCCAGCGTCACCTGATCCTGCCTGATCAGATAACCCAGTTCGCCAAACACCTGCGTGGTGCCTGCATCATAATTAGGCGACAGCCGATCGGCACTGCCCAGAACGGACAGGGTGCGCTTGGCATCAATGTCATGCCAGGTGTGCGCCGCGCCCAGCTTCAGGCTCAGGGCATCCCATTGGGCGCCGGCGTACAGACCCAGATGATAGTTGTCGCTCTTGGACGAGCCCGAGGTGTGGCGCAGGTCGAAGTCACTGTGGCTATAACCTGCCAGCGCGCCCAGGCGCCAGGTATCGTTAAGCGGTGCATCAGCGCCGAACAGGATGCCGGTGGTGTGCGTATCCAGACCTGAGACGTTATGTGTGCTGTCGGTCTTGCCCCAGGCGCCAAGGGCTTGCGTCCAGACCACACCTCTAGCGTTATCGCCCATCAGGTTCTGCATGCCCGGCGCGGTATCAGCTGCCGAGACCTGGGCATTATGCAGGCGATCCGTCATGGCGTTACGGACCAGACGGCTGTCCTCGACCAATGCTGTCTGGGTAGAGGCGTGCAGTTCATTCGACAGCGCACGGAAGGTCTGCTGCGCCGTCGCCGTGTCCAACTGTGCCACCTGATCCCACAACGCACTGCCAGCTACGACGCTATCCAGCCCGGCCGCAACGGCACGCTCGTTACGGGTCGTGCCCAGGGAGGCAAAGGCAGTGCTGTTGCGCTCCAGCGCCAACTCAACACCATTGGCAGAGTAGCTGAGCGTGGGCGTCAGGAAGGCATAGTTGGAGGTGACGTTGGCAAAGGTGCCGGTAACCCCGCCATTGGCTGTCAGGATGGAATAACGCGTCAAGGGTTGCCAGTTGCCGCTCTGGACCAGCGACAGCGTGCTGTTATCGATCGTGGCGCTACCGGTCGCGACGATGCGATCCGTCTGGCCGGCCTCGTTGGTTTCAACCTGATAGACCGCTCCATTGGCGAGCGTGACATTACCGTTCACGTTCAACTGTCCGGCGGAGTTTCCGGGCGCGACGATGCCGCTCTGGGCCACGACGAGGGTGCCGACCGTACCGTTGCCACCCAGGGTCGCGCCCTGGTTGACGGTAACGGCAGAGTTGGCGAGGCTGCCGTTCACGGCCAGGCGGCCTTCGTTGACTGCTGTGGTACCCGAAAAGCTGCTATTGCCGGTCAGGTCCAGCGAGCCGGCTCCGGTCTTGATCAGCGAGCCGTTACCGGCAAGGGTGTTGCCCATCGTATCGTCGACGGACTGGTCCAGCACAAGGGTGGCGTTGTTGGTGATGGCACCGCTGCCAAACGCGCGGGCATAGCCCCTGAGCGTACCGCCATTGATCGTCGTGCCGCCGGTATAGGTATTTTCGCCACTTAGCGTCAGCTCCCCGGTGCCATTCTTGATCAGCCCACCGCTACCGCTGATGTTATTTCGCCAGGCATCCTTGGCGTTGAAGCCGCCGAGGCTGGCATCCATGTTGACCGTTACGTCGGAGGTGAAGGCCCCGTAGCCATCACCAGCCGCCAACAGGTTCAAGCGGCCATAGCCGTTGGACTCATCGATGACCACATAGCCGGACGAGATTTCGGTACTGGCCAGCACATCACGACGCTGGCTGGCGTCCAGATAGGGGAAGCGGGTTTCCAGCAGCACTTCGGCATTGACCGGCACGACGGGCGCAAGGTCTGTCGGGCCTACCGGCGCAAAGCCATAGGTCATGCGTGAGGTATACAGCGCCTTGTCCTGCGCATGTTGCGAGAAGCGGTCCGTTGCCGGGTCGATTGGATCCATGCAGTTGTTGATATCGCCACCGCACTGCTCGGTGAAGTATGCCTGCGCCTGCTGAAAGGCCTCATTGCGAAGTTGGGCGTTATTGGTGAGGTTGTCGATCGCAAAGTAGGTCGCGGTGATACGGCCGCCTATTACATCGAACGGCGAATGCATACCTGCGACGATCCGGTTGTTACCTACCTCCGAGGCGCGCAGCATCAGCTCTTCGAAGCGCTGCGGGATGGCATAGCTCAGGGCAATCGAGGAAAGATAAGCCGCGTTGGTATGTCCACTGGGAAAGCCGCCGTCCGTTTCTGGAGTGCTGCTGCGAGCCGGCCGCAGGGAGGGCTGAATAATCTCTTCCTGGGTCTGGCGCCAGGGGCGAGGGTACTGATAGGCATTCTTGGCGGGTGTAGTGGATGCATCGTTGCGCACCGCACCAACCAGCTGAACAACCTTGCCCAGGGCGGATGAGGTCTCGCCTGCACCGTTGCCCTTGTCGTCGTATTTGACGGTCTGGTTGGAGTCGTCGAACGTGGTGATGGTGGTAAAGGCACCGGAACCTGCACGGTATGCGTCCGCCAGTGAGCCCAGCCCATCGATGGCGCTGTAGCTCTGGTTGCGACGGTCATCGTAATAGGCTGCGATTTCCTGCTCACGTGTCCGAGTATGGGAAAGGTCCACAACATACTGAACGTTACGCTGAAGAATCGGTGCCCCCAGTGCGGTCGGCGTACCGGTATTCCACGTGGCGCCGGGTGTCCAGAGCGTGTTGAAGCCAGACAGCAGGTCTACACCGTTGATGGCGTTGTTATCGGCACGACCGGCCGCTTGTACTGATGCAGCCAACAGGGACAGAACGAACGATGAAGCGACCACACACGAGCTGACGTTTGACGGTCTCACTAACGACTCCTTTCATGTATCCGAAGCTTTACGAAAAGGTACAAAGCGGTACAAAGGTCGAGGAGCGTACGTAGCCAGCTTTTCAGTTCTGTGGCGGGAACATGACAATTGGGTTGTGCGATGACGTTTAGGCGGCCATGAAAAAGCCCGGTCTAGACCGGGCTTCATGCTGACGCAGGCTGATTACTGCTGACCGAATTCGCGCGTCAGGTGCGCCTTGTATTCGGCCTGATGGCGCTCGATGTCGGGCGCCTTGATGACATCATTCGCCAGATAGGTCGGCAGGGCCTCAAGGCCTACAAACTGCTGTGACTTGTGGAAGGGGAAGTACACACCGTCCACACCTTTGCCTTCAAAGAAGTTACCCGGCTCGTCGAACGCTTCACGCGGTGCGTTCCAGGTCAGGGACAGCATGTAGCGACGGCCCTGCAGCAGGCCACCGGTGCCGTACTGCTTGGTGGGATCGCTACGGGTACGACCGTCGTTGGCATATAGCGAGCCGTGGCCGGCGGTCAGGACCTCGTCTAGATACTTCTTGACGGTCCAGGGGGCGCCCATCCACCACCCCGGCATCTGATAAATGATGGCATCAGCCCACAGGTACTTCTGGACTTCAGCCTCAACATCGTAACCCGACTCGATCACGGTTTCCTTGATGGTATGACCCAGCTCGCTCAGATGGCCCACAGCCAGAGTGTGCAGGGTTTCGTTATAACGCCCTGCGGAATGGGCGAACGATTTGCCGCCATTGATCAACAAGATATTCATGAAAGCTCCCACTTAAACGGGTAGGGCGCAAAAGGGGTGCGCCAGAAAGCGGTACAGTGTCCTCCGCACATGCTTGTCGTTAAAGTAGATAAACTGGAAAAGATAATTGATTTGAAATCAAGAATGACGGGCGAAGGCAGGCATGAAAACCACGCTGGAAGAACATCTGGTATTCAAGACCGTTGTCGAAACGGGTTCTATAACCGCAGCGGCCGACCAGTTGGGACAAACCGTTTCGGGCGTGAGTCGCGCTCTTAGCCGCCTTGAGCAAAAGCTTGACACCACACTGTTACGTCGCACGACCCGGCGTCTGGAGCTTACCGATGAGGGACGGCATTTCCTGACCCAGGTCCGTGCCATCCTGGCCTCGGTCGATGAGGCCGAGGAGCAACTGGCGATCCGCCGGCAACGGCCGGCAGGCCGTTTGCGGGTAAATGCGGCACCGTCTTTCATGTACCACGTTATCGTGCCGTTGATGGGCCTGTTCCGTGAACAGTATCCCGGCATTACGCTGGAGCTGGACACGAATGACCGCTTCATCGACCTGCTGGAGCAGCGCACGGATGTTGCCATCCGGATCGGCGAATTGCGTGACTCTACTCTGCACGCGCGACCGTTGGGGCAGAGCCGGCTCAGCCTGCTGGCCAGCCCGGACTACCTGAATAGGCATGGGACACCGCTTGCTGTCGCTGACCTGCATAAACATACCTTGATCGGTTTCAGCCAGCTTGATCACCTCAATCAGTGGCCGCTACCAAACGAGCGAGGCGCTACGCTGGCGGTTTCGCCCGATATATCCGCCTCAAGCGGGATGACGATTCAGGCATTGGCACTGGCCGGACAAGGAATTGTGTGCCTGGCGGACTACATGACACGGTCGGCTCGCGAGCAGGGTCTGCTTGTTCCGATCATGAGGGATCAGGTGCAGGACTCCTTTCAGATCATCAATGCGGTCTACTACCGCAATACCCAACTCTCACTGCGGATCACGCTGTTTCTGGACTTTATTGCAGAGCATTTGCGCGAGCGCTTGTAGCGTCTGTCGACCGGTAGCGATCGCTGTTCAGGCACTTCGGCCCGAATACAGCCTCCTAATAAAATGTTATCCAGAACAGGTGATGCCTATGAGCAACGCCTGTCCGTGCCTCGAAGGAGTTTGCCATGTACCGGATCGGCTTTGCCTGCAATTACCGCCATCCCGACAGAAGCCTGCCTGCAAAAGAGATCGAAGCCATCGAGCGGCTCTACAATGGCAAGACCACCACGCTACGTTGGCTGTCCAGCCAGACAACCGAGGCGGCCGAAGAAAAGCTGCTCTATGTGATCGAGCACAATCTTCAGGCCCAGATGCGTCTGTTGCAGTATGTCAATTCCTTGCCGGTTCACCTGCACATGATGCGCATGAGCAGCGATATCCTGCCGTTCTACAGCCATCCCAGTTATGCCTATTTCTACGACTCCACGGCTATCCGGGATTTCATCTCCGAACAGTTCCAAGGTATCGGTGACTATGCGCGTACCCATGACATTCGCCTCTCCATGCACCCGGGGCAGTATTGCGTGCTGGCCTCGGATAACCCGGATACGGTGGAAAACAGCATCCGCGAATTTGAATACCACGCCGATATGATCCGCATGATGGGCTATGGACGGCAGTTTCAGGATTTCAAATGCAATATCCACATTGCGGGCAAGCTGGGCGTCGAAGGCATCCTGCATATCTGGCCGCGCCTGTCAGACGTGGCCCGCAACTGCATAACCTTTGAGAACGAGGAAAAGAAATACGGTGTTGACGCCTGCCTTGAACTAGCCGACCACGCTCCGGTCGTTCTGGATATCCACCACTGCTGGATTCACGAAGGTCGCTACATCGACCGTCATGACCCACGGGTAAAGCGCATCGTCGAAAGCTGGCGGGGCGTACGTCCGGCCATGCACTACTCACAGTCCCAGGAAATGTTGATGGAGCTGGGCATCTCGGCTGACGAGAAGATTGAAATGGAACAGCTGCTGACTAAGGTCAACAAGCGTGACCTGTATGGTCACAGTGACCGGATGTGGAACCGCTGGTGTAACGAATACGCCAAGTCATTTCTGGACGAGTTCGACATCATGTTCGAAGCCAAGCACAAAAACCTCGCCGTGATCGATTTCTACGAACAATACATGGTTCAAAAAGCTGCCTAGGTCTCAAACTTGGACACTCTCCGGTTTCTGGCCTGCAAAGCCCCGTAAGCTGGCTATAGTCACTAGAACAATAATAAGAGGAGCACTGCCATGCCTGAACTCGCCCGTCGTGAATTCTGGAAAGAACTCCAGCCGATTCCGAACAGCTTGAAGCCTGATGCCAGGCCTGAGGTCTACATTGAGGACGCACCGACAGAAGACGAGCGCTATTACGTGCCGTTTACCGATACCGTCTCGAGTCGCCCGTTATGGATCTCGCCCTCCGAGAACAAGTGGTGCGATGTCCTCATGGCCAAACAGGCGGGCCTGGTGAACCGTCATTACCATCCCCATGAGGTTTTTGCCTATACCATCTCTGGAAAGTGGGGCTACCTGGAGCATGGCTGGACGGCCAGAGCCGGCGACTTCGTTTACGAAACGCCTGGCGAGGGGCATACGCTGGTGGCTTATGATTATGATGAGCCGATGCGGGTCTTCTTTATCGTCAAGGGCCCTCTGATCTGGCTGGATCAGGACGGCAACGCCGCGGGCTATTTCGATGTACACGACTATATCAAGCTCTGCCGGGAGCATTTCGAGCGCGTCGGTATCGGCGCAGATTACGTCGATACCTTGTTCCGCTAGGTAAAAGCGCCCTGCGATCCTGCCTTGCAGGGCGCTACGTCATACCGGGACGTTCATATTGATACGACGCCATACCGCTTCGGCAAAGCTGTAGACCGCAAAGGCGATCAAACCCAGCGCAACCACCAGCAGAATGATATGGCCGAAAGGCAAGTTCTGAAGCCCGTTGAGAGCCTCCTTGATTCCCGGTGGGTGCATTGCATCGTAGCGTGAGCCACTGACAGCCAGCAGTACGGCAATCTCGATAAAGGCCACCCCCCGTGCAATCAGTCCGAATCGGGAGACGGGGCGTACCATGCGCATGACACCTTCATCCGCCTCGAAATACCGTTCGAAGGAGGCCTTCCACCCCTTGATGATATGGGCAATGCCTACACCCAGCGGAATCAGGGCTATCAGCCGTATCACTATATTGGAGTGGTCCCAGCTGAGCAGGTGTGAAAGAAAGTCCTGTGCCTGACCACCACCTCCAGAGCCTCCGCCCTCACCAGAAGTTTTGAAACCGCTGATCAGAAGGCCCAGGGCGAAGAGCGCCAGGAGGACATATGTCACGCCACTGGCGAGGAGTCCTGTACGGATCGTTAATCCTTTGAGATCCGTGCCGTGATGATCCGAATCTCGTAGAGCCTGTACGGCACGCCAGGCTGCAAAGGCTGCAAGCCCGATCACCACAATCCAGAGCAGGGTACTGCCGGACGGTTGCGCCAATACGGTTTGCAGGCTCTGATGACTGTCGACGGGCTGTCCTGAGCCTATGGCTGCCAGTAACGCGAAGCCACCGATAATGAGGTACACCACGCCTCGGGCAGCGTAGCCACCACGGGCCAGCCAGGTAAGGCCTCGGTTGGGAGTCATGCTGATTAGGTTTCCTGTAGTTATGAGGGATACAGGAAAAGACCCGGCGACTGAGGCGGCGGTTCGTATTCACGGCTGGGGTAGCAAGCCAAACGGACGAAAGGCGACTGGCCAGTATTTGTAGGAAAAAGCTTACAAGGACTCTCAGCGGTTGGCTCTAGGGGAAACGAAGGGAGAGGCGTAATCTATTTACATCGGAGCAGCGCACGGAAGCGCTCATGGTAGATCAAGGATCCGATATGACCGCCAGGATGGCAGCTTGACAGGATGTCGAGCATGGTCAACGAAACCCCGCTACGGCGGGGTTTTTCCGTTTCACCGCTGTTTAGCAGTCTATTCTCCGGGTCAGTCGACGTTCCAAACCGACGCGTCCTTTATACGTCCTGCCCTCATCGATCCATCCTTCTTTTAAATAGAGCCCCAGCGCTGATTCATTGTGGGCGTCTACTGCCAGTTGAATATGCCGGATATCGGGCCACTGCCTGCAGACCAGCTCGGGAAGCGCCCGCAGGCAGGCTTTGCCCAGCCCTCGGCCCTGTGCGCGAGCCGCGATTTGCAAGGCATGGAGCGAGCAGGCATCGGCGCTGACCCACTGGGGAGACAGGGGAGGCCGCTTAAGTAGAAACAGACCTGCCGGCAGGCCTGTTTCCAACAGGGCGAACCCTTGTACATGCCGAGGTGACTGCTCCTCAAGACTCACCAGTGCAGCCTCAGGCGTGCCTGAAAAGGCTATCTGCTCAGTGTGTAATTCAAGGCTGAGCAGCGCCTGGCGCTGGGCATCGTCAAGGGCGGTAATGGCTTCAATCAAAAGAGGGCCATCATTTCGTCGGACCTTTGAACCGTTAATGACCACTATCAATCCTGTCGATTTCTCAAGGTATCAATCACAGCGTACTGTGAAGCCTGGCTTAAGAGTAGATAGAGGTCCTTATGCCCATTGTTCAAATCATGTCAGTAGTAGGCAGTGCCGTACCTGCTGCGCTTCGGGAGGCCGGTTTTATAGTCTGCTGGTATCTGGTACGCAATGGCGAGCGCATCAGTGGTCCGTTCACGACGCGTCAGGAGGCACAAGTGCAAATGAGCACCTTGGCCGAGTTGCATACCGTCGCCTGATCAGGCGGTTCGTTTCAGCATTTCCCAGAGCCTGGGGTCGTTGAAGTCTGCTATTGCCAGATCGGCGCCGGCTGCCAGCAGTTCATCGGCTGTCAATGTTGAGGTAATACCGACCGTAACGATTCCGGCAGCCTTGGCTGCCGTCAGGCCGGGAATAGAGTCCTCGAAAACCAGTGCCTGCCGGGGCTGGATCTCCAGCGTATTCAACGCAGTGGTATAGGGAAGGGGATCCGGCTTCGAACGTTCCAGCTCTTCACCCAGCACGATCAGGGGAAAGCGGTTTTCCAGTCCAAGCGCTTTGAGCATGTGGTGGACATTGGCACGCGGGGCATTGGTCACGATCGCGCGTTTCCATCCCTGTTGGTCCGCGTAGCTCAACAACGTTTCAAGGCCGGCGGTGGGCTCGAGTGTGTTGGCTAACTCACGCAGCAAGGCTTCCTTTTCGTTTGCAATCACCGTGTGCTCATCGGGCGTCTTGTCTGGATAGAGGTCTTTGCAAACTGCGTCGTTGGCGCGACCCGAAATGTGACGCCTGAAGTCCTCTTCATTCAAGTCGCGTCCCTCGCGGGCCAGAAGTTGCTTCCAGGCCTGGTAATGAACCGGATCGGTATCAGTCAGGGTTCCGTCGAGATCGAATATCAGTGTATTGAGCATCAGCATGTCCTGAATGGCTCCAAGGATGAGCCTGAAAGGACTCAGGCTCATCGGGAGGGAGGTGGCTTACCAGATCTTGATACGTTTATCCGGGGGCAGGTACATCTGGTCGTCTGGCTTGACGTCATAGGCCTCGTAGAAACCAGGCACGTTGCTCAGCACCCCATTGGTGCGGTATTGCGCCGGTGAGTGCGGGTCGGTTTTCAGACGATTGAGCAGGTTCTGTTGTGTGTACTTGGTGCACCAGACCTGCGCCCATCCGGTAAAGAAGCGCTGTTCGGCCGTCATGCCGTCAATGACAGGGGCAGGTTTGCCGTTCAATGACAGGTGATACGCCGAGTAGGAGATCGTTACGCCACCCAGGTCGGCAATATTTTCACCCAGGGTAAAGCGGCCATTGATGTGATAGCCCGGTACCGGCTCATAGGCCGAGTACTGTTCAGCCAGCGCTGTCGCACGCTTTGCGAAGCGCTCGCGGTCTGTCTTGGTCCACCATTCTCGCAGATTGCCGTCGCCATCGAACTGCGAGCCCTGATCATCGAAACCATGACTGATTTCGTGGCCGATGACTGCACCGATACCACCGTAATTGACAGCATCTTCCGCCTGCATGTTGAAGAAGGGCGGTTGCAGGATGGCGGCCGGGAAGACGATCTCGTTACGCAGCGGGTTGTAATAGGCGTTGACTGTTTGTGGCGTCATGGCCCACTCATCTGGATCGACCGGCTTGCCGAGTTTGGCAAGGTTGCGTTGATACTCGAATGTCTGGGCCCGCTGCAGGTTGCCGATCAGGTCATCCGGGGCAATGTGCAAGGATGAGTAGTCACGCCACTGGTTGGGGTACCCGATCTTGTAGGTGAACTTCGCCAGCTTGGCCTTGGCTGCCTGGCGGGTGTCTTCGCTCATCCAGTCCAGCTTATCCATAGCCTGCCCATAGGCGGCGATGAGGTTGCGCACCAGCGCCTCCATGCGGGCTTTGTTTTCCGGCGGAAAATGACGCGCGACATATTCCTTGCCCAGAGCTTCACCCAGGCTGCCTTCAACCGCACTTACGCCACGCTTCCACCGTGGACGCTGCTCCTTGGCGCCGTTCAGGGTCTGCTGGAAGAATGCGAAATCCTCCTGGGCATAGGCGTGCGGTAGTGCCTGGGCATAGGCATGCAGGACGTGCCACTTGAGATAGGTTTTCCAGGTGGAGAGCGGTGTAGACGTCAACAGCTTGCCAAGCCCCGTGATGTAGCTGGGCTGTTCAACAATGATCGGGTGTTGATCGACAAAGCCGGTCTCCTTCAGGTACGACGGCCAGTCGATGGCACGGGTCAGCGTACGCAGTTGGGTGGGCTCATAGGCATTGTAGGTTTTAATGGGGTCGCGGTTGTCGACTTTGTCCCACTGGGCCAGGGCGATCTGCTTTTCCAGTGCAGCCACTTTGCGGGCACTACCGGCAGGGTCCGGGAGGTTGGCTAGGCTTAGCATGCGCTGCATGTGCGCGACGAAGCCGGAGCGGATCTCGGCGAATGATGTGTCATCGATCAGGTAGTAGTCCCGATCGGGCAGGCTGAGACCGGACTGGGCAATCTCGGCTACGTATCGCTTGGAGTCCTTGGCATCCTGGGTGACATAGGGTTCGAGCGGAACATCGATACCCAACCGCTGGAAGCGGGCCATTGTGATGAGCAGCGAGCGACGATCATGAATGGAGTCGATAGCATCGAACGCACCCTGCAAGGGTTTGAGCCCCTGCGCCTCGATGGCGGCTTCATTCATGAAGGAGGCATACAGGTCGCCGATTTTCTGCTCGTCGCTGCCAGTAGCCTTGTCGGGCTTGGCGGCCAGCGCCTCGATGATGGCGTGCAGCTGTTTCTCGGTGGTATCGGCAATGGCATGGAAAGCGCCGTAGCTGGTCTTGTCGGCCGGGATAGGTGTGTTTTTCAACCATTGACCGTTAATGGCGTTGAAAAAATCATCCTGAGGCCGGACGCCGGGATCGAAGTTCTCCTTCTTGATGCCGGACTGCAGCGTGTTGGCAGGGGTTTGGGGCTGGACAAATTCCGATTTACCGCAGGCGCTCAACGCCAGTACACAAACGGCGCCGGCAAAGATATGTCTCATGGGATCTCCATTGGGATTAGCGGTCACGCACGTGACTATAACGGGCTCGCTTATGGCGAGGCCAACGGCTTTGCAAGGGCGGGGCCAGGCACTGCCGAGGGCGTATCACACCCGTTATGTCTGCGGTGAACGTACCAGAAGCACGCGGCTCTGGCACTGTTTTGGGCTATGGAACATCCCTTGTAGAGCGCCTGGCTGCAAAATGGTGCCCGCTATCGGCACGGTAAGGTGTCACTCCGGGCAGCTGGCCGCCAGAGTAGGTTGCTGCGCTACCTGAAGTTTTCGCAGGAGATCCCGCTTCTTGGAGTGATGCGCCTGCATGCGTGCCAGCAGATCGTGCAAGGTATGGACGGCCTTCAGAATGTGCGGACCCTTGTTCAGCATCACGCATTCGGCCCGTACGCCCATGGCGGCATCCGTAATCTCGGCCCGCGACGGCGCGCCTTTCTTGGCCAGGGTTTCCAGTACCTGGGTCGCCCAGATTACTGGCACATGGGCCGCCTCGCACAGGCAGAGTATTTCTTCCTGAAGCTCAGCCAGTCGTTCGAAGCCGCTTTCTACCGCCAGATCGCCCCGCGCGATCATGACGCCGAAACGCGGAAGATTCATGCCTGCAAAGAGCAGCGCCGGCAGGTTCTCGAAGCCTCGACGTGTCTCGATCTTGAGCACTACGCCCAGCTCATGGGCGTTCAGTCGATCAATGTGATGGAGCAGGGTCCTGACGTCATCTGCCGTGTTAACGAAAGAGAGCTCGACCACGTCGGCATGCTCGGCTGCGAACGCCAGGGCTTCGATGTCATGGGGCGTGAGCGCATCGAGACGCAGATGGCTGTCCGGAAAGTTGATGCCTTTGTCGCTCTTGAGCTTGGCACCCCCAGGCGCGTGGGTGATACGGATACGCAGCGTCTCGCTCTGCACCGAATCAATGATTCCGCCAATCTTGCCATCGTCGAACCAAACTGGCTCGCCAGCCCGTACATCCTCGAAGATTTCCGGCAGCGTGCAGCCGATGGACGCTGGGGTCAGGACTTCTCCGAAACTGTCGTAGGTTGCCGGATGCCCGGTATGTTGATCCTTGGTCAGAGTCAGCACATCGCCCTCCACCAGCTTGATGGCCTGCTCTTGAGCCGGGAAGGGCGCAATGCGTGTCTCGCGTTTCCGGCCTTTCCTGTCCTTGATCAAGAGGGCTGTGTTCGGCGTCAGGTAGGCGGTCTTGTAGAGTTCGCCCCAGCATCCTTCGCGGGAGATATCAACGATCTCGATCTGCCGCTTCGAGCCGCGGGCATCGTGAAGGATTACCTGTGTATGTGGCTGTAGATTCGATAACCAGTCCGCCGCTACCGGCAGGCTGGCATCTGCCTGGGTCGGTGGAGCTTGGGGATTTTCTCTGGCGGTCAGCCAGAGGCGGGCTGGCTTGACTGCTCGACCGAAATCATCGCGGGTCGGCTTGACGCGTATCACGGCCGGGCCGGCGTTGATTTGCCCGGTACGCAGCTTGGGACCCGCAAGGTCCATCATGACGCGGCAAGGCTTGCCAAGGGCCTTTTCCGCTCGGCGTGCATGTTCAATCATCTGTTGCCAGGTCTTGGCGTCGTCATGAGCACAGTTGATGCGCATGCTGTCCATGCCGGCTGCCAGCAGATCATGCACAAGCGAGTAGTCTTGTGCGGCCTCGCTGGGCATGGTCACCATGATTCGGACTCCACGCCCGACAGGCGTTGCGCCAAACAGAGCCTTGGTGTGCTCATGCAGCAGCTGCTCGCCCCGGTCCATGCCCAGCGGCTCATAAGGAGGGCGCGCGTTCTTGCTGCCGGAGAGCTTTTGCAGGATTTCGATAAGGGTGGTGATTGCAGCCAGGATGTAGGCTTCCGAACGACCCAGCGACGACAGTCCCAGCCGTGCCAGGCGTGCCTGTAGCGGCCGGATGTCATGACGGCGTAGCGCCAGATAGTTAAGCAGGTTATGTGCGCTCTCGGTATAGCTCTGGTGCACATGCTCCGCCAGGATGGGTGCGTCACAGGCCGCCGTGATCATCTCCTCACGCAGCGCGATCAGTTCGGACAGGGCCGCTTCGATATCGGCCGGGATCAGTGCGCCTGGGGGAAGTGTCCTGGTGTTCAAGTGATAACCTCAACAGTCAAAGTCCGGATAACAACAGGCGTCATTACGTCGCGTCGGCCGAGCTAAGCACAGGTATGTGACGTTGGTATGTAGGGGTGCCCTTATGGGGACAGGCGAAGGTTTAGAAAGAACCAGACTGTGGGTGTTCTGCAGGATAGCGGACGCTTTGTTTCATGAGATTACGGTAATAGCATATCTGCTCAGAAAGCTATCTATGTAGGCAAAGGCTTACAAGAAGTGACTGTGATTGACGCTAGGGAAGAAGGCGGCGGTGGCGTAATCTTCTTACCCATGGAATGCAGCGCAGGACGCGCTCATGAGCCTCAAGGATGAAAGACCCGCCAGGATGGCACTCGATAAGGATATCGAGCGGTCAACAAAAACCCCGCCTAGGCGGGGTTTTTTCGTTGGGCCGGAAAAAGGATCTCCTCGAAATCCTCTCCGGCAAGCCCTCACTCACGTATGGGAGTGAGGGGCTGGTGTTTCGCTCTGGGCGGTATTGGTAGGCGGCAGGTTATCGGGCGGAATGGCCAGCGCGCGCAGCGCACCTGACATGATTTGGCTGAACACCGGTGCCGAAACCAGACCGCCGTAGTAGCCGATCTTGGTTGGGGAGTCCATCATCACGGCCAGTACCAGCTTGGGATCGCTGGCGGGCGCCATGCCTACGAACATCGAACGATAGGCATGTTCCTTGTAGCCGCCGCCCCCGGAGCGACGGGCAGTACCACTTTTCCCTGCCACCTGATAGCCCGGCACCCGGGCGCGCACGACGCCGCTGGGATCTTCCACTACCTCCTTGAGCATCATGCGAATCCGATGCGCCACCTGTGGGTCCATCGCAGGCACCAGTTGTTGTGGGTTATCGCGCAGCAGCGAGAGTGGGGCAAGCTTTCCGTCATTGGCGAAGACCGTATAGGCCTGGGCCAGCTCGGCGGTATTGACGGCCAGACTATAGCCATAGGACATGCTGGCTGTGGCGATTCTGGACCATTTCACATGGTTGGGCAGATAACCTGCGTTTTCACCCGGGAAACCCAGAGACAGGGGCGAGCCAAAGCCGACCCGGGCCAGCTGTTCAAGGATAGGTTTGGGACCGACTTCCAAGGCAACCTTGCTCATGCCGATGTTCGACGAGTTGATCAGCACGCCGGTCATGGTCAGGATGTCCCGACGTGCTACGTCGCGAATCGTGTGGCCGTCGATGACAAACCAGCCCGGCGCCACACTCACTTGGGTATTTTCGTTGAATTTTCCCGTGGCCAGCGCTGCTGACATGCTGAACGGCTTGATAACCGAGCCGGGTTCGAACACATCGGTTAACGCGCGGTTACGCATGAAAGTCGGGTTGATGGATGCCCGGTTGTTCGGGTTATAAGACGGAAAGTTCGCCATGGCCAGGATCTGACCATTCTTGGGGTTGACCAGTACGGCCGAGCCGGACAGGGCACCAAACTTGGTTACTGCCTCCTGCAGGGCGCGATAGGCCTCGAACTGCAGACGCAAGTCGATGGACAGGGCAATGTCCTGGCTGGGCTTGGGCTGTTTGTCGACCTTAATGTTCTTGACGATGGAGCCGCGCGGATTGATCAGCACCTCGCGAACGCCTGCTTTCCCGCTGAGCCATTCGTTGTAGCCCAGCTCCACGCCTTCCTGGCCTTCACCATCCAGGTTCACCAGACCAATCAATTGGGCTGTCAGGTCAGAGGTGGGGTAATAGCGCTTGTACTCCTTGAGCTGGTGCACGCCCTTGATATCGAGCGCCATGATGTCCTCGCCTTCGATGGGAGACAGGCCACGGGCCAGGTAAAGGAAATGCTTTTCCGAGCGGGCCTTGATATAGGACATGAGCTCGTCTGCGGGACGATGCAGTGCCGCTGCCAGCGCAGGCACCCGGTCCATGCTCTCCTTCATTTCCGAAGGGTTGCACCAGATCGTCGACACTTCGGTTGAGACGGCCAGGGGAGAACCATTGCGGTCGGTAATCAGGCCGCGGGTAACGGGGATGGGGATATGACGAACGCTGCGCCGTTCGCCCTGATCGATCAGGAACTCACTGTCATGAACTCGGAGATAGACCAGCCTGGACGCGACGGCCAGAGTAAGCAGGAACAAAAAAAATAACACCGCATGAAAACGGTAGCGGTTTGAAAATCCATTCATGGTCTTGGCAACTTGACGTGTTCAATGCCTGGGCAGGCCATCGTCAGGCCTGCTGGCCCGATGAGGCGAGAAAGCGCGGATAGTACCGTAAAGGTGCCAGTAGTTGGCGATGGGTTTCGCATCAGCGTAGGCATCTTTCAATCTCGAAGGCGCGACACGACCAATGGTCATTCCGCCAAACAACCGGTCTTGAGCGGCTCCCGCAAGCGGGATCGCTAGCGTCTGGGTGTAATGCCGTGCTTGTGCAGCTTCCGGTAAAGCGTGTTTCGGCTTATGCCAAGGCGTTCGGCCGTGCGTGTCATCTGCCAATGTTCCTGCTCCAGTATCTGGAGCAGGGCAGTCTTCTCAGCATCTTCCAGAGGCGCATCCAGCGTCAGGGCGGGCAGGCTCGCTGGGCTGGAAATCTCCTGCGGCAGATCACCCCTGCGAATCACCCCATCCTCACACAAGGCCACCAGGGTTCGCAGGACATTGCGCAACTGACGAACATTGCCTGGCCATTGATACCCAAGCAGGGCCTGGCGAGCCTCGGCGTCCAGGTGCAGGCTCTGGCCCTGCGCCTCTTCAAGCAGCAAGTGATTGAGCAGCGCGGCCTTGTCGAGCCGCTCACGTACCGGCGGCAGGCTCACCACCAGACCGTTGAGCCGGTAGTACAAATCCTCCCGAAAGCTGCCGTCGCCTACCCGTATCCTGAAATCGCGGTGGGTGGCGCTAATGATGCGGATGTCAATCGCCTGCGGTTGTCCGCCCAGCGGAACGACCTGCCGTTCCTCCAGTACGCGCAGCAGGCGGGTCTGCAACATCAGGGGCATATCGCCGATTTCATCGAGAAACAGGGTGCCGCCGTGGGCTTCGAGTAGCTTGCCACGCATGCCTTCCTTGCGCGCACCGGTAAACGTGCCACCGGCGTAGCCGAACAACTCGCTTTCGATAAGTGATTCCGGGATCGCCGCGCAGTTAAGAGCAATAAAAGGCTTTTTGGCGCGCGAACCGGCCAGATGCAGGGCTTTGGCGAAGGCCTCCTTGCCGGTCCCCGTCTCACCGGTGAGCAGCACCGGAACATCGCGCTCCATGACCTTGCGGGCGCGCTCGAACTCCCGCGCAAGGGCAGGATCTTCCAGACACAGCGCTGGACGCGGCGGGGTACGGACAGGCACGGACTGAACAAGCTTGTGCGGCGCTCGCAGCTGTCCATAGAAGCGTGTTCCCTCAGTGCTGTACAGCGGCCAGCAATGTGTAGGATGCGGTTGTGCACGATCAAGTAACGAAGCAAGGGGAAGCTCGACGAGCGCCTCCACGGGTTGCCCCAGAAGGGCCGGTCGCGTCGTGCCTAGCAGGTTCAGCGCGCTTTCGTTGATGGCGCTGATTCGGCCAGACTCATCAAACGCCAGCAAGCCTTCACTCAGCAGCCCGACGTAATCCGGCTGGGTATGGAAGCGCAGCAGATAACTGTCCTCGCATTGACGCAGGAAATAGCAGCTTTCGATGAGCTTGGCCGACAGGTTGACCAGCGCCATGGTGTGAAACTGGCTCTGCCGGGAAACGGTGCGCCGCGCCGAGGACACATCCAGTACGGCCAAAAGGTCTCCGGCAGGGTCGAATACCGGGCTGGCGGAGCATGTCAGGATGGTGTGGCGATTGCGGAAGTGCTCATCCTGATGAATCGTCAGTGCATGCCGTTCGACCGCGCAGGTGCCGATGCCATTGGTGCCCTCGCAGGATTCGCTCCAGTCTGCTCCCAACCACAGGCCTGCTCGCTGAAAGGTGTCTCGTTCGGCCTCGTGGGTGATGCAATCGAGAATAAGGCCGCTGGCATCGGTAAGCAGGACGGCATGACCGGCACCCGCGAGCTGCTGATGCAGGCGATTCATCTCGCCATGGGCGATTTCCAGCACCCGTTGCGAGCGCTCGCGCTGCTCAAGGATACGAGGGTGCTCGAGTACGCTGGGCGAGGTGGCAGTGGACGGATCCAGGCGGTGCTGTTCGAGACAGCGACGCCACGAACGGGCAATGGCAGGATCGGTGTCGGCCTGGCCCAGACCATGACCAACGGCAAGCACCTGACGCGTGTGACGACTCATGGGTGTGGCAGTCATTCTTTTTGTGCTCCGCGAGGTGAATTCCGGGTCCTTGATTCACAGAAACCCTCCGATTCAGCGAAGTGCGTAATAGCGCCTATGCTTGATCAGGCGCAGGTTAAATGCAATGCAGATCGTCGACTGTGTCAGAAGTGGTACAGCCTGTCACGCCTGCTGTCCTGGCGCTGACACACGATGTGACACCTGCCGGTTCGTGCCGGACAGCCGAAGCCGCCTGCGGCGCACATTTGCCACAGTTGGCCCAGGCCTTGCTATTTCTCAGGTATTACCGGTCCTCATAACAAACACAACATCGGGAGAACCACCATGCGTTACGCAGCCCCTGGCAGCCAAGGTGCTCTGATCACCCTGCAATCCCGTTACGGCAATTACATCGGCGGCGAATTCGTACCGCCGGTCAAAGGCCAATATTTCACTAATACCTCGCCGGTCAATGGCTCTGTCATTGGCGAGTTTCCCCGTTCCTCTGCTGAAGATATCGAAAAAGCGTTAGATGCTGCCCATGCGGCGGCAGATGCCTGGGGCAAGACGTCAGTACAGGCGCGCTCGTTGACCCTACTCAAGATTGCCGACCGCATCGAGCAGAATCTGGAAAAACTGGCCATTGCCGAAACCTGGGACAACGGCAAGGCCGTGCGTGAAACCCTTAATGCCGACGTGCCGCTGGCTGCCGATCATTTCCGCTACTTTGCAGGTTGTATCCGGGCTCAGGAGGGGACGGCGGCCGAAATCGACCAGCATACGGCGGCGTATCACTTCCATGAGCCGCTCGGCGTGGTAGGGCAGATCATTCCCTGGAACTTCCCGCTTCTGATGGCTGCCTGGAAGCTGGCACCTGCGCTGGCTGCAGGTAACTGTGTGGTGCTCAAACCGGCCGAGCAGACGCCGCTCTCCATTACGCTCTTCGTTGAGATGATTGGCGACCTGCTGCCACCCGGTGTGATCAATATCGTGCAGGGCTACGGCAAGGAGGCGGGGGAAGCCCTGGCGACCAGCACACGCATCGCCAAGATTGCTTTTACCGGCTCGACGCCGGTGGGCTCGCACATCCTCAAGTGCGCAGCGGCCAATATCATTCCAAGTACGGTCGAGCTGGGGGGCAAGTCACCCAACATCTATTTCGACGACATCATGGGTGCGGAGCAAAGCTTTATTGAAAAGGCGGCCGAAGGGCTGGTGCTTGGCTTCTTCAACCAGGGAGAGGTATGTACCTGCCCATCCCGCGCCCTGGTGCAGGAATCTATCTATGAGCCGTTCATGGCGGAAGTCATGAAAAAGGTTGCGCAGATCAAGCGCGGTGATCCGTTGGACACCGACACCATGGTCGGTGCCCAGGCCTCTCAGCAGCAATTCGAAAAGATAGTTTCGTACCTGGAAATCGCGCGTGGCGAAGGGGCCGAATTTTTGACTGGCGGCGCTGTAGAAACCCTGCAGGGCGACTTGGCCAATGGGTATTACATCCAGCCGACCCTGCTCAAGGGCCACAACAAGATGCGGGTATTCCAGGAAGAGATCTTCGGGCCGGTCATTGGTGTGACCACGTTCAAGGACGAGGCCGAAGCGCTTGCCATTGCCAACGATACCGAGTTTGGCCTGGGCGCGGGGGTCTGGACGCGGGATATCAATCGCGCGTATCGCATGGGTCGCGGCATCAAGGCCGGGCGTGTGTGGACCAACTGCTATCACCTCTATCCTGCCCATGCGGCATTCGGTGGCTACAAGAAGTCCGGCATCGGTCGCGAGACCCACAAGATGATGCTGGATCACTATCAGCAGACCAAGAACCTGCTGATCAGCTACGACACGAATCCGCTGGGCTTCTTCTAGGCCCGTCATGGGGGCCGGTGAATCCTCATCGGCCTCTGGGACTGCGGCGTATCTACTCCTGTGAAGGCTCAACCTGAGCCTTCCTTGAGCGAGGTCATCATTTCTATGCCTTTTTTGCTCCAGGCTTGCAGTATGGAGCGCCGGAACGATTGACCTGTATTTGCCAGCACTACTCCATACGTCATGTATCCATGAGGGATCACGTCATGCCTAAAACAATGAAAGCTGCCGTCGTTCGTGAGTTTGGTAAACCGCTGGAAATCGAGGAGGTGGATGTCCCTACCCCAGGCGCAGGACAGGTCCTGGTGAAGATCGAAGCCTCCGGAGTGTGCCATACCGACCTGCATGCCGCCGAAGGCGATTGGCCGGTCAAACCCAATCCGCCCTTCATCCCGGGGCATGAAGGGGTTGGGTATGTGGTCGGGGTGGGCGCTGGCGTCACCCATGTGAAGGAGGGGGATCGGGTCGGTATCCCATGGTTGTACTCCGCCTGTGGTCATTGCGAACACTGCCTCGGGGGTTGGGAAACACTGTGCGAGGATCAGAAGAACACGGGCTACTCGGTCAATGGCGGCTTTGCCGAATATGCCCTGGCTGATGCCGGCTACGTGGGGCGGCTGCCGGATAATGTGGGCTTTGTGGAGATTGCGCCGGTGTTGTGTGCCGGGGTGACCGTTTACAAGGGACTCAAGATGACCGAAACCAAGCCCGGGCAGTGGGTAGTGATCTCCGGAATTGGTGGCCTTGGACACATGGCCGTGCAGTATGCCAAGGCCATGGGCATGAACGTGGCCGCAGTCGATGTGGACGATAAGAAGCTGGAACTGGCGCGCCGGCTGGGGGCTGAGGTTACGGTCAACTGCCGTGAGCTGGACCCGGCGGGCTATCTGAAAAAGGAGATCGGCGGCGCCCACGGTGCCCTGGTCACGGCTGTCTCGCCCAAGGCGTTCGAGCAGGCTATCGGCATGACCCGTCGTGGTGGCACCATTGCCCTGAACGGGCTTCCGCCGGGAGAATTCCCATTATCGATCTTCGACATGGTCCTCAACGGCACAACCGTTCGCGGCTCCATCGTCGGGACGCGGCTGGATCTGCAGGAAGCCCTGGAGTTTGCCGGTGAGGGCAAGGTCAAGGCGACGGTTGCAGCCGAACCTCTCGAAAACATTAACGACATCTTTTCCCGGATGCACGAAGGCAAGATCGAAGGACGTATCGTGATCGATATGAGCCTGTCCTAGATGCCCTGCGGTACATCTTGCCTCGATGCAGCAGGATGTACCGTTCCTACCCTCCCGTCTGTCTAAAGATACTGACGCTGTATCTGTCTGCCTTAAATGCAAAGCCTCAGTGCTGTATAAGCACGCCCTTGCATGCAAGTTCTTCCTGGAAGGTTAGCTGACGTAGGGTTGCGCTTGTGAAACAATCCCACGCCGCCGCTACCTTTTGGGACTGTAGACATGAATGTTCAAATGCGTAACAACGTTCACGTCACCGGTAATGGACCAGCTACCATGGTGTTTTCCCATGGTTTTGGCTGTGATCAAAACATGTGGCGCTTTCTTGCTCCGGTGTTTGCCAAGCAATATCGGACGGTGTTGTACGACCTTGTTGGAAGTGGCTCATCAGACCTCTCCGCCTATGACCGGGTAAAGTACAACTCTTTGAAGGGCTATGCCGAAGACGTAATCGAACTCATCGACCAATTTGCCGAAGGGCCTGTGATTTTTGTTGGCCATTCAGTCAGCTCAATGATTGGTATGCTGGCCGATATTGCTGCGCCAGGGCGTTTTGCTGCCCATATCATGATTGGCCCATCACCCTGTTACATCAATGATGGTGATTATTTCGGCGGATTTACCCGCAGTGACATTGAGTCATTGTTGGAAACCCTGGAAAGCAACTACCTGGGATGGTCAAGCACCATGGCCCCCGTCATCATGGGTGCCCCAGGCCAGCCGGAACTGAGCGACGAATTAACTAATAGTTTCTGCCGTACCGATCCAGAGATTGCCAAACAGTTTGCCCGTGTTACGTTTACCTCGGATAACCGAGCTGACCTTGTAAAACTTAAGACCGACACGCTGATTCTTCAGTGCAGCGATGATCTGATCGCACCGATTCAGGTAGGTGAATATATGCACCGCACGCTACCGAACAGCGTACTGAAGATCATTGATAACGTAGGGCATTGCCCTCACCTGAGTGAGCCGGATGCGAGTATCGACGCTATGAATGCTTTCCTCGGCACGCGTTGCCGTGACGCCAGTGGCGTTTGACGCTAGCGGCTTGCCGGATGCTGAGGCGCTCTTTGAAGAAGCTGCCTGTGGGCTTTTGGTTACCAATCGGGACGGGATCATTCGCCGCGTCAACAAAACCTTTTGCCGGTGGATGGGCTACTGTGCGTCCGAACTGGTCGGTTTGCGGCGGATACAGGATCTGCTGACGATGGGCGGGCGTATTTTTCACCAGACCCATTGGGCGCCGCTGTTACAGATTCAAGGCTCCGTGGCTGAGGTCAAGCTTGATCTGGTTCATCAGGCAGGGCATACGATCCCGATCATTCTCAATGCCGTACGCCGTGAGTATGCCACTGGTGTTTTTCATGAGCTGGCCATTTTCGTGGCCGAAGATCGGCATAAATACGAGCGCGAGCATATCCTGGCGCGGCGGCGGGCCGAAGAACTATTGATCAAGCAGCTTGAGGCGCAGCAGGCTCTTGAAGTGGCTCAGGCAAAACTTCGGCTGGCGCTCGAGTCCGGTCAATTGCTGGTCTGGGATGTTAATCCCGAAACCACTGAACGCCGTTATGAAGAGGGAGTTGCCAGCCTGCTGGGGTTCGAGACGCCCCAGACCATCACCGAAGAGCAGTATGCCTCGTTCATCGAGCCTGAAGACCGTGAGCGGGAGCAGCTGGCCTTCTCACAGGCGTTAAACGTCTATGGTGAAGCCTATCGCTGTGTGTATCGGCTTAATGGTGTGGATGGGGTTCAGCGGACAGTGAGCTCTTCGGGGCGAGGGTTATTCAAGGAGGATGGCTCCCTGCATCAGTTTGTAGGCATTCTTCAGGACATTACCGAGCTGAGCCAGCAGCGGGCAGCGGCGGAAGATCGCGCGCTGTTTGCCGAGCAGATGGTAGGCATCGTCAGTCATGACCTGCGTAACCCGCTATCAGCTATCAGGATGGGAATTCATCTGTTAGAGCGAGGCGAAGTCACGCCTGCCCAAACTCAGGTGCTGGGGCATCTCACGCACTCCACGGACCGTGCGCAGCGGCTGATTGCCGACCTGCTAGACTTTACTGTGGCGCGGGTGGGAGAAGGCATCACATTGTCCCTCGAACCTATCCAACTGCATAAACTGGTATCGGCTAACGTTACTGAGCTGACCCTCGCATTTCCCGGACGAGCTCTGGAACATGGAGCATTTGGGGAAGGCATGTGCATGGGGGATGCTGATCGCATTGCTCAGGTCATTGGGAACTTGGTTTCCAATGCCATGGCCTATGGCGCTCCAGACCGTACGGTGACTGTAGCATCCGGTATTGAGGGCGATACCTTCTGGGTCTCGGTTCATAACCATGGCGTACCTATTCCAGACGATGTATTGCCTAGATTGTTTGAGCCCATGACCCGCGGTGGCAGTGGTAACAGCAAGGTACGCAGCGTAGGGCTCGGCTTGTTCATCGTGCGTGAAATTGTAAGAGCCCATGAAGGTGATATTCGTGTTCGCTCATCGGCTGGGGAAGGCACAGCCTTTATCGCGACCTTTCCGCGGAGAACCATGGAGCGTGCCTAGCCTGACCGAAGCCTGCCGTTAGAACACGCCTCGATCAGTTTTGGATTTATGCTGGCCGGCTTTCACTAACCATTCGCACGGCCAACCCTGCCAGTACGGTTCCCATCAGCCACCGCTGAACAGTCAGCCATAACGGGCGGCCTGCCAGAAACGCTGCAATAGAGCCTGCCGTAAAGGCGATCAATCCGTTCACGGTTACGCTGATCAGAATCTGCGTCGCGCCCAGGAGCAGGGACTGGGTCAACACGCTGCCCTGTGCAGGGGAAATGAACTGAGGCAGCAACGACAGATAGATCACGGCAATCTTGGGATTGAGCAGGTTGGTCACAAAGCCCATGGCGAAGAGTTTGCGTGGACTGTCCTTGGGTAGGTCCCTGACCTGAAACGGAGACCGTCCGCCGGGTTTCACGGCCTGCCAGGCCAGATACAGCAGATACAGCGCACCGCCTATCCGCAGCGCATCGTAGGCGAAGGGCACCGCCATCAGCAGAGCAGTGATTCCAAGGGCTGCACAGACCATGTAGAACGCAAAGCCCAGGGCCACGCCGCCAAGGGAAATCATGCCAGCCGTTCGGCCCTGGCAGATGGAGCGGGAAATCAGATAGACCATGTTTGGTCCGGGTGTCAGCGCCATGCCCAAGGTGATGGCCGCAAAGGCGAGCAGGTGTGAAAGTTCAGGCATGACGACTCCTTTCAAGACATTGTTTCTAGGCTATCTATATATCATCGGAAAACGTTCAATGGATTGAATAATAAGCCAGCAGGAAAGGGCTAAGCTTAGAGCACTCGCTATATACAACAAGAACAAGGTGAAAGGCCCATGAATGCGCAACAACCCTTTCTCTCTCCATTATCTGCTGTCATTGAGGAGATTCAGGCGTTTCTCGGTGAGCGGATCGTAACCAGTCTCGCGGAGCGTGAACAGCATGGTCATGGCGAGTCCTACCATGCGACCCGGATGCCTGATGCCGTCTGCTATGCACATAGCACCGAAGAAGTCTCCCGCATCGTCAAGGTCTGCGCCCACTACGGCGTTCCCATCGTTCCCTTTGGGGGCGGCACCTCGCTGGAAGGGCATGTCTGTGCGCTCAAGGGTGGCATCTGTATAGACCTTAGTCGCATGCAGCGCATCCTGGCGGTTCGCCCGGGCGATCTGGATGCCACGGTTGAAGCCGGAGTGACGCGCCAGCAGCTCAATACCGAACTGCGGGCCACGGGACTATTCTTTCCCATCGATCCGGGCGGAGAAAGCACCCTGGGCGGCATGGCGGCAACACGTGCCTCCGGGACCAATGCCGTACGCTACGGGACTATGCGGGAAAATGTCCTGTCGCTGACCGTGGTGTTGGCCGATGGCCAAATCATCAAGACGGCCAACCGTGCCCGCAAGTCCTCGGCGGGTTATGACCTGACTCGCCTGTTTGTAGGATCGGAAGGAACGCTGGGTATCATTACTGAAGTGACCTTGCGGCTGTACGGCATTCCTGAAACCACTTCTGCTGCAGTGTGCACATTTCCCGATGTGGAAAGCGCCGTGACCTCGGTAGTGACGATCATTCAATACGGTATCCCTGTTGCACGGGTCGAGCTACTTGATGCGCGAACCATCATGGCAGTGAACCGTTATTCGAAGATGGAGCTGGATGAACGACCTACCTTGTTCTTTGAATTCCACGGCTCACCCGCAGGCGTTGCCGAACAAGTAGAGCTGACCCAATCGATCACCGAGGGTAACGGAGCGCTGAACTTTGTTGCTGCGGCCGATGCCGACGCGCGTAACGCGCTTTGGAAGGCCCGTCATAATGTGCACTACGCCATGCAAGCCATGCGTCCGAACGGGCGGGTATGGAGTACCGACGTATGCGTCCCTATCTCGCAGTTGACCCCTTGTATCACCGAAACCGAAAAAGACGTGCAGGCCGCCTCGTTCTTCATTGCCATGGTCGGGCATGTGGGGGACGGTAATTTCCACCTGGGGCTGGTGGTTGACCCTTCTAGCGAATCCGAGTTGGCAGAAGCCGAAGCGCTTAATGATCGGCTGGTGCATCGCGCCATTGCCCTGGATGGAACGGCCACGGGTGAGCATGGCGTGGGATCAGGTAAGATCAAATTCATGGGGCTTGAGCACGGTGCCGCCGTGAACACCATGCGCACCCTGAAAATGGCGCTGGACCCCCAGGGGATTCTCAACCCAGGGAAGGTGCTCCCGGAAGCCGATGTCTGACGCCTCGGCAAGCAGGCCCGCCTGGAAATAACGGCGAGCCTGCTTTACATACGTCTTTATAGATCGGATTTTCGTATACCCCCATGAAAGACGCAGGGTGTACTTTCTGGGACAGAACAGGATCAGGCGAACCCGCCATTGGCGCGTATGACTTGCGCGTTGATCCAGCTGCCTGCTGGGCTTGCCAGAAACGCTACCACCTCAGCGATGTCCTCAGGCGTACCGAGGCGTTCAAGCGGTGTAGCCTGTTCGATCTGCCGGATCTGCTCCTCACTTTTGTCACTAAGAAAGAGCTCGGTTGCCACCGGGCCGGGCGCAATGGCATTGACGGTGATGTCCTGACCGCGCAATTCATTAGCCAATACTCTGACCAAACCTTCAACGCCAGCCTTTGTGGCGATATAAGGGCCGTATGTGGGCAGCGATTTGGCGATCACGCTGCTGGATAGCGCAATGATCCGGCCGCCACGCTCTACCTGTTGCGCCGCCTGGCTCAACACCAGAAACGTGCCGCGCAGGTTGATGGCTATCATCCGGTCAAACGCCTCCAGGTCACCTGCCGAAACAGGAGTATTGGTCATGATACCGGCGCTGTTCACGACTATATCGATCCGTCCGTAGGCTTCCTTGGCCGCCTTGAACAGGGTCTGCACATCTTCCAGAGTGGCAACGTCGCCTCTGACCGCGAGGGCATTACCTCCCAGTGATTCTATTTCAGCCACCAAAGCCTCCGCAGGGCCTCGGCTGTGGGCGTATTGAATGGCAACGGAAAAGCCTGCTTGGGCGAGACGTTTGGCAATGGCATGTCCGATACCACGGGAAGCGCCGGTAACAATGGCTGTACGGGATGAATGCGGCATGTCCGACTCCTAAAGCCAGGGCCGGAACGTCCAGCCCTTTCATGGCTGTCATTTTTTGCAATTCATTGGCATTGGATAAATGCACAGAACTTGGTAAGACCGTTCAACAGGCACCAACAATGGGCTGAAGCCATGGATAGATTCGAGTCGCTGCGGCTGTTTACCCGTATCGTCGAGCTGGGCAGCTTCACGCAGGCAGCCAATGCCCTAGGTATCCCTCGGGCTACGGCAACCCATGCGGTTAAGGAGTTGGAGAAGCGGTTGGGAACGCGCCTGCTGGAACGTACAACCCGACAGGTCCGCACAACGCTCGATGGTCAGACCTACTACGAGCGATGCTCTCGTATTCTGGCAGATCTCGAAGAGGCTGAGTCTTCCCTGAGCGCCATTGCGGCCAATCCGCGCGGCATGCTTCGCGTCGATCTGCACGGCAGTCATGCCACACGAATCATCCTTCCTCGAATCGCCGAATTCCGGCAGCGTTATCCAGACATTGAGTTATCCATCAGCAGCGGTGATCGGTTGGTGGATCTGGTGCGTGAAGGAATCGATTGTGTGGTGCGGGCAGGGCACCCTAGGGACTCAACGCTGATCGTAAAAAGGCTGGCGCTCATGCCCGAGGTGGTCTGTGCAAGCCCTGGCTACTTTGCCCGCTATGGTGTGCCAAAGCATCCAGATGAGTTGACCCACCATCAGGCCGTTGGCTTCTTTGCCAGCAGCCACGACATTCGTTACCCCTTCACCTTTCAGGTTGAGGGGCAGGTTATCGAGTGCGATCTTGGCGGTTGGATCTCGGTCAACGATGCCGAATGCTATACCCGCGCAGCCCTGAGCGGTTGCGGTTTGATTCAGGTGCCTCGCTTCCGGGTGGAAAAATACCTGAAAGCGGGGCGGCTGAAGGCGGTTCTACAAGAGTTTGCTACGCCGGGCCTGCCGGTTTCATTGCTCTATCCCCAACACAGGCAGATATCGCCTCGAGTGAGAGTTTTTGTGGAGTGGCTGACTGACCTGTACCGCGACCGTTTTGACCCGATAACCTGAGCTGGCAGTTGGTTTTATTTGGCAGGATGGATTTCTTGCCAGAGGTGGACCTTGTTGACGAAGGCTTTGCCAATGGAGACCGCCATCGGCTCTACCCCGAACACCTCAAAACCGCAACGCTCATACAGGCGCAGTGCGGTGTGGTTGCCTTCCGTGACGGTAAGCTGTACCAGCCTGATATCTTCGTGATGTCGGGCATGCTCCAGTACAGCTTGGATCAGATGAAAGCCGATGCCTTGACGGCCAAACCGCTGTGGAACGTACATGCCAAACAGAGTGGCCTTGTGCCTGATCTTTTCTCGAGTTTCGAAGGAAAGTCCTGCTACACCCAGCAGCTGATCCTTGTCGAATGCGCCAAATACCGCATCGCTTTCCAGCCGGGATCGCCACCAGTCCAACGGTAGCACCGCGCGCTCCGCCTCGCTGGAGGTAAAAGATTCCGGATGCAAGGCATAAGCCTCAAGCATCAGGGTGCGGTAACTGATTGCATGATCTGGACAAAGACGATGGATAACCATGATGAACGGTAATAAAAAGTAGTTTATTTAATTATAACCAGCTGCTTTTTTAAAGACCTTAACAAGGTTTTCACATAGTGCTTGGTAATAAGTATTTTATTGACCCTTCATATTGAAAATTTATTCATGGTCCCTGATTTTTAGCCGATAAGTTTGTTTGCCAGAATTCTTTTTGCAGATTAAACATCTGCATCTTTATAGCCCTGCAGTTTGCCTTTTCAGGCAAAGGATGTGTGTATGCTAAGACGCATGAGAATCGCACAACGGACCGTATTATGTTTTGGTCTCATTATTATCCTGCTGTTTGGGCTTGGTGTCTTTTGCCTGCTCCAGATGGCGGAGATCAGAAAGTCCGGCGAGGTCATTCAGAACGAATCGTTACCCAGTCTGGCTTTAGGCGATGAGCTTGGCATTGCACTTGCCCGTTTGCGTACCACAGCACTGCAACTCTATGTATACGACCTGCCGGAAGAGCAAACCAAATATAAGGAGCGATTTTCCAAAATAACGGCTAAGGTCGAGCGCGTCATGGCAGATTACAACAAGGATGCCGATGCGCCGGAAGAAGTTAATGCCATGAAGACGCTAGGCGACTCTTATCAGGTTTATAAAGAAGCCATATATAAGGTTATCTCCCTGATGGAGGCTAAAAAGCCGGAAGAGGCGTTGAAAGTTCTTCGCAGTGTTTCTTCCTACGCAGACGTTATCAATGCGCAGATTGAAGTTCTGGCAAACCATAACCAGAAAGAAGCGCAAGGTGCAGGTAATAATGCCAACAATGCCTACACTCAGGCACGCACCATTGCCATTACAGCCATTACTTTGGCTGTCTTGTTTGGTGCACTGCTTGCCTGGTTTTTTAGCCGTAGCATCATTTTACCAATTCGTTCGGCGGTCAGCGTGGCCCAACAGATTGCGCAAAACGATCTTACGGGGCGTATCGATACCCAAGGTGTAGATGAAGCAGCTCAACTGCTTCAGTCCTTGAACTTCATGCAGGAAAACCTGCGTACAACATTGGGCGAAATCGAGGGTTCTGCCAACCAGCTTGCAGCTGCTGCGGAGGAAATGAGCAACATTACCCAGGAAAGCAAGCGGGATATTCAACAGCAAAACAGTGAACTGGATCTTGCAGCGACGGCCGTAACCGAGATGAGTGCTGCGGTGGATGAAGTGGCCTCCAATGCAGTGGCTACTTCGGAGGAATCCAAAGCGTCCACCCGTACCGCCGAGCAGGGCCAGGCTCAACTCAGCGAAACCATTGAGTCGATCCAGTCCATGGTGAGCAACGTGCTGGGAGCTTCTCAGCGAGCGGAAGCGTTGGCTGCGCAAACGCAAAACATCAGCAAGGTTCTCGATGTTATTCGTGCTGTGGCAGAACAGACTAACCTGTTGGCCCTGAACGCAGCGATTGAAGCCGCACGAGCTGGCGATGCGGGTCGTGGCTTTGCAGTGGTTGCCGATGAAGTGCGCGCCCTGGCCCACAGGACCGGTGAGTCGACTCGCGAAATCGAGAGCATGATCGGCCAGATTCAGGTCGGTACGCGCGAAACCGTGAGTGCACTGCAAAGCAGTGCCGAGCAGGCTGGGGAGACCATGGATAAGGCGAGCGCTGCTGAACAGGCTCTGCACAGCATTACCTGTGCGGTCATGGGTATTAACGAGCGTAACCTGGTTATCGCAACTGCCGCTGAAGAACAGGCGCAGGTTGCCCGCGAGGTGGATCGCAATCTGGTGCGCATCCGCGATTTGTCCCAGCAGACGGCCTCTGGCGCAGAGCAGACAGGCGTGGCCAGCCATGAATTGTCGCGTCTGGCAACGGACCTCAACGGCATGATTCGGCGGTTCGCTCTGTAACTCAGTCGCCTATCGGCTGTAACTTCTTTTCGCGCAATAAAAAGCGGCTCACAAGAGCCGCTTTTTTCATGCACTATTCCTACAGATCAAGGGTAGCGACGGCGCTCAGGCGCTGGCGGGAAGTATTGATACAGCCATGTTTCGCTGAGCGTTCGGTCGTTGGTGCGGATGAACAGGCGCATGTCTACCGGGTCCACGCTATCGCTGGTCGGATACCAGTCGAAGATCACACGATACCCTTTGATGTCCGGTATCCAGAGGACGTGGAAGTCTTTCAGCTCACCGCTCGAGACCTTGACGACGGGCTCGATTCCGGTGCCTTGGGGGAGGGTATCCAGGCCACCGCCCACGAAGTCCACCGCAAAGCGGCGGGCCCAGACTTCCGGATAGTGCTCACCCGGCGCCCACCCCTCTACGAAGCCGCCCATGCCGGAGCGCGTCGCATGGACCTGTGCCAGCGGTGTTCTAACCGGCGGCAGCGCGCTCCAGTAGAGCTTGTAGCCATAGCGCAGCTCTTTGCCCGCCGTGATAGGCACCTTGGGATTCCAGCAGGCCACGATGTTATCGAGCGTCTCGCCGGTTGTCGGGATTTCCAGTAGATCAATGCTGCCTTCACCCCATTCCGTAGTGGGCTCGACCCACAGGCTTGGGCGGCGGCTGTACCAGTCCACCGTATCTTGATAGCTGGAAAACTCATGGTCGCTCTGCACGAGGCCAAAACCCTTGGGGTTTTTGTCTTCGAACGCATTGAACTGAAGCTTGGCGGGGTTATTCAGCGGACGGCACACCCACTCGCCATTACCGCGCCACATATAGAGGCGGTCGGAGTCGTGGATCTGCGGGTGGATGGTGTCGCACATGCGGCGCTCATGGGTGCCGCAGCTGAACATGCTCGTCATCGGCGCAATACCCAGCTGCTTGATTTCCTTGCGCGCATAGATATTAGCGTCGATTGCCATTACCACCTGCGTGGCGCGGCAGTCGATGTCGAAGCGATATGCACCGGTCGCGCTGGGCGAGTCGAGCAGGGCATAGACTACAAATCGCGTGCTGTGCGGCTCGGGCGTCTCGAACCAGAACTTGGTGAAGTTCGGGAATTCCTCCACCGTATCCGAGAAGTTATTGATGGCAAGGCCACGGGCTGACAGGCCGTACTGCTTGGTATCGTCCACTGCACGGAAGTAGCTTGCCCCCAGGAACGAGACGATATCGTGCTGCGTCAGCTCGGGTGACTTGAACACCTTGAAGCCGGCGAAGCCCAGGTCACCCTTGAGTTGTGACTTATCGACGCCGCTGTTCTCGTACTTGAACATCTGAGGCCGGAAATGGATTTCCGTGGCCTGCTTTTTCTTTGGATCAACGCTATACATGCGGACCGGCTGTTTGAAGCCCATGCCAACATGGAAGAACTGAACATCGAGCTGGCCTTTCAGATCATGCCATAGCGACTCGTTGGCATCGTACTGAATGGCGTTGAACTGCTGTGGCGTCATTTTTGCCAGCGTGGGCGGCAACTGCTGAGACGTATCCACATAGGCACTGGCTGCCATCTGCTTGGCCTGATTTTTCAGCAGATCGAACTCGAACGGTTCTACATCCTGGCTGGAGGCGCCAGACAGGGATTGAGCGGCGAATACGGTCGTCGAAGGAAGACCGGTATACGCGGCAAAGGCCAGTGAAGCTTTCAGAAGATCTCTGCGGTGCATACATGAACCTATGTGACTAAGGTGTCGTCAAGCGCTGTGGCAACGGGGCCGGCTCTGTCCGATAACAAAGACCTGTCTCGAATAATCCTCAACGCAGCGGCTGAGGGTAAGAGATGTTTGCGAACGAGAACAGTTCGATTCTGTTTCGGAAACTGTAAAACACTGCACAAAGCTGTCGATTTGGGTCTGGAATGCCTTTTCAGGGTGTTTCCAGGGGTTGTCTCATCTGGCCTGATGGGGCAGACGAGACATAGTCCGACACGAATTCTGTCAGGCGCGGCGCAGCAGCATGCGCTCGATGGCGCTCAGCAGCACCCCGTAGAGCGGCAGGAACAAGAGCAGGCTGACGCTGAGCTTGACGGTATAGTCGACCCAGGCAATCTCCACCCAATGCTCGGCCATGAAAGGGTTGTCGCTGTGCCAGAAGGCAATGGAGAAAAAGGCGAAGGTATCAAGCAGGTTGCCCAGTATCGTCGAGGCAGTAGGTGCTATCCACCATTGCTGCAGCTGACGCAGACGATCAAAGACATGGATATCTACCAGCTGGCCCAGCACATAGGCAAAAAAGCTCGCCAATGAGATACGCAGTACAAAGGTATTGAATTGCGCCAAGGCTTCCAGGCCGCGGAATGCGCCTTCCTGGAACAGCACAGAAAGGATGTACGAGACGACCAGCGCCGGCACCATGACTCGGGCGATGACCTGGCGCGCCGGGCCTTTACCGAGAATCCGCACCGTCAAATCAGTGGCCAGGAAGATGAACGGAAAGCTAAATGCGCCCCAGGTTGTATGCCAGCCAAACAGGTTGAGCGGCAGCTGGACGAGGTAGTTACTTGCGATGATGATCAGGATATGAAAGCCAATCAGGCCGGCCAATGCCGAGCGCCTGACGGAAGAGGTCAGTTGCATGATGCATCCTTTTTAGTGGAATGGGGTGAGGGAACCCATGACGTTGATCTGCTCTTGGGAGCAGGGCGCGCATTCTAAGCGCAGTGCTGGCTAAAACGTAGCGAAATTCGCCGGGCGTTATTGACGCACCCAGGAAAAAGCCCACCAGGCGGTGGGCTTTTCAACACACAGGGCTTACAAGCGGAACTGCGCGACCTGCTTGTCTAATGACTGGGCCAGATGCTGAATGCTCGATGCATTGCGCGAGGCGCTTTCAATGGAATGGCTGTTGGTCTCTGCCATCTGAGCGATGCGCTCCACGCTGCGGGCTACATCCTGGCTGGCAGCAGATTGTTCACGCAGTGCCATGGAGATCTGGTCAACCACGGAGATGATGCGATCCGAGCCACTGCGAATCTCGTCGATGGCCTGGCTGGCCGAGTGAGCCAGTTCCACACCCTGGTTCACCTGAGTCACGCCCACGTTCATGCTGCTGACTGCGTCCTGGGTGCTCGCCTGGATCTTCTTGATCATGTCGGCGATTTCCTGGGTTGACTTGCCGGTGCGCTGCGCCAGCAGGCGAACTTCATCGGCGACCACCGCAAAGCCGCGGCCCTGGTCACCTGCACGGGCGGCCTCGATGGCTGCGTTCAGGGCCAACAGGTTAGTCTGCTCGGCAATCTCGCTGATCACGTTCACGATGGAGGTGATCTGATCGGCGTGGCGGTCCAGCTCGGAAATCTGTTCAGCCGAGCTCTGCACCGTACCGGCGATCTGCGTCATGCTGTCCAGGGTTTGCTTGATGACATTGCCACCCTGGATGGAACGCTTGCCGGAGTCAGTAGAAATACCATGGGCCTCGTTCGCGCTGGTCGAGACATGGCTGATGCTGACGGTGAGTTCTTCCACGGTAGCGGCCATGGAGGATGCCGAGCTTGACTGGTCCCGTGCGGCGACAGCCAGTTGCTCCGAGGTGTTGGAGATATCGCGAGCGGCCGTCAGAAGCTGCTCGGCACCACCCTTGATCTCGGAAATCATTTCCCGCAGACGCTGCTGCATGGCGTTGAAGGCCTTAAGCAAGCTGCCAATTTCATCTTCGCCGGTGCTGCGGATCTGAGTATCCAGACGGCCAGCGGCAATGGCCTGAGCAACCTGAATGGCATCATTTAGACGGCGCTTGATGGATACGGATAGGCTGAAGGCAATGACTATGGCCGCTAGGGCAGCCAGGATTCCACCCCCGATAAGCGTCCAGATAGCAACCTGTTCGGCAGACTGCATGGCTTCATTACGCACGCCCAGCAGCTTGGACTCATCGTTGCTGAAGTCAGCGATGATCTTGCGCATCTTGTCCATCTTGGCCTTGTCCTGACGGTCGATGATGCGTTGCACCATGTCGTCCATGGAGGAGGCACCTTGTACGACTGCGCGACGTAGCTGGATGGAACGCTCGATGTCTTCGCTCAGCCACTTCATTTGCGTGGCCTTGAGTTCATCCAGACGGGTTTGCTGGGTCGGGTTATCCGACGTCAGGTTTTTAAGCTTCGTCCAGGTTTGCTCAAACGCTGTTTTCCCTGCGTTGTAAGGTTCCAGAAAGTCGTCCTGACCGCTGAGGGCAAATCCACGCATACCCGTTTCGATGTTGGTCAGGCTAATCAACAGGTTGTTAGCCCCATCAATGGTCTGATAGGTATGAATGTTCCACTTGACCGAATTATCGACCTCGGTAAAGCCGTGGCGGGCTACATACACCAGGATGCAGATGATCGCGATGATAAGCCCAAAGCCTGCACCAAGCTTTTTGGCAATACTTAAATTGGACAACATGGGACGCGCTCCGATAGGAGAAGGCAGTAAGGTTTCACCTGCTCTGTATCGGTAAAAAAAAGAAATATCTTTAGGCTGGACGCACCCTGCGGATAGCGATAAGACGGCGGCCGCTCTAGCGCGGCTATCTAAAGCGCTCCGTTGGTAAGAGGAGCGCTTTGAGCCTTGCGGCCTTATGAAAGGGGTATTCCCAGCTGCTCTTCACAGCGCTTGAGCGAGCGCGCCTGGGTCTCGGCGTACAGGGCCAGCTCATCCAGTACCGACGCGCCCAGTGCCTGCTCGAAACGGTCCTTACTGGACGCCTTGGTATACTGCGTCTGAGCCTGATCGCCCAGGTTGGACTGGAAAATACCGGCCGCGCTGACCGGCAGAAAGTCCTCATATACCAGCGGTTCATAGTGGATATAGCCTGCCTGGATCAGGGCATCCAGATCTCTTGCCCCATCCTGGGTAACCGCATCGTCCTTGTCGGTGACGAAGTAACGAAAATAGGCCAGCCCCTGTTTTCTCAAAGCCTCATAGCTGTCCGGCAGCTCGGCGAATATGTCGGTCAGTGCCTGCATGTATGCCTGAGCGTTGCTCTCGCTGGGAGCCTGGGTGCGGGCAATGTTCAGGAGCTTGTCGTAGAGCGCACGTCCCTTGGGCGTCAATGCAACACCACGCTGCTCGATCTCGCCAAAGCGGGCCGTGTGGCTGCCAGCAACGGCATTGCCCTGTTCATCGATGAAGGTCACCTTTTCCTGCAACGCCTTAAAGCTTGTCTGGCGAAGCAGAACAGGGCAGCGGCGGGGTGGTGGGCCTTCGATAACTGCCTTGGGCGTAATCCCCCGTGACGGCATGCCTTGCTGGATGGCATCGATATCCAGGGTCCGGGGCGTCAGGTGATTAATGTGCGGCCCCTTGAACGCCACGATATCGGCAATCAGACGATGCTGGTCGTGCAGCTGCTGATATACCTCGGCGCTGACTGTGGCCTCGCCGTGCCAACGGAAGGTTTCCAGGGCTTCACGCACGAAGGCATCGGCGTCGCTTGCGCTCAGCCCGCCTTCGGTCTCGCAGCGGGCGATCAGTTCCAGCGCACGTGACGTAAAGATGATGCGCTGCGCCAGAATCGCCGCGGCTTTCTGTTTAAGTGCTTCGTCCTCGATCAGCTCCAGACGGAGCAGAGAGGTAAAAACGCGAAAGGGACTCTTTTGCAGCGAAGCCTCGTGGACGGCCCGAAACGCGGTGGAGTGCACCGGCACGCCTGCTTCGGAAAGATCGTAATAACCCACCGGATACATGCCCATGACTGCGAACAGGCGCCGCAGCGTAGCCAGCTCCTGCGCCGTACCTACGCGGATAGCCCCATGGCGCTCCTGGTCCAGCCGCTCGATTTCACCCGTCTGGCGCAGTTGTTCTGCCAAGATCGGATTGTTTGCCAGCGTACGCTGATTGATATCGCTCACCAGCTCCAGCAATGTTCCATACAGGGGCACTTCGGCCTTGTACATGTCGGACATAGCTCGGGAGAACCGGGCGCGAATCTCATCGGGATCGACAAAAGCCTGCGTCGTCATGGCATACCGCTCCTTAGATGGGCCGGACTATAGAGGTATCAGTCCATTCTGCTGGCCGCTTTCCTGCCTTACAAATGACAAAAATTCACCCATTCATTCATAAAGGGAATCAGACAAGCCGCTCAGTCGTGCCGCTTCTCACTGTCCATGTGAGCCAATTGAGCGGCGGGATAGCGTTCTCCTGCCGCGGCGTTGGCGGGAATGGCCTGCTCGATTCTGGCCAGCTCCTCGGCGGTTAGCATGATATCCAGTGCACCCAGCGACTCATGCAAACGTTCACGGGTACGTGCGCCTACCAGCGGGACAATATCTTCACCGCGCGCCAGCACCCAGGCGATTGCCATCTGTGCCGCGGTAACCCCTTTCTCTTGAGCAATGACTTTGAGCGTGTCGGCCAGCTTGAGGTTGGCGTCCAGATTGCTGCCCTGAAAACGCGGGCTGATGGCGCGAAAGTCCTGCTCACCTCCGCGGTCTTTTGACCAGTGACCGCTGATAAGGCCACGTGAGAGCACGCCATAGGCCGTGATTCCGATGCCAAGTTCACGGCAGGTAGGCAGGATGTCCGCTTCGATTCCGCGTGAAATCAGTGAGTATTCGATTTGCAGATCAGCGATAGGGGTAACGGCCGCGGCCCGGCGGATCGTATCGGCCCCGACTTCGGAGAGGCCGACATGGCGCACATAGCCTGCCTTGACCATTTCGGCGATGGCGCCCACGGTATCTTCGATAGGAACGTCTGGATCGAGGCGGGCAATACGGTAGATATCCACATGATCCGTATTCAGGCGTTTGAGCGTGTACGCCAGGAAATTCCGGATAGCCTTGGGGCGACCGTCGTAACCCATCCAGGCCCCGTCTGGTCCTCGCAGGGCACCGAACTTTACGCTGATCGTTACTGCCTCCCGGCGATCCCTGAGCGCTTCGGCAATCAACAGCTCGTTATGGCCCATGCCGTAGAAATCACCGGTGTCGAGCAGGTTGACGCCCGCTTCCAGCGCCGCGTGGATCGTGGCAATGCTTTCGGTACGGTCCGCCGGACCGTACAGGTCCGACATGCCCATGCATCCTAGTCCGAGCGCTGATACCTGGAGGCCGGTCTTGCCGAGCGTGCGTGTAAGCATGGCGAAAGCTCCTAAAAGAAGACGTTCACCATAGACCGGTCCCTGGCAGCATCTACGCCCTGGGAGCGCAGCATTAACCTGGCTAATCGCTCACTCAGTGATGAGCGGCTTCTTCCTCGACTCGTGCCGCACGCTCTGAAGAACGTACGGTCGGTATAGCGGCCACTTTGTCATCCAGCTCTTCCAGCTTGAATTCGACGTCTCTGAGTTGCGTACTGATGGCCACCAGCTGGTCTTCCAGCAGGCGAGCACGCGCCAGTGTTTCCCTGATGATTTTAAATGACGGGATTCCTACGACGACGATAAGAATCAAGGCAATGATCGAAGCGATGCTCATGGGTGGGGTCCTTTTATCGGCAGTCATCAAACTGCGGCATTCCATTACCAAGGGCTTTCCCGCATGAGTCTCGGAAAGTATGGCGAGTCGATACCGCGTCTGGTCTCGGCTACGCTTTTAAAGGCGCGCCGATCCGTGGTTAAGGGCGAGATGATGCTCTAATGCCATCAACTCCCGCTGTGACAGTGCAAATGATGTTTTGATCCTCAATGCAACCGCATTCGCAGACAAAAGGTCGCTATCACTGTATGGAATAGTATGGAAAAGCCGTGTGTTAGACACGCTGACGCATAGTCAGCCTGTGGAACCACGACAGCGGCCTGCAAGTCACACCCGCAGGCGCCCCAGATGCTCTGCAGGCGGCTGGCGCCGTTGATCTGCCAAAAGGAAAAACAATGACTCTATCCCTAAAGAAACTGATAACCCTGGGGCTGCTCATGGCGCCTCTGGGTGCCTTCGCTCAACCCGGCGCGTTGACTGAGGTAGGCATCGACAGTGGCCGCTTGAAAGGCAGCCAGTCGGGCGATGTCATCTCCTTCAAAGGCATTCCCTTTGCGGCCCCGCCGGTGGGTGAGAACCGGTGGCGTGCGCCTCAGCGTGTGAAGCCCTGGCGCGGAGTGCGTGAGGCGACTGCCTATGGCGCAGACTGCATGCAAAAGCCGATGGCCAGCGATGCAGCTCCCTTGGGCGTAGAGCCCTCCGAGGACTGCCTGTACCTCAACGTCTGGCGTCCGGCGCAGGAGACGGCAAACCGCAAGGCCACACTGCCGGTTGTCGTCTGGATCTATGGGGGCGGCTATGTTAACGGCGGTGCTTCACCGTCTGTCTATGACGGTAGCGCCTTTGCCCGCGATGGCGTGGTCTTTGTCAGTTTCAACTACCGGATCGGCCGCTTCGGCTTTTTCGCTCATCCTGCGCTGACGGCTGCAAAAGAAGGCCCGCTGGGCAACTATGGCTACATGGATCAGATCGCTGCGCTGCAATGGGTGAAGCGCAACATCCGTCAGTTCGGCGGTGACCCAAACAACGTTACCGTCATGGGTGAGTCTGCTGGCGGCGGCTCGGTGCTCAATATCACGACCACACCACTGACGCGGGGGCTGTTTGACCGTGCCATCGTCATGTCAGGGGGCGGACGTTCCTTGATGGGTGAGCTGCATGAGGTCAGCCGTGACTTGCCCGGGAATCCCTCCGCCGAGACCATCGGCAAGAATTTCGCCCGCAGTGTTGGTGTTGAAGGCACTGGTTCCGAGGCATTGAAGGCGCTGCGTGAATTGCCGGCCAGCCGTGTGCTGGGCGACCTGAACATGATGACCATGGGCAGCAATACCTCTACTTACGTGGGCGGACCGGTACTCGACGGGCGGGTCGTGGTGGGTACACCGGAACAGGTCTACAGCGCTGGTCAGGAAAACAAGGTGCCTATGCTGAGCGGTTCGACCAGCGCCGATCTTGGCTTCAATACGGCCAAGACAATGGATGAGCTGTTCGCACCGTTTGGGCGTGAGGCAGAGCGGGCTCGTCAGCTATACGACCCGGAAAATACAGGTGATGTGCAGGCGGTAGGGGCTGCGGTTGCCATGGACCGGATGATGACCGAGCCGGCTCGCTTCGTGGCCGACAAGATCTCCCAGCATGATCGCCAGGCATTTCTTTATCGCTTCTCCTACGTCGCCGATTCGCTGCGCAGTGAGACCAAAGGGGCGCAGCATGCCAGCGAAATTCCCTATTTCTTCAAAACGCTGGAAGCGCGATATGGCGACAAGGTAACGGACAAGGATCAGGACATGGCCAGCGATGCTCACGCCATCTTTGTCAACTTCATCAAGACGGGTAATCCCAACGGTACAAATGTGGCGCGCTGGCTACCGTTCAACCGTGAGGGCAATCTGGTCATGGATTTCACGGCCGATGAAGGTCCGGTTCTTAAAGAGGACCCCTGGAAAGAGCGCCTCGACCTGATCGAGAAAACTCAGCACGCCAAACCGTAAGCTATTCGTCGAGCCGGTCCTTGCCGGCTCGACATGCCTGTTTTCCCTGTTTTTCTCTCTCTGGCAACCCGTCCGCCATCACACTTCGCAGATTGACAATTCTGCCAATTCTTCTCATAGTTTTGCCACGCAAACGTTTGCGCCATAACAAAGACAACAATGGAGTGCACCATGAACGCATCCCGCCCTATGCGGCTTCTCGCTGCTGCTGTTCTGTTTTCCACGACTTCCGCTTTTCTGCCCTTGTCCGCGGCTTATGCTCAGGATGCGGATAAACCCAAGGTCGCGCTGGTGATGAAGTCTCTCGCCAACGAGTTCTTCCGCACTATGGAAGACGGTGCCAAGGGTTATCAAAAAGAGCATTCTGACCAGTTCGATCTGATCTCCAATGGCATCAAGGACGAAACCGACACGTCCAGCCAGATTCGTATTGTCGAGCAGATGATCGTGTCCCAGGTCGATGCCATCGTCATCGCACCGGCAGATTCCAAGGCGTTGGTGCCCGTCATCAAGAAAGCCATGGATGCAGGCATCAAGGTCGTCAACATCGACAACCGTCTGGATCAGGACGTACTCAAGAGCAAGCAGCTTGAGGTGCCCTTCGTAGGCCCGGATAACCGCAAGGGTGCCCGTCTGGTAGGTGAGTACCTGGCCAAGCAGCTCAAGGCCGGTGACGAAGTTGGCATCATCGAGGGCGTTTCCACTACCTTCAATGCCCAGCAGCGCACCGCTGGCTTCAAGGACGCTATGGAAGCGGCCAACATGAAGATCGTGGGTGTCCAGTCCGGCTCCTGGGAGATCGACAAGGGCAACGCCGTGGCCTCTGCCATGATGAACGAACATCCCAATCTGAAGGCGCTGCTGGCTGGTAATGACAGCATGGCCCTAGGCGCTGTTTCTGCCGTTCGCGCTGCGGGCAAAAAGGGCGAAGTATTGGTAGTGGGTTACGACAACATCAATGCCATCAAGCCCATGCTCAAGGACGGCCGCGTTCTGGCTACGGCTGACCAGTACGCCAGCAAGCAGGCGGTCTTTGGTATCGACGCTGCGCTCAAGCTGGTCAAGGGTGAGTCCACCGGTGCTGTCGACGGTGTGATCGAAACGCCTGTCGAGCTGGTAACCAAGCCGTAATTCATCCTTACCCGCCGGGCTTTGGCGCGGAGTCGATCGTATTCGCCTCTGCACCGGAGTCTTGCGGGGCACCTGAGTTTTAAAGGAGACCGTCATGTCGGGCAGGCCAGTCCTTTCCATTACCGGCATCGGCAAGACCTATGCGCAACCCGTTCTGGGAGAGGTCAGCCTTGAGCTGTATCCCGGCGAGGTGTTGGCGCTGACAGGTGAGAACGGCGCCGGCAAGAGTACGTTGTCCAAGATCATCGCGGGGCTGACTCCGCCCACGACCGGGCAGATGACCTTTCTCGATCAGCCCTACACCCCCGGTAGCCGCACCGAGGCCGAGCGCCTGGGCGTGCGCATGGTTATGCAGGAGCTGAACCTGCTGCCGACCCTGACCGTTGCCGAAAATCTGTTTCTCGATAACCTGCCCAGTCGGGGCGGGTGGATTTCCCGCGGGAGGTTGCGCGAACAGGCACGGCTGGCCATGGCGCAGGTCGGACTGGATGCTATTGATCCGGATACCCTGGTCTCTGACCTGGGGGTCGGCCACCAGCAGATGGTCGAAATCGCCCGTAATCTGACCGGTGACTGCCGCATCCTGATTCTCGACGAGCCTACCGCCATGCTGACGGCGCGCGAGGTCGACCTGTTGTTCGAGCAGATCGAGCGCCTGCAGGCCCGTGGTGTCGCCATCGTCTACATCTCCCACCGCTTGGAAGAACTCAAGCGCATCTCCCAGCGGATCGCGGTTCTGCGCGATGGCCGGTTGGTTGCCGCCGAGTCCATTAGCCGTTACAACACCGATCAGCTGGTAGCGCTGATGGTGGGACGTGAGCTGGGTGAGCATATTGACCTGGGCGAGCGCCACATTGGCGCGCCGATACTGAAAGTGGACAAGCTGAGCCGTGCCGGCAAGGTCTGCGATGTATCGTTCGAGGTTCGCACTGGAGAGATTCTCGGTATTTCCGGCTTGATCGGCGCGGGTCGTACCGAATTGCTGCGGCTCATCTACGGCGCCGACCGGGCCGACAGCGGGCGTGTTTTTGTGGGTAATCCGCTGCGTGAAGTCAACGTCAGCTCGCCAGCCGAGGCGGTCCGCAATGGCATCGCCCTGATCACCGAAGATCGCAAGGGGGAAGGGCTGCTACTCACCCAATCCATCTGCGCGAATCTGGCGCTGGGTAACATGCCTGCCGTTGCCAAGCGCGGCGTGGTTCAGTCTGCGTCCGAACTTGCCTTAGCAGAGCGGCAGATCAAGGCCATGCGAATTCGCAGTTCCAGCCCTCATCAGCTGGTGGGTGAGCTTTCCGGCGGTAATCAGCAGAAGGTCGTGATCGGCCGCTGGCTGGAGCGTGATTGTCAGGTGCTGTTGTTCGATGAGCCTACCCGGGGCATCGACATCGGTGCCAAGTTCGACATCTACGGCTTGCTGGGCGAGCTGACCCGGCAGGGTAAGGGACTCGTTGTCGTGTCCAGTGACCTGCGTGAGCTGATGTTGATCTGCGACCGGATCGCCGTGTTGTCTGCCGGCCGTCTCATGGAAACCTTTGACCGTAACGATTGGAGCCAGGATCGCCTCCTGGCCGCCGCCTTTGCCGGATACAGCAGCCGTGAAGCGATGCTGGGCGAAGCGGTTTCTCCCATACAGGAACTCTCCGTATGAACACTACCGTAACTCCGGCCGCGCCCAAGCGCAGCAGCAGTGTGTCCGGCCTGGGCACCTACCTGGGATTGGCCGGTGCCTTGCTGGCCATGATCGTGCTGTTCTCTGCCATGAGCAGCCATTTCCTGTCCTATAACACCTTCACCACCCTGGCCAACCAGATTCCGGACCTGATGGTGCTGTCGGTGGGCATGACGCTGATCCTCATCATCGGTGGGATCGACTTGTCCGTAGGTTCGGTGCTGGCACTGGCGGCCTCGGTCGTTAGCGTGGCTACGCTCAACTGGGGGTGGGGTATCTTCCCGGCAGCGGCCCTAGGTATGGTTTGCGCAGCCTTGGCAGGCACCGTGACGGGCAGCGTAACCGTGGCATGGCGGATTCCTTCATTTATCGTCTCCCTGGGTGTGCTGGAAATGGCGCGGGGACTGGCCTACCAATTAACGGATTCGCGCACGGCCTACATCGGTGACGCCTATGGTTGGCTGTCCACGCCGTTCGCCTTTGGGATTTCGCCTTCCTTTATCATCGCGCTGCTGGTGATTGCCGTTGCCCATGCCTTGCTGACGCGCAGCGTGTTTGGCCGCTATCTCGTCGCCATCGGCACCAACGAAGAAGCAGTGCGCCTGGCGGGTATCAACCCCAAGCCTTACAAAATCCTGGTTTTTGCTCTGATGGGCCTGCTGGCAGGGTTGGCCGCGTTGTTTCAGGTGTCCCGTTTGGAAGCGGCTGACCCCAACGCCGGCGCCGGGCTTGAGCTGCAAGTCATCGCGGCGGTAGTGATCGGCGGAACGAGCCTCATGGGCGGACGCGGTTCGGTCATCAGCACGTTCTTTGGCGTACTGATCATTTCCGTGCTGGCCGCCGGGCTTGCACAGATTGGCGCCAGCGAGCCGACCAAACGCATCATTACCGGTGCGGTGATCGTGGTGGCCGTGGTGCTGGACACCTACCGCAGCCATCGCGCCAAGCGCCGAGGCTAACCATGGCGACCATCAAGGACGTCGCGGCACTGGCCGGTATCTCCTATACCACCGTGTCGCACGTGCTCAATGGTACTCGCCCGGTCAGCGCGGAAGTGCGCACTAAGGTCGAGGCAGCCATCGACCAGCTGGGTTACGTTCCCAGCGGCGTGGCCCGCTCGCTCAAGGCCAAGGCCACCAGCACAATCGGGCTGCTCGTGCCCAATGGCAGCAACCCGTACTTCGCGGAGCTGGCGCGGGGTATCGAGGATCACTGCGAGCGTAACGGCTACAGCGTCATCCTCTGCAACTCCGATGATAATAACGACAAGCAGCGCCGTTACCTGCGTGTGCTGCTGGAGCGTCGTATCGACGGCTTGATCGTGGCCACCGTGGGCGGCGACGGTGAGTTCGCCCAGGCCTTGGCCGCAGTCAAGGTGCCGATGGTGCTGGTCGACCGCCCGCTGGAAGGCGTGGAGGCGGATCTGGTGCAGATCGACCATGAAGAGGGCGGCTATCTGGCAACGAGGCACTTGTTGGCGTTGGGTCATCGGCGTATCGCCTGCCTGGGTGGACCTGCCGAAACGCTGGTCGCTCAGGAACGCCTGGCTGGTTATTGCCGTGCGATGAAGGAAGCTGGGCAGACGATACAGCCTGGGTGGCTGCTCAATACCGAGTTTACTAGCGCCGCCGGTTATACCGCTGCCGCACACTTGTTGGAAAAGAGTGCACCCACGGCCATTTTTGCCGGGAACGATATGATCGGAATCGGTATCCTGCGCGCCGCCGCCGAGCGCGGCCTGCGCGTTCCGCAGGATCTGTCGGTTGTTGGTTTCGACGATATCGCTGTGAGCCGCTACCTTTATCCGGCATTGACCACGGTGGGGCAGTCCATCCTGCAATTGGGCGAGCGCGCCGCCGGACAGCTACTGGCCCGGCTCGGGCAGCGGCACCGGCCTACACCCGAACATACCGTGGTGGCGCCTACCCTGGTGGTACGCGAGTCCACCACGTCTATCGAATTGAACGAGAGTCCATAAGATGCAAGCAAAAATAGTGATCGTGGGGAGTCTGAATATGGACCTGGTCGTACGGACCCCACGCGTGCCGGTAGGCGGTGAGACCCTGGCGGGCCGCAGCTTCGTGACAGCGCCGGGCGGTAAGGGTGCCAATCAGGCAGTGGCCTGTGCCCGTTTGGGCGCCCAGGTCACCATGATCGGCTGCGTAGGCCGTGACGCCTACGGCGAGCAGCTGCGTAGCGGATTGGAAGCCGAAGGCATCGAGTGCTCCACGGTCGAATCCGTAGAGGGTGTACCGACCGGTATCGCCTCCATTCTGGTTGATGACAATGGGCAGAATTGCATCGTGATCGTGGCAGGGAGCAATGGCGAGCTGTCGCCCGAGCACCTGACCCGCCACGACGCCGCATTGCAGGCTGCCGATGTGGTCATCGCCCAGCTGGAAGTGTCGGTCGCCACGGTCGAAAAGACGCTGACCCGCGCTCGCGAGCTGGGAAAGACGGTCATTCTCAACCCAGCACCAGCCGTAGGCCCGCTGCCTGCTCATTGGTATGGTCATGTGGATTACCTGGTTCCAAACGAGAGCGAGGCCGGCCTTCTGACCGGTATTGAGGTCAACTCGCTGGAAACAGCCGCCCAGGCTGCCCAGCAACTGCTTGATGCAGGCGCCAAGCGTATCCTGCTGACGATGGGCTCACAGGGCGTGCTGTATAAGGATACCGAACGGCAGCAGCACTTCCCGGCGCAGGTTGTCCAGGCGGTGGATACCACGGCGGCCGGAGACACCTTTGTTGGCGGATTTGCTGCTGCCCTGGGTGAAGGTCTTCCATTGGAAGAGGCCGTTCGTTTGGGCCAGCAGGCGGCTGCGCTGTCCGTCACCCGTGCCGGAGCGCAACCCTCCATTCCCTATCGCCGCGAATTGAACATCTGAGAGCGCCCATGAAAAAGACTCCTTTGCTTAACAGTGCGCTATCCCGCGTGATCGCCAGCCTTGGTCACGGTGATGTGATCGTGATCGGCGACGCTGGCATGCCCGTACCGCCCGGCGTGGAATGTATCGATCTGGCCGTGACTCATGGCGTGCCCGACTTCGCTACTACGCTGCGTGTCATCGTGAGTGAAATGCAGGTCGAGTCCCATGTCCTTGCCGAGGAAACCATTGCCCAGCATCCGCCTGCATTGGCTGAAATCCAGCGGTTAAGCGCCGCGGGCGAGTTAGGCAAGCGCCAACTGGTAAGCCATGAGGACCTCAAGGCGCTATGCAAAAAGGCGCGCGTTCAGGTCCGCACCGGCGAATGCCAGCCCTATACCAATATTGCATTGATTGCTGGCGTCACTTTCTGATGACACCGGCAGGGCACGCTCACTGAGGTAGTCTATCCAGTGAGCGTGGCTCATGAATGGGGCAACCGTTGTACTGCCCCCTGAACCCGGATGACATCTCGTAGGCCGGCTTGCGAGAACGCATCACACCCCCAATGGGACGATGCGCTGCCAGGCCATGCCAGGGTGAGAACGCCATGCTGTCGTCTACTTCCCTGGCGCGGGCCTCCGTCCAGGTGGGCTGCGGATCGACTTCGATCCGGGCTACGGTGATATAAGGGCTTTCTTCCTCCGGCCACTGTGCTGAAGCATCCTCGACGGGCATCTTCTTCGAATCGGTAGCCAACTGAACCCGCATCTCCCATACGCCACCCTGCCTGGCAAAGAATTCGCTTACCGCCTCGCGTAGCCCATTGGGCTTGCCGTTTACATTCAGCGGTGCGTCGGACAGGGCCATCAGCTCGGGAGAAGCAGGCACTACGCTGAGTTTGGCGTAATAAGGCCCATACAGCAGGGGCACGCTGGTGTAGAAGGTTTCGCCCAGGATGTGGGTCTCCGGATGGCCGCCCAGGGATTTGAGCGTTGCACTTTCACCGCCAACGGCTTCGATTACCTTTTCAGTACCGCGCAGGACGGCCGACAGCGCTTTCTTGAGATCCGGAGTCTTGTCTGTGGTTGCGGCCAGAAGCTTCAGGCTTTTCAGAAAGGCCTTTGGTGTTGCTGCCGAAAAAGCCGGTGCATTCACCATTACGAAATCCTGAGTCAGCTGGCCCTCGCTACCCGGCAGACGATCTCCCTCCACACCAATGACCTTGATCGCAAGCCCCCGCGGCGAGGAGACGCTATCGTCCAGCAGATCTCCGGGGTTGGTTGAAAAGCGCAGCACGACAGGGTAGTCACCCGCTTTGGCAAATACACCCTGAGCAAGCTCTGTTGGCAGGCCTTCCAGTACCTTCAGACGTCCCTGCAACAAGCCATGGCTCTTGGCATGAACACTGCGTACGGCGTGCCCATAATCCTCGGAGGTCGTCTCGATGATCTTGCGCATCGTTTCGACAAGCTTGCGAGTGGTCTCGGCCTCATCCTCCGGGATCTGTTCAAATGATGGATCAAACAGCAGTGGGCGAATGGGAAGGGTGGTCGACATGGAAAGTCCTCAGCTCATCAGGGTGCGTTATGTGGCATCGTTGTTATGGCGTGCGTACTGGCCACAAGCCTTCCTGACTCTGGACACGCCCTGCTATCGACTGTTCATGAAAGGCGCTGATGAATGACAGATAGATGGCATTTTGTATAAAAATCCCTCGTCCCGCCGTCTCGTTTGGAACGAATCGAACCTTTTTCGCTGCACATTCCGTTTAAACGCAACAAAACGCTATGAAGCAAAACCCTTCCCGCTGGCCGCAGTCCGTTAAAGAACGTTCTATTAGAGGAGAACTCCATGTCTGCCCCAGCACTTCCCATGATGCCGGCGGCTCGTACAGCCCAGGTCAACGGTATCAAGATGGCCTATTACGAGGCCGGCCCTCGAATGACCGGCTCCAAACCAGCCATTCCCATTGTGCTCTGCCACGGTTTTCCCGAGCTGGCCTTTTCCTGGCGTCATCAGATCAAGGCGCTGAGTGAAGCGGGGTATTGGGTCATCGCGCCTGATCAGCGCGGCTATGGATTGACCGATCGGCCCGAGGCTGTTGAGGCCTACGACATGGAGCACCTGACCGGTGATCTGGTCGGTCTGCTGGACCATCTGGGGATAGAAAAAGCCATTTTTTGTGGTCACGACTGGGGCGGCTTGCTGGTCTGGCAGATGCCGCTTCTGCATCCTGATCGTACTGCCGGTGTGATTGGCCTTAATACGCCCTATCTGCCTCGCCCGCCTGTCGAACCGATCGAGGCGATGCGAAAGCGCATGGGCGACGAGATGTATCAGGTGCACTTCCAGAAGCCCGGCGAGGCAGACAGCGTTTTCAACCGAGATGCCCGTAAAGTGTTCAGTTTCCTGATGAAAAAGCCTAGAGGAGACGAGGTCGACGGGGCGGGTATCGCAAAGGCCAAGGCATCTGAGCAGGGCTCAGCCTTTGCACTGGTGCGCTGGCTGGAGGCCTATCAGCCCGAACAGGATACCCGGGAAACCTTTCTGACCGAGGAGGAGTTCAACGTCTTTGTTGAAACCTTCAGCCGGACCGGCTTTACCGGTGGCATTAATTGGTATCGCAACATCACACGTAACTGGGAGCGTTCGGCCAATCTGCCGACGGAGATAAACGTGCCTTCGCTCATGGTCACTGCGGATCAGGATGCCTTCCTGCCGCCTTCCATGTCGGAAGGCATGGAAATGTACGTGCATGACCTTCAGCGAGGCGCCATCCAGTCCTCCGGTCACTGGACCCAGCAGGAGCGGCCCGATGAGGTCAACCGCGTCTTCCTGCACTGGTTGCTACTGCGGTTTCCGCTAGAGGTCCGTTGACGGGGTAGGACACGCGTTGATGCCGCTCAGGCTGCGACAGCTTGAGCGGCTCGCATGATTCGGTTGCGGCCTTGCTGTTTACCCTGGTAAAGCGCCTTGTCGGTGCGCTTGATGGCATCCTTCAGACACTCGCACTCGCCAATCACGCAGGTCGCCAGCGTGGCCGTCACCATAATGGTGGCACCCTCTACCTCTAAACGTATTGCGCGAATTTCATTCAAGATCCGCTCGGCAATCTTGTCGGCATTTTTCAGATCGGTATTACGCATCAGGATCAAAAATTCCTCACCACCCCAGCGTGAGGCCACGTCCGTGCCTCTCACCGACGCGGCAATGACCGATGACACCTGCTGCAGGACCGTGTCGCCCACGTCGTGGCCAAAGGTATCGTTGATGTTCTTGAAGTGATCCACATCCAGCATGATCAGTGAGATCGGCTTGAACGTTTGAGGGCTGCGGTACAGCCGCTGCGCCTCGCTGTGCAGACGTCCGCGGGTATATAGATTGGTCAGGCTGTCCTTGTTGGCCAGGGTGAACAGGTCTACCTGCATGGCAATCGAGCTGGAAGCCGTCAGGGCCGAAATATAGACCAGCATCACGATGGCCGAGCTCAGATTGAACAGGCTGAACAGCTCTGTAACCTTGGGGCTCAACATGAGCAGGGGTTCAACGGCGAAAAACAGATCCGTAACCTTGCCTATCAGTAGGCAAGTACAAATCAGTATGCAGGTTACCCAGCGCCAGAAGGGGGCAACGGTGTAATTGAACAAGGCAATCGGAACGATGCAGAGCAGGTAGTAGTAAAACCCGGTATGCCATCCTATGACCATGGTTGCGACCACGGCATGCACGACGATTTCTGATATGAGCAGCGTGCTTGTCAGCCGATAGCGCTTGGCCTTGAGTAATTGAAGGCAATAGAAATGAATGGCCACGCTGCCAATGTTGGTCAGCCAGAGGGCTTTTACATCCAGTGCAATGAACGTCACCAGAAAAATAATGTGAATACCCAGCACTGCCTTGATGCCAAGTACACCCCTGCTCCAGAAACGATCCGTTGCTGTTTCCAAAATCTGGGCGCGATCAGACGCCGAAAGATCATTACTCATTAAGTCCGACCCGACTTATACATGCATGGCGCTGCACGTTTCAGCCCGTGAAAGTTGTTACAGAACATCGGCTGGACCTGGTAAGTCTTGAGTGAGAACAGCTTGAAAATAAGCCGCTTGATCAGCGGCACGGCAATCTTGAGGAGGTACAGGAACCGCCGATTAGTAAGGGTATGTTGCTTACAGTAAGCTAGCTAATAAGACACGCTTATCCCTGAGTATGAATAAGCCTATTGAACCGGCACCTCATAACGCCGGACACCCATTACCTGATGAGTATCGAGACGCAGCCCGAATGGCTTGCGTGGAGTTGATGTGTGCTGCCCAACAAACTGATCCTTGCCGTGCTGATTGTCGGCATTTCTGTCGTCGGCCTCAGTATCGGCGCCACCATTCCCGTCGTGGCGCTACGCCTGCACGAAGCGGATATCTCCAACCTGACCATTGGCATCCTTTCAGCCTTGCCGGCCGCCGGTATGCTCGTGACGGCCTTTATCGTCGAATGGCTCACCGCACGGCTTGGCCGCAAGCACATCTACCTGCTGTGCTTTTTCCTCTCCATGGTCAGTATCGCCATGCTGGAAGTCTTCAGAACCGAACTCATCCCGCTAGGGTTGTTCCGCTTTCTGATAGGAGTAGGGGCAGGGCTGATCGTTATTCTGGGGGAGGCCTGGGTCAACGAGATTGCCGATGAATCCAACCGTGGTCGTGTTGTCTCCCTGTACGCCACCTTCTTCACTGGTTTTCAGCTGCTTGGGCCTGCCATGGTTTCCGCCTTGGGACCCAGCAGTGCCTGGGTGACAGGCATCGTTCTGGCGATCTTTGCTGTGTGTTTGCTAGCTACCGCGCGGTTTCTGCCCAACCCCATCGCCGGTAAGGCTATCGTTGAGGAAAAGACCTTTACCGTGTTGGGCTTTCTGAAGGTCGCCCCTGCGATCTGCGCAGGCGTCGTGTTCTTCTCCTTTTTTGATAGCGTCGTGCTGTCCATGTTTCCCGTGTTTGCCTTGAGCCACGGTTACGAAGTTGCACTGGCCGCACTGATGGCGACCGTCATTCTGCTAGGTGACACCTGCCTGCAATACCCGCTGGGTTGTCTGTCCGATCGCTTCAACCGCAACCACCTTTACCTCGGCTGTGGTCTGATTGCCTTGCTGATTGGTCTTGCGCTGCCCTGGTTGATCCAGATGCAAGCGTTGCTTTGGCCAGTGCTGGTCATATTGGGTGCGGTAGCCGGTGGCGTCTATACCTTGGCCATCACCCTTATCGGGCAGCACTTTCAAGGGCAGAACCTGATTACCGCCAATGCCAGTGCAGGGTTTCTGTGGGGCGTGGGAAGTCTTGCTGGTCCCATCCTGAGTGGCGCAGCCATGTCCGCAGGGCCAAATGGCCTGCCACTGGTATTGGCCGCAGCGGCTGGCTTATTCGTACTGTGTGCCCTGAAGGCAAGGGGTGGACGTGCCCTCAGACTGGAGCAACATGGTTAGAGACTCGATAGACGAGAGCCATGCGCTCTTGCAGCGTGGCTGATGAGCTTTGTTCCCCGGCAGACAGGGGCGCGGCTGCAACCATAAAAGCTCTTGCCAGCCTTGGCCGTGCGCAGGCTCATGGGCGCCGAGCAGAACGGGCAATTCTCCGCGTTGGCCTGCCAGGGTGTAACCAAAGGTGCATTGGCAGCAATGATCGAATGGTGCGGCGCGGGTTTTTGAGTTATTCCACTGCTGCGCAACCCCTCATAGACGCTCCAGGCTACCAGCACGCCAACAATACCCAGCATGATCGCGGCATCGCTGACGGAAAGTGCCCCGGCAGCCGCATCCTCGGCCCATGTCAGGCAAGGTAGAAGAAAAAGCACTGATCCAGTGAATGCCTTTTGCGTAAGCGGCATGCGTCCCATGACTCTATCCATTTGGCTGATGCGCGGCGCACAGTGCGCCTGATATGCGAGGGCTATCGGCAAAGGACATTCAAGCTTAAGTCGAAGGCAATAAGCCCCGACCAGTGGCGTATCGGGGCTTTGTTTTGTCACCGATGAATGGGAGAGGCGGCATTCATGGCGAGAGCGTGCAGGCGCTCATCAATGCGTCTCGGTCACCTTTTTCAGGTAACGCGGCTGATCAGGATTGCAGCCGCGCGCCTTGGCCAGTGTCTCGGCAAGAACATAAAAGCTCTGGATCAAGGTGAAAGGCTCCAGCATGGCATGGTCGGTCCGGGCGCTGGGTAAATCGACGCCGTCATTATCCTCGGTTGCAGCCACCAATACCTTGGCCCCACGCGCACGCATCTCTTGGGCGAACGCTAGCGTGCCGGCCTGCTCAGGGCCGGCAGGTGCAAAGATCAGAACCGGATACCCTTCGGTGATGATCTCCATCGGGCCGTGTTTAACCTCTGCACTGGAAAAGGCTTCGGCCTGTATGCCGCAGGTTTCCTTAAGCTTCAGAGCTGCTTCCATGGCAATCGGGAGGGCCGGGCCTCTGCCGATGATCAGCATCTTGTCGACCGGTGTCAGCACCTCGATGGCCCTGGACCAGTCTGCCTCCAGGGCACGCTCCATCTGCTGAGGCAATGTCTGGAGCGCTTGTAGCAGGTCCGACTTTATACCCAGGTTGCGCTCCAGATAACCTACCGTCTGGGCAGCTGCCATAAGCATGGCAACATAGCTCTTAGTGGCAGCCACACTTTGCTCAAGTCCGGCAGGCAGCAAGACCTCACCATCAGCAATTGCCGCCAGAGGCGAATCGGGCGTATTTACCAGGGCAGTCGCCCGAGCGCCGCGGGATTTCAAATAACGAACGCTGGCAATCAGGTCCGGACTCTTGCCAGATTGGGAAAGCGCCGCCACCCAGGCATTGTTGAAGCGCAGGGGCGGCTGATTGAGGCTGACCAGCGAAAGCGGCATGGAAAGGCTGGGAATGCCGATCCGGCACATCATCAGATGAGCAAAATAGGCGGCTGCGTGATCCGAGCTGCCCCGCGCCACGGTCATCATGAGGTCGGGCAGATTGCGAGCCAGACGGTCTGCCAGTGCCGTAACAGCACTGTTGTCGTCCAGCATGCGTTGCAGGACGGCAGGAATGGACTGGGTTTCATTCAGCATCAGGGACATTGCAGTTACCTTCGGGACGTCAACCTTCGGACGCTGTAGCGTCCAGTGTGGAAAGAAGCTCGGTTTGGCTCAGGATCTGCTCGGGAATAAAGGCAAGCCCGACGGCATCCATAGCCATACTGAGCGCGCCCCATAGAGGCGCGTCGTGCGTGAAATGCGCCGTGACGATCTCAGGCGCAAAGGGAACAGTACGGTTGATCATGTGCTTGATGAGCGGGGCCAGCGTTGCCGCTTGCCGATAAAGCCCTCCACCAATGGCAATGCGGCCAACATCCAGGGCGATCGCCAGATTGGCCACCTGAGCGGTGCAGGCAGCAATCCGCACATGCAGCGCCTGCTGAGCGCGAGGCTCCTGGCTGGTGAACAGGTCGAGCGCCTGGTGGCCCGGCCCGAGTAGCTCAACGGCCAGCTGATTCAGGGCCGTTCCGGAAAATAGCTCCTCCAGCGGGGCGCCACCTTGCTCGTGGCTGTACCAGTCCGACACGCGCTCAGGGTCTAGAAAGGGCGACAACATATAGCCAATTTCCATGGCGGCGCCGTTATGCCCACGGATCAGCTGCCCATTGGCAATGGCTGCGGCAGAAAGCCCCGTGCCCAGGTTCAGGTAGAGGGCATGATCGATACCCTGCAGGCTGCCCCAGCGCGTCTCGGCCAGTGCACCGGCCTTGACGTCGTTGTCCAGCATGACCGCAGGCGTACCCAACCCTTGAGCAATCAAACCGTGCAGATCAAGCCCTTCAAAGCCGGGTGTATTGGGCGCCATCAGCAAGGTATGAGCACGTACAACGCCTGGGAATACGCCCGCCACGCTGCGAATGGTCGTTGCGCCAAGTTGCTGTGCACATTCCCGTGCGGCCTCAAGCAGGCGCATCAGGGCCGGCTCGCCAAGCAGGCCCTCGGCATGGGTCGCCAGGACCCGAGTCGCCAGCTGTTCGCTGGCGGGGTCATAGCAGGCAATGTGGGTTTTAGTACCGCCAACATCGATGGCCAGCAGTACGCCCTGATCAGGCATGGTAAGACTCTCTCTTTCAAGTGCTTGTGTCATGGCGCTACAGTCAGGAGAGCCGGTGTGTACGCGCCCACAGGAGATAGGCGCCGCCACCCACCAGCAGCCAGACCAATGACCACTGGATCGGGTAGGCACCGGGTGCGTTATGGTTGGAGGCCATGTAGATATAGACCCAGCCCACCAGCGCAATAACGGCCGGCACCGGGTAAAGCCACATCGCATAAGGCCGTTTCAGGTGCGGTTGGTTCTTGCGCAGCACGAACAGTGCAATGATCTGGGCAACAGACTGCACCAGAATCATGACGGTTGTCAGAAGCTGGATCAGCGTGGTCAGGTCGCTCAACCGGCCGATCATGAAGCCGATCGACGTCAGCACACCCATGCTCAGCAGCCCATACGTCGGGAACTCATGGCGGGCATGCACCTTGGCAAACGCCTGGAAGAACACCTTGTCCCTCGCCGCTTCATACGGCACCCGCGAGCCACCCAAAAGCCCTGCGAACACCGAAGCCAACGCAGTGATCAGAATCAGAACCGTCACGACATTGGCTGCTGTAGCGCCCCATGTTTCGCTCAGTACCACCGAGGCCACGGATTTATAAGCCGCCGAATTGGGATCAAGCATGCGATGCCAATCCACGACGCCCAGCACGCCCACCTGCATCAACAGGTAAATGGCGAGAATGCCGAGAATCGAAAAGATGATGGACCTGGGAATCACGCGGCCCGGCTGGTCAACCTCACCAGCAAGGTAGGCCGAGGTGTTGTAGCCTAGGTAGTCGTAAATTCCGATTGTTAGCCCTCCAGCCATGCCAAGCCAGAAGCCACTGTCGGAAAGATCAAACGCCCCCTCGGGAAAGCTGAAGGCCAGCTCAGGGTGAAAGTGGGAGAGGGCTGCAGCAATCAGACTGCCAATGCTGATCAGCATGATCACCCACAGCACAATGCCCAGCTTGGCGACCGACTCGATTTTGCGCCACAACAGCCCGATGATCAGCCAGATAAGCCCCAGGCCAATCACATTGCCTGCCGTCTGGCTCATGTCCGGCCAGAACCAGGTGAGGTACTGAACGAACCCGATGATTCCCGTGGACATGATCAGCGGAATGAACAGCATCGCCGTCCAGATGAACAGAAAGGGCATCAGCTTTCCCGTGCGTTTGCCAAAGGCCTCGCGCAGGTACACATAGGTACCCCCGGCACCTGGCAATGCCGCACCCAGCTCCGCCCATACCAGACCATCGCATAGGGCCAGCAGGGCGCCCAGTATCCAGCCGAGATAGGCCTGTGGGCCGCCCATGATGACAATCATGGTTGGAATGGTAATGAAAGGCCCCACACCACACATCTGGCTCATGTTGAGCGTAGTGGCGGGAAACAGACCAAGTTTTTTCTTGAGGCCGGAGGAGGGCTGGCCGGTTACGGGTGATGACGGCATAGGACGATCTCTTCGCTCGAAAGGTAAAGGGTGGGCAGATGAAAGATTCTTCGTGCCATCGATCGGCTCTACCGATTCGGCATTGTTGTTGTAGTGAAGGGATCGCTTTGGTCAGGTGAGCACATGCCAAACAGCGAACCACCCTTAGAAAACCATAGGCTTTATATTAATTCAACTTGATTTAATTAATGCGCGCTCCTGATGATGTAAACATGAGAAAGGCATCTACCAAACGCATCGTGACCACCGGCACCAATGCCGAACACGCCCGCCTGCATAATCGTCGGGTCATTCTGGAAGCCATCCGCCTGGGTGGACGGCTGACCCGTGCCGACCTGACAAGGCTGACCTCCCTTACCGCTCAAACCGTCTCGAACATCGTGACGGAGCTGCAGGAGGAGGGCGTGCTGCTCGCCCATGCGCCGGAAAAGGTTGGCCGGGGCCAGCCCCCCGTTCCCCTGTCGATCAACCCTCAGGGCGGCTATGCCATCGGCTTTCATGTCGAGCAGCATCGCATCATTGCCGTGCTGCTTGATCTACTCGGAGAGTGTCAGGCGCAGGCCAGCCTGCCGGTCGATTACCCCACCTTTGACGAAGCGCTGCCCCTGCTCACTGAAACTGTTGGCCGCTTCCGGGCACAGTTTCCCTCGCATCGCTTCATCGGTGTCGGTATTGCCTTACCCGGGCCGTTCGACGTGGAAGGCATCACTGCCGTTGGCCCGACAGCCCTATCCGGCTGGGATGACCCAGCCATTCCCTCGCGCCTTGAAGAGGCGCTGGAATTGCCCGTGCTTATCGAAAACGACGCAACCGCCGCCACCATGGGCGAGCGGCTACACGGCGTTGCCAGCGATCTGCAAAACTTTGTGCATCTCTTCATTGGCAGCGGCCTGGGGGCAGGGCTGTATCTGGAGAATCGCCTGTATCCCGGGCACTGGCATAACGCCGGGGAGATTGGCCACATGTCCGTTATTCCTGACGGCAAGGTCTGCTACTGCGGAAACACGGGTTGTCTGGAGCGGTATGTGTCCATCGCCTCGCTGCTTGAACACCTGGGACAAACCGCCGATCAGGATATTGCCACCTGGGACTGCAACACCGCCGCCTTCAGGCAAGGCGTTGACGCCTGGCTTGATGAGGCCGTACCTGCCCTGCGACAAGCCATCAACATCCTCGAATCCCTCCTGGACCCGCAAACTATCCTCATCAGCGGTTTTCTGCCTGAGCCAATTCTCAAGCAACTGGTAAACCGACTAGCGCCGCTACCCGTCTCGGTCAGCCGCCGCCCAGACCGTGAATACCCCCGCATCCAACTCGGCGCCGCCGGCCCGGACACCGTCGCCCTAGGCGCGGCAGCCCTAGTCATCCTGACCGAAATCAGCCCGCATTATGAAACGCTGCTCAAAGCCGAAAGGGGATAAGAACAAAAAACCCGCACAAGGCGGGCTTTTGGTGTTTCGCTACATGCAGCGCATGTGGAAACAGGTATCTGGCGCATCCGGCGGGATTCGAACCCACGACCCCTGCCTTCGGAGGGCAGTACTCTATCCAGCTGAGCTACGGATGCGTTACGAGGGCGACATGATACTCATGTCAGGGCGGAACGTCCATGCCCTGTTGCGCGTTCGTGTTTCCAAGCAAAATCAGCGGGTTGGCTTCGTAGCTTCTCTGACGGTTTATTTCTTCTATAAAGCAGCGTGCGTTGTTTTTATCGAACACATATTGCGCTTATGTTAGCGGAAGCCTAGCATGCGTTTGAGATTTTGAACGCTTGCCGCTTCGCTTTGGCAGACGTTCGCTGTGTCATCCATCGGCCCGTCCGGCGATGGGCCGTGTTCCGCTGTATACCGCCAATCAATGCCTTCCCATAACCCTTTGAATTCAGGGTGAGGGATGGTTATCGATTCGCGATAAAAGAGTTGAACGGAAAGCGCTGTTGCCTTTCCCATTCAGAATATTGTCAGCGGGGCTTAATAAAGTGGCCCCGTCGACCTGAAATCTCTTCGAGGAGACCTTCATGCAATTGAAAGATGCTTCACTGTTCCGACAGCAGGCTTACATTGATGGAGCCTGGATGGATGCCGACGGCGGCCAGACGATCAACGTAGGCAACCCGGCCACGGGCGAAACCCTCGGAACAGTACCCAAGATGGGCCGCGCAGAAACCAAGCGCGCCGTCGAGGCAGCTGAGCGTGCTCTGCCGGCCTGGCGTGATCTGACGGCCAAGGAGCGTTCGCAGAAGCTGCGTCGCTGGTTTGAGCTGATGATCGAGAACCAGGACGACCTGGGCCGCCTGATGACGCTGGAGCAGGGCAAGCCGTTGGCCGAAGCCAAGGGCGAGATCACCTATGCCGCCTCCTTTATTGAGTGGTTTGCTGAAGAGGCCAAGCGCGTTTATGGCGATACCATCCCCGGCCATCAGGCGGACAAGCGCATTATCGTTATCAAGCAGCCGATTGGCGTGACTGCGGCGATTACGCCCTGGAACTTCCCGGCAGCCATGATCACCCGTAAAGCCGGCCCTGCCCTGGCAGCCGGTTGCACCATGGTCATCAAACCTGCCAGCCAGACGCCATTCACCGCGCTGGCCATGGCCGAGCTGGCCGAGCGTGCCGGTATTCCGAAAGGGGTGCTGAGCGTGGTCACAGGCAGCGCGTCCGAAATCGGCGCCGAGCTGACCAGCAACCCGACTGTTCGCAAGCTGTCCTTCACTGGCTCTACCGAAATTGGAGCCAAGCTGATGGAGCAGTGCTCCCCAGGCATTAAGAAGGTGTCTCTGGAGCTAGGTGGTAACGCACCGTTCATTGTATTTGACGATGCCGATCTGGATGCCGCCGTTCAGGGCGCCCTCATCTCCAAGTATCGCAATGCGGGCCAGACGTGTGTCTGCGTCAACCGTATCTATGTGCAGGATGGTGTGTACGACGCGTTTGCCGAGAAATTCAAGGCAGCGGTCGAGAAGCTCAAAGTGGGCAACGGCCTGGAAGAGGGCGTTGCGATTGGCCCGCTCATCGACGACAAGGCGGCTGCCAAGGTCAAGGAGCACATCGAGGACGCCGTGTCCCACGGTGCCCAGGTGATCACAGGCGGCAAGGCTCACCAGCTGGGCGGCAGCTACTTTGAGCCGACCATCATGATTAACGTACCGGCAGACGCCAAAGTCTCGAAGGAAGAAACCTTCGGCCCGCTGGCGCCGCTGTTCCGCTTCAAGACGGAAGAAGAAGCCATTGCCCGCGCGAACGATACCGAGTTCGGTCTGGCCGCGTACTTTTATGCCCGCGACCTGTCCCGCGTCTTCCGTGTGGCTGAGGCGCTGGAGTCTGGCATGGTGGGTATCAATACCGGCCTGATCTCTACCGAAGTGGCACCGTTTGGTGGCGTGAAGTCGTCCGGTCTGGGTCGTGAAGGCTCCAAGTACGGTATGGAAGATTATCTGGAAATCAAATACCTCTGCCTGGGTGTTTGATCGCCACGGCGTCTGGTTAACAGGCGTTGATAGTTATCGGACCCCGGTTGGCCCAAGGCCAGACCCGTTTTCCGGTAGCCGTCTTGTGGTTCCCTCGCTCAGGGTGTCATCGCCTTGGGCGAACGGTGTGGTAACGCACTACCTCCGGCGAGTGGCTGGCGTTGTTGGCAGTCGATCATCGTATGCTGCCCTGCGACCGGTGCTCGCTTTTACTCCCTATCTGGCTGACGATGAGCAGCTCAAGAGGACACCATGACTGATACAAACGCTTCCCTGATGCATCGCCGTAACGCCGCTGTACCCCGTGGCGTTGGGCAGACTCACCCGATCTTTGTCGACCGCGCCGAGAATGCCAAGGTGTGGGATGTCGAAGGTAACGAATACCTGGATTTTGCCGGCGGTATCGCTGTGCTGAACACCGGCCACCTGCATCCCAAGGTAGTGGCGGCCGTGCAGGAGCAGCTTAAAAAGGTGTCCCATACCTGCTTCCAGGTACTGGCGTACGAGCCCTATGTCGCCCTTTGCGAAAAGCTCAACCAGCTGGTGCCGGGCAACTTCCCCAAAAAGACCGCACTGTTCAACTCAGGCTCTGAAGCCGTTGAAAATGCGGTGAAGATTGCCCGTGCAGCCACTCAGCGCGCCGGTGTCATCGCGTTCACCAGCGCCTACCACGGCCGTACTATGATGACCCTGTCGCTTACCGGCAAGGTCGCTCCTTACTCGGCTGGCATGGGCCTGATGCCGGGCGGTGTATTCCGTGCCCTGTACCCTTGTGAGCTGCATGGCATCACCGTTGACGACGCCATTGCCAGCGTGGAGCGTGTGTTCAAGAACGACGCACAGCCGGGTGATATCGCAGCGATCATTCTTGAGCCGGTGCAGGGCGAGGGTGGCTTCTATGCAGCACCGAAAGAATTCATGGTTCGCCTGCGCAAGCTGTGCGACGACCATGGCATCCTGCTGATTGCCGATGAGGTTCAATCGGGTGCGGGCCGTACCGGTACTTTCTTCGCGATGGAGCAGATGGGCGTTGATGCTGATCTGGTCACCTTTGCCAAGTCTATCGCGGGCGGCTTCCCTCTATCAGGCGTTACGGGCCGCGCAACTGTGATGGATTCCGTGGGCGCTGGCGGCCTGGGTGGTACTTATGCCGGTAACCCGCTGGCGTGTGCGGCGGCATTGGCTGTCATCGATGCGTTTGAGGAAGAAAAACTGCTGGACCGCTCCAAGGCTGTGGGCGAGCAGCTGACGGCAGGCCTCAAGGCCATCGCTGCCAAGCACAAGACGATTGTCGATGTGCGCGGCCTGGGTGCCATGATTGCGGTCGAGCTGGGTGAAGATGGTGACGTCCACAAGCCCAACGGTGCATTGGCCAGCCAGATTGTGGTTCGTGCCCGTGAAAAGAACCTGATCATGCTCAGCTGCGGCACCTATGGGAACGTCCTGCGCATCCTGGTTCCGCTGACTGTCAGCGATGAAGATCTGCAGCGTGGTATTAGCATTATCGGCGAGTGCTTCGACGAACTGGCCTGATCTGCTGTGTGACAAGAACCGCCGCTTTCGCGGCGGTTTTTTATTGTCTGCAAAAAAAGTTGTTTGATGATTTAAGGCGCTGATTTAGAGCCTTTAGGCCGCTTTGCGCGATGTTCGTTAGCCTTTTTCTTGCAAGTCATACGATGACTTGTCTAGAGTCTGTCTTTCCTCTTCGAATGCTCCTGTGCTGTATGCAGCACGAGCGGCCAATGTGGGCGTTGCTGTCGGGAGGATGACAGGCCCGTCGCCACGTTTCGGCGGCTATTTATAATAAGAACAAGGAGTAATGCCCCCATGGCTGATCAACAGCAGCATGGCGCTACGGCTGACGATACCCGTAGGCGTTTTCTCAAAACATCGCTCGTCCTTTCGGCTGCGTCTGTAACCCTGGGCCGCTTCGGTCTTGCAGAAGCCGCAAGCCCCGAACCGCTCAGTGAGCGTTACCCGGATCCGCTGGTCCAGGTATTGGATGAGAGCTTTCTTAAATACCGTATTTTCAACGCGAGCATTGAAAAGCTCGGCACCGGCATGCGCTGGCTCGAAGGGCCGGTCTGGTTTGGTGACGGTCGGTATCTGCTGGTTAGTGATATTCCCAATAATCGCATCATGCGGTGGGACGAGGTTACCGGTAGCCTGAGCGTTTTCCATGATTCTTCCAATTACTCCAATGGCTTGTGCCGGGATCGTCAGGGCCGCCTGTTGATCTGCGAAGGGTCAACCACTACTCATGAAGGCCGCCGCATCACGCGGATGGAATACGACGGTCGCATCACTGTTCTGGCGGATCAGTTCGAGGGCAAGCGCTTCAACTCGCCTAACGATATTGCTGTGAAGCGTGACGACTCCATCTGGTTTACCGATCCACCGTTCCAGGCCGACAGTAACTATGAAGGGCATAAAGTCCAGACCGAGCTGCCTCATGGGGTTTACCGTATCGATGGCAAGACGGGAGCGGTTACCCGGGTGATCGATAATCTGGCAGGGCCCAATGGCCTGTGCTTCTCGCCAGATGAAAAGACTCTGTATGTGGTCGAGGGGCGTGCCAAGCCGAACCGTCTGGTCTGGGCCTATGTGGTCAACGATAACGGTACGTTAGGTGAGCGGCGCAAGCATATCGAAGGTGTAAATTACGGGGCACTGGACGGTATCAAGTGCGACGAAGACGGCAACCTTTGGTGTGGCTGGGGAAGCCCAGGTGTCCCGGAGGCCAAGCCGGAGGAGCTAGACGGCGTGATGGTCTTCAACCCGGCCGGCAAGGCGATCGGTCATATCCGTTTGCCGGAGCGCTGCCCGAATCTATGCTTCGGTGGTTTGAACGGTAACCGCCTCTTCATGGCGAGCAGCCACTCGCTCTATTCGCTGTATGTGAATACGCGCGGTGCGATCTATTTATAGCAGGCAATAAAAAAGCAGCCAGCCGGGCAACGGCTGACTGCTTTCATAATAAGGATCAGCTGACGGTGGGGCGGAAATACAAGGCATCCCCTTTGTGCAAGCCAATAAGGCTGTCGTGATCCTTGATGACCTCTGCCTCGATTAGCTCATCCTGACCATTCACGCGTAGCGTCACCCGTGTGGTCGCACCCAGCGGGCGAACATCACGAACTTCGGCAGGCTGATGCCCTGTGAGTGCCTCCCGGCTGATGGAGACTTCGTGGGGGCGGAACATGATTTCCGAGCCGTTTACCTGCAGGCGGTTCGAGTCGCCCAGGAAGTGATAGACGAAATCACTGGCCGGTTGCTCATACACCTCACCCGGCGAGCCGATCTGCTGAATCACGCCCTTGTTCATGACCACGATACGATCCGCCACTTCCATGGCTTCTTCCTGATCGTGGGTGACGAAGACAGATGTCAGGTTGATTTCTTCATGCAGACGAGCCAGCCAGCGGCGCAGTTCTTTACGCACCTTGGCATCCAGCGCGCCAAACGGTTCATCAAGCAGCAGAATCTTCGGCTCTACTGCCAGCGCACGCGCCAGGGCGATCCGCTGACGTTGGCCGCCGGACAGCTGCTCAGGGTAGCGGTCTGCCAGCCAGTCCAACTGAACCATGTTCAGGAGTTCATGGACCTTTTCGGCGATCACTTTCTCGCTGGGCCGTTCGCGCTTGGGCTTCATGCGCAGGCCAAACGCCACGTTGTCGAACACGGTCATGTGGCGGAACAGGGCGTAATGCTGGAACACGAAGCCTACGTTCCGATCCCGCACGTCACGGTCGGAGACGTCTTCACCATGAAAGACAATGTTGCCGTTGTCCGGTGTTTCCAAGCCGGCAATAATCCGCAGCAGGGTGGTCTTGCCGCAGCCGGAAGGACCGAGCAGGGCGACCAGCTCACCGCTCTGGATATCAAGGTTGATAGTGTTCAACGCCTGGAAGGCACCAAAGCGTTTGCTGACGTTACGGATTTCAATGCTCATCAATGCGTCTCCCGAGTGCTGTTCTGGCTGGCTAGGCGGCTTTCGCTCCACTGCTTGAACAGCAGGGTCAGCAGGGCCAGGGCCAGCAGCAGCGAGGCCACGCTGAACGCGGCCACATGGTTGTATTCGTTATAGAGGATCTCGACATGTAGCGGCAGTGTATTGGTGACACCGCGAATGTGACCGGATACTACCGATACCGCACCGAACTCACCCATGGCACGTGCATTACAAAGCACCACGCCATAGATCAGGCCCCATTTAATATTGGGCAGGGTGACATGCCAGAACATTTGCCAGCCACTGGCGCCCAGGAGTCGTGCAGCTTCTTCTTCCTGCGTGCCTTGCTCCTGCATCAACGGGATCAGTTCGCGTGCCACGAAGGGAAAGGTGACAAACAGGGTGGCCAGCACGATTCCAGGGACGGCAAACACGATCTGAATATCGTGATCCTGCAGCCATGGGCCCAGCAGTCCCTGCGCGCCGAAGAGCAGCACATACACCAGACCGGCGATGACCGGCGAAACAGAGAAGGGCAGATCGATCAACGTAACCAGGATGCTCTTGCCTCGAAACTCGTACTTGCTCACGCACCAAGCCGCAGCCACGCCAAACACCACGTTCAGTGGCAGCGATATACCGGTCGCGATGAGCGTCAGTTTCAGCGCTGACAAGGCATCCGGTTCGATAATGGCGCTAAAGAACGTGCCAAACCCTTCCTTAAGGGCCTCCGACAGGACGATATACAGGGGCAGCAACAGGAACAGTGTAAATACGACCCAGGTAGCTACGATCAGGATACGACGTCCCCAGGGGCTGCCGCGCCGAGCGGCACTGAGGGAGGGGAGATTCGATGTGTTCATGGTGTTCCCTCAAGGATGCTCGATACGGCGCTGCAAGAGGTTGATGCCCAGCAGCAGGATGAACGACACCACCAGCATCATCACGCCAATGGCCGTGGCGCCGGTATAGTCGTATTGATCAAGCTTGACCATGATCAGTAGCGGCAGGATTTCGGTCTTCATCGGCATGTTGCCGGCAATAAAGATGACCGAGCCGTACTCGCCCACACCGCGAGCAAATGCCAGGGCGAAGCCGGTCAGCCACGCCGGAAGAATCGCCGGTAACAGAACATGACGAAACACCTGCAATGGCTTGGCGCCGAGGCAGGCTGCCGCTTCTTCAATTTCCTTGGGAATGTCCGCCAGTACAGGCTGCACGGTACGGACCACGAACGGCAGCGTGACGAACACCAACGCCAGGGTGATACCCAACGGGGTGAACGCAATCTTGATGCCCAGCGGTTGGAGCAGGCTGCCAATAAGTCCGGCCGGAGCATACAGCGCCGTTAAAGCAATGCCGGCAACGGCCGTTGGCAACGCAAAGGGCAGATCGATCATGGCATCGATGATCTTGCGTCCGGGAAAGGTGTAGCGGACCAGTACCCAGGCCAGCAGTATCCCGATAACACTGTTGATAACAGCTGACGCAAACGCAGTGCCAAAGCTCAGGCGTAAGGCGGCCAGGACGCGCGGTGCGGTAATAATGGCCCAGAACTGGTCCCACGTAAGCTGGGCGGCATGGACAAACATGGCCCCCAACGGAATCAGCACAAGAAGGCTGAGGTAGACAATGGTGTAGCCCAGGGTCAATCCGAAGCCGGGTATGACTGGGGAAGTACGACGCGACATAGTGTGTCCTTAGTCAGGCCCGCAGACCTGGCAAAAGGCCCCGGTTAGCCGGGACCATTCTGTGGAGCTCATCCGGGCATCAGTGGCCCTGGTAGATCTGGTCGAAAACCCCGCCATCATTGAAGAATTTGGGCTGCGCCGATTTCCAGCCGCCAAAGGCGTCATCGATGGTTACCAGTTCAAGCTTCGGAAACTGCTGGGCAAACTCGGCAGCCACCTTCTCGTTACGCGGACGGTAAAAGTTCTTCGCGGCAATACGCTGGCCCTCTTCACTGTACAGGTACTGCAGGTAGGCCTCGGCAATCTTGCGTGTCCCCTTGCGATCGACCACCTTGTCCACCACCGCTACCGGCGGCTCAGCCAGAATGGACAGTGACGGCACGATGATCTCGAGCTGATCGCCGCCTTGTTCCTTCTTGGCCAGAAAGGCCTCGTTCTCCCAGGCAATGAGCACGTCGCCCAACTGGTTGTTCACGAACGTGATGGTCGAACCGCGCGCCCCGGTATCCAGTACAGGGACATGCTTATAGAGGTCTTGCACATAAGCCTGTGCCTTCTCGTCAGTGCCGTACTGTTTCTTGGCCCAGGCCCAGGCTGCCAAAAAATTCCACCGAGCCCCGCCAGACGTTTTCGGATTGGGTGTTATGACTTCTACACCTTCTTTGGTCAGGTCGGCCCAGTCATGAATACCTTTCGGGTTACCCTTGCGCACCAAGAAAACAATGGTCGAAGTATAGGGCGTGCTGTTATCGGGAAGACGAGTCTGCCAATTATCTGGCAGCAGCTTGCCGATGCTGCTGATCTGGTCAATATCGCCTGCAAGGGCCAGCGTGACTACATCCGCCCGTAGCCCATCGATCACCGAGCGCCCCTGTTTGCCTGAACCACCATGCGAATTTTTGACGGTAACGCCTTCACCCGTTTCGCTTTTCCAGTGCTTGGCGAACGCCGCGTTGTACTCCTGGTACAGCTCACGTGTCGGGTCGTAAGACACATTCAACAGTTCCGTTGCGGCTGCGGCCGGCCCTGCAATCAATACGCTGGCCAGCGCGGCCAAAGCGAAACGGCGGATGAACATGAAACGGCTCCTTGTGACTTTTTATTTAGAATTGGCTACTAGGATAGACGGTGGCATGGCACGAACGTCGCATAGACGTTCAAGCCTTATTATTGGAAGGTAGCTGTGGACGAAACTTTTCCTTGCGTTCAATCTGCACGACCTGCCCGTTATGCACGGTGATCTCGACCGAGCCGAAGCGCAGGCCCTGCAGGGCGTTCTGAATATCGTGAAGAATGGTGTCGTTGTGGTTATCCAGACTACGAAAGGGCGTTGCGCTCATGGAGTCTTCCTGATCGTCATGTCGTGTTAACGGCGTGAGCGCATAGTGATGGAAACGGCTTATTTCTTAAAATACTGTTTAGTGATTTTCTTATGCTTTAAGGTTTTAAGAAGCCGAACGGTGACATTATTCGTAGCAAAAGCATGAGTGGACATCTGTAAATACTCAGTAATAATGGGCGAACGCCTGTTCACTGAGCGTATTCATTCTTACCCCCTCTGAGGTAATGCCAGCACTATGTGGTACAACGGCTTGCTCGATCTTTCAGTGTGGCAACTGATTGCGGTTACGCTGGTGCTCACGCACATCACCATCGTAAGCGTCACGGTGTACCTGCACCGTTATTCCGCTCACCGCTCGCTGGATCTCCATCCCGCGCTCAAGCACTTTTTCCGTTTCTGGTTGTGGTTGACCACTGCCATGAACACCCGTGAATGGACAGCCATTCATCGTAAGCACCACGCCAAATGCGAAACCGAAGACGATCCTCACAGCCCGGTTTTCAAAGGGCTCAGTACGGTCGTGCGCAAAGGCGCCGAACTCTATAAAGCGGAAGCCAAGAACGAAGAAACCTTGCGCATCTACGGCAAGAACTGCCCGGACGACTGGCTCGAGCGTAACGTATACAGCCGGTATCCCAACGGCGGCATCCTGCTCATGTTTCTTATCGACATCGCCCTGTTTGGTACGCTCGGACTAAGCGTCTGGGCTATCCAAATGGCCTGGATTCCTTTCTGGGCAGCCGGTGTGGTCAATGGCCTGGGGCATGCGGTGGGCTATCGCAATTTCGAGTGCCGCGACGCGGCTACCAACCTGATCCCTTGGGGCATCATCATTGGTGGCGAAGAGCTGCACAACAACCACCATACCTATCCGAACTCGGCCAAGCTGTCGGTCAAGAAGTGGGAGTTCGACATGGGCTGGGCCTGGATCAAGCTCTTTTCCTGGCTCAAGCTGGCAAAGGTCAATCGCGTGGCACCCATCGCGCATCGCGTGGAGGGGAAAGGGCTGCTCGATATGGATACGGCCATGGCAATTCTCAACAATCGCTTCCAGATCATGGCGCAGTACCGAAAGCAGGTCATCGCTCCCCTGGTCAAGCAGGAGTGGCGCACGGCCGATCCAGCCAAGCGGCCGCTGATCCGCAGCGCAAAGCGCTTGCTGTCCCGTGAAACCAGTCTGCTCAAAGAGCGCCAACACGCTACAATTCAATCACTGCTTGAGCAAAGTCAGTCGCTCAAACTGATCTATGAGAAACGTTTGGCATTACAGCATATCTGGATCAAGACCAGTGCCAACGGACATGACATGCTAGCGGCCATGAAGGAGTGGATTGTCGAGGCGGAGACAAGTGGCATCCAATCCTTGAAGGAATTTGCAGAGCATTTGAAGACGTACTCACTGCGACCAGCAACGGCTTCAGCGCTTTCTTAAATAAACTTGAACAAAAGCCCGCCAAATGGCGGGCTTTTGTCTTTTCGGCAGCGGAACTGGAAACCCGAATGATGTTCTTATGCTGCTGGATTGATATAACGGCGACATTATGGACGAACAGCTGCTAGGTCCGCTTTCTGCGGATGAAACAATGCTCGCGTTACTGCATTCGCGTGCTGAGGCTGAGCGTCTGCGGGAACGTGAAAGACTCTTTAGCGCTCTGCTTGAAAGCGTTAATTCGGTTCTGTGGGCACTCAACTGGCAGACTGGTGAAGTCATCTATGTAAGCCCTGCCTATGAGCAGGTATTTGGTCGGCCGATCGCCCTGGCCATGACCAGCTACGACGTCTGGATAAATAACGTCTACCCCGATGACGTCGAATATGTTCAGGAAACGCTTAACCAGGTGCTTCAGCAAGGCGCCATGGAATCCCGTGAATACCGCATTATTCGAGGGGACGGAGAAATTCGCTGGCTAAGCGACAAGTGCTTCGTCAGCCAGCGCAGCGAAGCCGGTATGCCGCTGCTGGTCGTCGGTATCGCCGAAGACATCACCGAGAAAAAGCGCATGGAGGAAGAACTCCAGCGCCTGGCGACAACTGACGTGCTTACGCGCAGCAGTAACCGACGTCACTTCTTCGAAAGCGCACAGCGTGCCTTTGAGTTGGCTAAAACGACCGCTGAGCCGCTGGCTTTTCTGCTTTTCGATATCGACGACTTCAAGAAAATCAACGACCGCTTCGGTCACCAGATGGGCGATCTGGTGCTTCAGCGTGTGGCTGAATGTGGTGCCCAAATGATCCGCCGGGGCGACCTGTTTGGCCGCATCGGTGGAGAAGAGTTTGCGCTGCTGCTGCCGGGCTGTGATCGAGAGCTGGCGGAGCAAATTGGGGTACGCTTGCAACGAGCAGTACGCCAGTTGATGGTGCCCACTCCCCAGGGCCCCTTGCGGGTCACGATCAGTCAGGGATTGGCCGTTCTCAAGGAAGACGACAAAGGGCTCGATGCCCTCTACGCTCGTGCTGACGAGGCCATGTACAAGGCCAAGCGGCAGGGTAAAGATCAGATCGTCCAGGGCTAGACGAAAACACTTTTTACATTTAGTTTGCTCCCCTGCAAGGGAACCGGTCAGTAATGACGGTTTTAATAGCTATATGAAATAAGACGGGGAAACCTTATTTCAAATAGCGTTAAAACGGTGTTGCTAGTGGTCTACGCTTAAGTTCTGTTCTTATCGACCGATAAGTTCAGTAGCAACACAAAAATAGTTTGGAGCATCTATTTTCATGGGTAAGAAGCCTTTGGCTCTGGCTGTCGCCAGCGCTTGCTTGTCTCTGTACGCCTTTTCCTCCGCTCAAGCTGCTGGGTTCGTAGAAGACAGCAAAGCAACGCTTTCGATGCGGAACTTCTACATCAACACAGATAACCGCAATGGCTCTGCCAAGCCCTCGAAGAACGAGGAATGGGGCCAGGGCTTCATGCTCAACTACCAGTCCGGTTACACACAGGGCACCGTTGGTTTTGGTGTTGATGCCGTTGGTATGTTGGGTTTGCGCCTGGATGGCGGTGGCCGTCTCGGCAAGTCCACGGCAGAGCGCCAGCCTAGTGCTAGCGGCAGCTTCCCGTTGGATACAGATGGCAGCTATGAAAATGAGTTCAGCAGCCTGGGCCTGACGGCAAAAGTCAAAGTATCTGAGACGGAACTACGTTACGGCACCTTATCTCCCAAGCTGCCGGTGGTGACTATTAACGATGGTCGCCTGTTGCCCCAAACCTTTCAAGGCGGTCAGATCCAGTCTAAAGAGATTAAGGATTTGACATTTACTGCCGGTCAGCTTTCCAAGACTAAAACTCGTGGATCAAGCAGCAGTGATAATCTGTCTATTGCCGGTGCTAATAGTGCTACTGGTGAAAATACCAATAAGTTTTGGTATGCCGGGGCTGATTACCAGCTAACTAAAGATCTAACCCTCCAGTACTACTACGGCAACCTGGAAGATTTCTATAAGCAGCACTTCCTGGGCTTGGGTCATAGCATCAAACTGGGTGAAGGTACCTTTAAGACCGATCTGCGCTATTTCAACAGCAAAGACGATGGTGCAAATAATAATACCTCTTCTTATTACACTAGCGGTTATTACGGTGGTAATACGCTGAAGGGTAAGGTTGATAACCAACTGTATAGTGCTTTATTTGCTTACACTATTCAGGGGCATACTGTTGCTGCGGGTTATCAAATCAGCAACGGAAACAGTGATTTCCCGTTTATTAATACTGGTGGTGGCGCGAGTGCATATATCAATACTGATGCACAGATCGCTAAGTTCAATCGTGCAGGTGAGGATACTTGGCAGGTTCGCTACTCCTACGACTTTGCTGCCGTTGGTATGCCCGGCTTGACAGCTGGTGTTGTCTATCTGCGTGGCGATAACATTGATACAGGTCGTGGTGATAGAAGCGAATGGGAACGTGATTTCACGGTCACATATGTTATCCCGCAAGGTACTTTCAAAGGGTTAGGTCTTTCCTGGAAGAATGCTTCCTTCCGCACGGGCCTGCCAGCTTCTGCCCAAAATGCTTCTGGCGTCCCAGGTGCACGCGACCAAGACGAAAACCGTCTGATCGTCAGCTACTCGTTGCCGCTGCTCTAATAGAGCGGTTCGGAAAAAAGCCCGCCTTTATGGCGGGCTTTTTTGTACGTGCTCACGGCGGATACTGTATCGACAGGTGAGCGGCCTAAAAAGCGCTACTTGGCTAAAAGTGTTTTGCCCCAAAAGAGTGCATTGAAAGGTAGACGCTCCAGACGTTTGACTTTAGTTTTGCCGCCTCCGGCAGGAGGTAAGGCAGCCCATCCAATACCAACCTCTTGCTCTAAGCGTTGTAGCGCTCCGGTGCTGCAAGAAGTTGTTATTGCGTTGGAGCACTCCTTGAATACCTCCCCTTTTGCCCTGGCGACTGCCATCGGGCTGCTTTCCTTGCATACGGCCGCACAAGCAGGCGGTTTTATCGAAGACAGCAAGGCTACGCTGTCCATGCGTAACTTCTACATCAACTCCGACTACCGAAGCGGCGGCAAGGCAACGGACCCTTCCAAAGTCGAGGAGTGGGGACAGGCGTTCATACTCAACTATCAGTCCGGGTTCACCCAGGGGCCGGTAGGTTTTGGAGTAGACGCGATAGGTATGTTGGGTCTGAAACTGGACTCCGGCAGTCATATCGGCAAAGGCAGTCGCCAGCCAGGAACCATGTTTCCCCGCGAAAGCGATGGCGCTTCCACGGATGATTTCAGTAGCCTGGGATTGACCGCCAAGGTTCGTATGTCTAGGACTGAGCTGCGCTATGGCACGCTGATGCCCAAGCTCCCTGTGGTCAACTACAACGATGGGCGCCTGTTGCCACAAACCTACGAGGGTGGGCAGATCACCTCGAAAGAGTTCGATAACCTCACGCTGATTGCAGGCCAGATCGAGCACGTCAAAGACCGCAACTCCAGCAATTATGAGTCGGTTTCCATTGCCGGATCCAAAGCGGACAGCAACCAGTTTCGCTATGCAGGGGCTGATTACCAGCTCACCAGAAACCTGACGCTCCAGTATTACTATGGCAGCCTGGATGACTTCTACAAACAGCACTTCCTGGGCGCGCTACATAGCCAGCCGCTAGGCTCTGGTGTGCTCAAAACGGATCTACGGTATTTCGACAGCCGTAGCGACGGCGCCAATGGGCATGAGCCTGCGTACTATGCCAACGGGTATTACGATGGCGGAAGTGCTGTGAAGGGCAAAATCGACAACCGCCTGTACAGTGCCATGTTCAGCTATAGCGTAGCGGGGCATACGTTGGGTGCAGGGTATCAGGGCTCGGAAGGTAACAGTGACTTCCCCTACCTTGAGCAAGGTAATGGCAAGACCCTGTACACCATCACCAATGCCCAGATTGGCAAGTTTATCCATGCGGGTGAGGATACCTGGCATGTCCGTTACGCGTACGACTTTGGAAACGTAGGTGTACAAGGGCTCAATGCCGGTGTTGCTTACTGGCATGGTGATAATGCCCGTTATCAAACAGGTGACAGAAGCGAATGGGAGCGTGATCTTACCGTGTCGTATACGGTGCCCAGAGGAGTCTTGAAGGGTGTGGGTCTTACGGTGAGAAATGCCATGTACCGGCCGGGCTTTCCCGGGCAGCGTGATCAGGATGAAACGCGCGTTATTATCAACTACTCCATTCCACTGCTCTGATGAGGTTGAGAGGCTTGTCGTTACACGGCAAGCCTTATCAAGCCTGGACCTGGCAGAAAAGAATTTCTCTGAATATTCAAGCCTAACGGTGAAAAAGTGTTTTGCCTGAAATGATGGCACTTTGTTATGGACGAAACACTTTTTTACATTTAGTTTTGCGCCGCCGACAAGGGACGCGTCAGTGAACGACCTTATCTTCCAGGGAGTGGAGACACAAGGCGTTATAAAGCCAACCTCGATCTACCCGCTCTCTTGCCGGCCTAGCCGTGCGGCCGTACGTGTGCCTTAACAGCCGCTTTTGTTGTTGTTAGTTGTGGAGCATCTTTTGAACGTAAAACCTCTCGCCGCAGCCATTGCTGCCGGCTGCCTTGGCCTGACCCTGAACAGCGCTGCCCATGCCGCGGGCTTCCTGGAGGACAGCAAGGCTACCCTTACGTTACGTAACTTCTATTTCAATCAGGATAACCGTGACTCGGCTGCGCCCAAGTCTGCCTCCAAGGCAGAGGAGTGGGGGCAGGCGTTCATGCTCAACTATCAATCCGGTTTCACCGAGGGTACGGTCGGCTTTGGCGTTGATGCCGTGGGGATGCTGGGTCTCAAGCTTGACTCGGGCAAGGGGACGCACGGGACTGATGCCAACAGTGTGTTCCCGGATAACGGGCACGGCACTGGCGTTGATAACTTTTCAACGCTGGGCCTGACCGCCAAGGTTCGTATCTCCAAGACCGAGCTGCGTTACGGCACACTTATGCCAACGCTGCCGGTGGTGACCTACAATGACAGCCGCATGCTGCCACAGACCTTTGAAGGCGGCATGATCACCTCCAGGGAAATCGAAGGCCTGACCTTGAATGCCGGTCGCCTGGAGCATTCCAAGGCGCGTAACTCTTCAAACATGGACAGCCTGCGCATTCTCGGCGGCACCGAGCGCAGCAACGCGTTCTACTTTGCGGGGGGTGACTACAAGCTGACCAAGGACCTGACGGTCAGCTACTACTACGCCAACCTTGAAGATTACTACAAGCAGCATTTCCTGGGTCTGGTGCATGACTGGCAGATCGGTCCGGGTGTGCTTAAGAGTGACCTGCGTTATTTCCACAGTACCGACGATGGTGCCAATGGACATAATCCGGACTACTACTCCAATGGCTACTACGGCAGCGGCGTAACCAAGGGCAAGGTCGATAACGATTTGTACAGCGGTCAGTTCCTGTACAGCGTGGCCGGCCATACCTTTGGCGGTGGCTATCAGGTCATCAACGGGGACAGTAACTTTCCCTTCCTGAACCAGGGAGATGGTGCTACGCCATACCTGATCACCTTCTCGCAGAATCAGAACTTTACGCGTGCCGGTGAGCGGACCTGGCTGGTGCGCTACGCGTATGACTTTTCCCAAGTGGGCGTGCCGGGGTTGACGGCAGGTGTGGTCTATCTGAAGGGAGACCATATCGAGGCGGCTGGCAGCAATCCGAGCGAGTGGGAGCGGGACTTTACCCTGGGCTATACCGTGCCTACCGGAACATTGAAAGGGCTGGGCATTCAGTGGCGTAACGCGGTATGGCGTAACGATGTCGCCAACACCCGCGATCAGGATGAAAACCGTCTGATGCTGAGCTATTCGATTCCGCTGCTCTAAGACGTGAATAAGACCATCCTTTACGATGGTACGTAGACTGGAAATGCCGCCTCCCTTTTGGGAAGGCGGCATTTTCTTTTTGCAGAAGGCTCTACGGGTTTAGCGAGAGAGCTGTTCCAGCACGGCCTTGGCCGCAGGCTCCGAAGAGGCGGGGTTTTGGCCTGTTATCAGATTACCTTCAGTCACCACGTAAGGCGCCCAGTCAGCCCCTTTGCTGTACAGGCCGCCGTTGGCCTTGAGCATATCTTCCACGAGGAAGGGTACGACGTCGGTGAGTTGAACCGCTTCCTCTTCGGTATTGGTGAAACCGGTTACCTGCTTGCCCTTGACCAGAGGCTCACCGTCAGCAGTCTTGACCTTGGCCAGCACGCCGGGTGCATGGCAAACCAGGGCGGTGGGTTTGCCTGCTGCATAAAAGGCTTCCAGCAGCGCAATGGAGTCCTGATCTTCAGACAGATCCCAGAGCGGCCCATGGCCTCCGGGATAGAAAACAGCGTCGTAATCATCCGCCTTGACGCTCGCGAGCGGCACGGTATTGGCGAGAGCCGCCTGTGCGTCGGGATCATTACGGAAGCGTTCTGTCGCCTCGGTGCGCGCCTCTGGCTCATCACTCTTGGGGTCCAGAGGCGGCTGGCCCCCTTTGGGTGACGCCAGGGTCAGCGTAGCGCCTGAGTCCTTGAAGACATAATAAGGTGCCGCAAACTCTTCCAGCCAAAAGCCGGTCTTTTTACCGGTATTGCCTAGTTGGTCATGGGACGTCAGTACGAGAAGGATATTCATATGATGGGTCCACCGATCCAGTTGCCGATAAGCTCCTTATGGAGCGCGGTAGGGGTATGGACAGCACATCCGAGAGGACAATTCAGCGTTATCACATGCGTGGTGGCAGTTGTACATGAAGCGCCTGACATGTTCACAAAAAACCGAAGCCTGGCGGGAGGCTCCGGTTTTATTCCACAGTACGCGTGGTGCTTAGTTTCGCGCTCTGGGGGCAGGCTGCTGCTGGGTAATGCAGTGGATATTGCCACCCCCCAGCAAGATCTCGCGGCCTGGGACCTGTACGATCTCGCGCTCGGGGAAGCAGCGCTGAAGAACGTCCAGCGCTTCGGCATCTTCCGGGACATCGAACGTTGGTGCGATGATGGCGCCGTTGACGATCAGGAAGTTGACGTACGACGCCGCCAGACGCTCGCCTGACTTGCGTGGCTGACTGCCCACTGAAGCATCTACGGTTTCGTATTCTTCATCCGACGCATACAGCGGGCCGGGCGTTGGAATCTTGTGGACGGTGAACTTGCGGCCTTTGGCATCCGTGTTGGTTTCCAATACCTCAAGCGCCGCGCGACACCGCGCATAGTTCGGGTCGTTTTCGTCGTCGCACCAGCTCAACAGCACTTCGGCAGGACGCACGTAGCAGCAGAAGTTATCCACATGACCGTCGGTTTCGTCGTTATACAAACCGTCTGGCAGCCAGATAACCTTATCCACAACCAGATAATCACTCAGGATCGCCTCGATCTCACGCTGGGACAGATGCGGATTGCGGTTGCGGTTGAGCAGGCACTCGCCGGTAGTAATGAGCGTGCCTTCGCCATCGACGTGGATAGAGCCGCCTTCCAGTACGAAATCCTCAGTGCGGTAGCGGGGGCAGCTTTCCATCATCAGGATTTTACTGGCGACCTGATCGTCCCGCTTCCAAGGGAAATACAGCCCGCCAACCAGCCCGCCCCAGGCGTTGAAGGTCCAGTCCACACCGCGCACTTCCCCCTGATCGTTGATGACGAAAGTCGGGCCGGTATCACGCGCCCAGGCATCATCGTTGCTGATCTCGACGACACGAATGGCCGGGTGGTTGAGTCGTGCACAGGCATTGTCGAACTGAGCAGCAGAAACACCAACGGTGACCGGCTCGAAGCGTGCAATGGCTCGTGCGACTTCGGTAAAGGCCAGTTGGGCTGGCTTGGCACCCAGGCGCCAGTTATCGGTACGCTCGGGCCAGATCATCCAGACCTGCTTTTGGGGCTCCCACTCCGCGGGCATACGGAAGCCTTCAGCACGGGGTGTCGAGGCGAGCAGACTCATGATTGCAATTCTCCATCGAAGGGGTAGGTCGTACAGGTTCAGGCAACGGTCGCGAATGAGCAGGACATCCCGTTAACGGTAGCAGATTCGAGCGCCATGACTGGCTGGCCGTTATGCCGACAGGCAAAGGCGTGCTTTATAACGGATAAATATCCGACTTAAAAATGAATTTAAGCAATACCATTACAGCATGCGATAACTGGACGGATAACTATCGGTTTATTGGGCAACTGTTAGATCGTTTGGCAGGTACGTGTTTCGCTTGGGCAAATAGGGCGGAAGGTAAAGACTAAGGTAGGCATCGAAAACCCGATGGCTTTCTGCTGCCCAGCGAGGCGTAACAACACCGTGCTGTTGTACGGATCTTGCGTAGACGCGATCACCCAGTTCCATGGCAAGGGCGAAGACGTCGATATCGTCCGGCAGGGGCGGCAGATGAAAATGGGCTGCGAACAGGGCCTGAAGCTGCTCGCCTAGTCGGGTGTCATGCTGTCGGTCGGCCTGGACTACTTCGGTCAGGCCATGATTGGCCAGGATCAATTGCCTGGCCGCGGCATCCTGTTCATATACTTCCAGCATGCGTGCCTCGACGATCCGCGATAGATCGCGCCAGTCGTTAAGGCTGTCATGGTCGACGGAAGTCTGAAGACAGGCGCGAAACGCTGCATGAGCCTCTTGAGTAAGGGCCTCGAGCAATGTGGCAACGCTGGGGAAGAAGTGATAGACCGAGGAAGGCGGAAGGCCCGCCCTTTCGGCAATGCCGTAGATACTTAGGCGTGCAGGCCCTTGATCTATCAGCATGTGCCGAGCCGCTGCCAGGATCTGCTCGATACGCTGGCGGCTGCTGCTGCGCGCCTTGCGTGGGCTGGAGGTTCGGGCCATTACTGTACCGGTGTCCTGGTCGTAAAGGTGATGAGGTTCTGACGATGCCTGTACGGACACGCCGCGTTATCGCGCCTCGCCAGAACCTGATACGGCCCATTCAGGGGTAGCCTGCCCGTTCAGTACTACGATCTGATCTTGAAGATCAACGGGCTTGCTTGAATGTCTGCCAGAGACCTTCGAATGTCTGACGAGTCTCGGCAGGTGGCGGAACCAGAGCGAACAGACGGCGGCGCAACGCCCCGTTGGGGTAAAGTGCATTTTCCTTCTGAAGTTCAGGCGAAAGCAACTTCATCGAGTCAGGGTTGGCATTTGGATAAGACGTCTCTTCGGTAATGCGGGCCAGGGAACGAGCACTCATCACATAGTTGATGAAGCGATGCGCCAGTTCCGCATTGCGCGACTTGCTGGGGATAGCCAGCGTATCCACAAAGACATACGTACCTTCTTGCGGTACGACATAGCTGACCGGCTGGCCTGTCTTACGCGTATTGATTACATCGCCTACGCTGTACACCATTGCTACGCATAGTTGGCCATTCTTGAATGCATCAACCGTGGCGTCGTTATCGATGGAGCGAACATAGGGGCGAATGCTCATCAGGTCCTTGGCAATTTTCTCCATCTGCGCGGGAGAGCTGCGCTCGGGAATGTTGCCCTGATAGTTCATCATGATTGATGAGACATAGATGGGATCGTCGAGCAGATTGACGCCGCACTTGGAAAGGCGCTTGATCTGCTCGGGATCGAACAGCACGCTCCAGCTCTCCGGCAGCGGACCGCCAAAGGCTTCCTGCGCCTTGGGAACGTTGATTGCCAGACCTACTGCGCCCCATAGATAGGGGACGGCATAATGGTTGCCCGGATCCACGGAGTTCAGAATGCCCGAAACATAGGGATCGAGCTTGCTGGTATTGGGCAGCTGTTGGGTGTTGAGTTTTTGCAGCTTGTTTTCCCGGATGAGTCGTTTGAGCTCGTCATGGGAAGGCGCATACACATCGATCGGCGTGTCGCCATCCAAGAGGGCATTTGCCTCCTCAGAAGTGCTGAAGGTGTGGTAGTCGACACGGATGCCGGTGTCCTTCTGGAAATCACTGATGACCTGAGGGTCAATGTAATCCTCCCAGTTATAGACGTGCACAACCTCTTCGGCCTGGGCGAGCAGGGGCAGAATGGCCAGCGCCATGAGCAGCTTTCGCATGGAAACTCCTTGTGTTCCATCATGGGACCTTCCGTGGAACTAAGGCCAGGACGGTACGAAAAGCTGCAAAGTGTGACGGCGTTCTCGTAAACAGACAACGGCCGCCCGGCGAGGACGAACGGACGTTGTCTATAACCGACGTGCTAGACGGTGTGCAGGTACCAGTTGTATTCGAGATCCGAGATGGAGTGCTCGAATTCTTCCAGTTCATGCTCCTTACAAGCCACGAAGATATCGATGTACTTCGAATCGATGTATCGCGCCATGATTTCGCTGTCGTCCAGTTGCCGCAAGGCATCACGCAGGTTGTTCGGCAGACTTTGCTCGTGCTGCTCGTAGGAGTTGCCTTCGGTCACCGGCGGAGGCTCGACGTGATTGGTTAGACCGTGATGGATTCCTGCCAGTACGCCTGCCAGCAGCAGGTAGGGGTTGGCATCAGCGCCCGCCACACGGTGCTCGATGCGTACGGCATCGGGTGTGCCGGTGGGAATACGCAGCGCCGTGGTGCGGTTATCCAGCCCCCAGCTCGGTGCATTGGGTACGTAGAACTGCGAGCCGAAGCGACGATAGGAATTCACGTTGGGGCATAGAAAGGCCATCGAGGCGGGCAGGGTCTCGAGCACACCGCCGACGGCGTGACGTAACGCGGCGTTCTGCTCGGGATCCTCGCTCGTGAAAATATTGTTGCCATTCTTGTCCAGCAGCGAAATGTGCACATGCAGACCGTTACCTGCCTGCCCCGGATAGGGCTTGGCCATGAAGGTAGTGTCCATTTCATGGTCGTAGGCGATGTTCTTGATCAGCCGCTTGAGCAGCACTGCGTAATCACATGCCTTGATCGGGTCGGCCACGTGATTGAGGTTGACCTCGAACTGCGCGGGAGCCGACTCGGCCACGACGGCATCGGCAGGAATATTCTGCGCACGGGCACCATCGATGATGTCCTGCAGGCAATCGGCGTACTCGTCGAGATCATCGATGGAGTACACCTGAACGGACTGCGGGCGCTTGCCGGAAATAGGCGAGCGGGGCGGCTGGGGCCGGCCGTTGATGTTTTCCTGATCGATCAGATAGAACTCAAGCTCGAAGGCCGCGACGACCGTCAGTTCCATCTCGGTAAAGCGTTCAACGACCTGACGCAGCACTTCGCGAGGATCGGCGAAGAATGGCGCGCCTTCCATTTCGTGCATGGTCATCAGGAGTTGTGCGGTAGGGCGTTTCTGCCAGGGCTCCATGGAGAGCGTGCCGGCGATGGGGTAGCAGACGCGGTCGGCGTCACCGATATCAAGGCCGAGGCCTGTACTTTCTACGGTGGAGCCGGTGATATCGAGAGCGAAGAGTGAGGCGGGTAGATTGATTCCTCTTTCGAAGACTTTGGGCAGACTGTTTCGGTCGATGCGTTTACCACGCACCACGCCGTTCATGTCCGAGATCAGAAGGTCGACGAACTGCACTTCAGGATGTGCCTGGAGGAAGTCGGTCGCTTCATTCAAGTGAACGGCACGCGGGGGTACCGACATGATGCAACACCTATAGTTGTTAAAAATATCAATCAGCGGGGACTTCACCTAGGAGTCAATCCGAAAGGGGACCTAAAGTCAACTTTGCTCGTTATTGGTGCTCGAAGGCCTCATCAAGGCCTTTCATTGGGGCACAGGGCTTCGCTTGAGACCCCGTAACACGCCGGCTGAAAGAGAATGTGCGAACCGCATGAGCGGTCTTGAAAGAACGGTTGTGGAAAAAAATGAACAAGACTACTCTCCAATTCATCCAACCATGGCAAACGTAACGGGTGTCCCATGTCGTGCCTGCCGTTGATCGGCGTGACCGCCTGCACCAAGCAGATCGGTTTGCATACCTTCCACATCGCCGGCGACAAGTATCTGCGTGCCGTCGTGACCGGAGCGGGTGGTCTGCCACTTGTTATTCCCGCGCTGGCTGACCTGCTTGACCAGCCCACCTTGCTTGCACGTCTCGATGGATTGATGTTTACCGGCTCGCCTTCCAACGTGGAGCCGCATTACTACCAGGGGCCTCCCAGTGCGCCGGGCACCGCCCATGATCCTGATCGCGACCGTACTACTCTGCCGCTGATTCGGGCGGCCGTGGATGCAGGTGTTCCTGTGCTCGGTATCTGCCGCGGATTTCAGGAGATGAACGTGGCAATGGGCGGCAGCCTGTATCAGAAGGTGCACGAGGTCGGCCCGTTTGCCGACCACCGCGAGCGACCGGATGATCCGCTTGACGTGCAGTACGCGCCCAGTCATGCCGTTCATGTTCAGCCGGGCGGTGTATTCGAGCGCTTGGGGTTGCCCGAGCAGTTCCAGGTCAATTCTCTGCATGGGCAGGGCGTCGAGCGTCTCGCGCCTGGTCTTCGGGCCGAGGCTCTGGCGCCGGATGGCCTGGTGGAAGCGTTTTCTGTAGAGGGCGCCTCTGTCTTTGCCGTTGGGGTGCAGTGGCATCCTGAATGGCAGGTACGCTCCAATTCGAATTATCTGGCGATTTTCAACGCCTTTGGCGATGCCTGCCGACAGCGGGCCGGGCAGCGCTGACGGCGGTCCTTGACCGCCGTATCATCCTGCCTGGACGGTAAGTCCATATGCCTTCCGGGCAGGTTTTTCAAAACCTTGAGGTCTTTATGGCTAACCAGCTTGACCAGCTCACCCAGTGGTTGAAAGAACACAAGATCACCGAAGTCGAATGCCTGATTTCCGATTTGACCGGCATCGCCCGCGGCAAGATCTCGCCCACCTCGAAATTCATCAATGAAAAAGGCATGCGCCTGCCGGAGAGCGTTCTGTTGCAGAGCGTGACGGGAGACTATGTCGAGGATGATATCTATTATGAGCTTCTCGATCCGGCCGATATTGACATGCTTTGCCGGCCTGACGAGAACGCTGTCTTCCTCGTGCCCTGGGCCATCGAGCCCACGGCGCAAGTCATCCACGACACCTACGACAAGCAGGGTCGCCCGATCGAACTGTCTCCGCGCAACATCCTGAAGAAGGTGCTCAAGCTGTATGCCGACAAAGGCTGGAAGCCGATCGTCGCGCCCGAGATGGAGTTCTATCTTACCAAGCGTAGCGATGACCCGGATTATCCCCTGCAGCCCCCGGTAGGCCGCTCCGGTCGCCAGGAGACGGGCCGCCAGTCATTCTCGATCGATGCCGCCAACGAGTTCGATCCGCTCTTTGAAGACATGTACGACTGGTGCGAGCTTCAGAAGCTGGATCTGGATACGCTGATTCATGAGGAAGGCACGGCCCAGATGGAAATCAATTTCCGTCATGGCGATGCCCTGCATCTGGCGGACCAGATCATTGTGTTCAAGCGAACCATGCGCGAGGCGGCCCTGAAGCACAACGTCACGGCTACCTTCATGGCCAAGCCCATGACCGGTGAGCCCGGCAGCGCGATGCACCTGCACCAGAGCGTCGTGGACCTGAAGACAGGCAAGACGGTGTTTTCGGAGGACGATGGCACGATGAGCGAGCTGTTCCGTCATCACATCGGGGGGTTGCAGAAATACATCCCCGAAGCCTTGCCCCTGTTTGCCCCCAATGTGAACTCGTTTCGTCGTTTCCTGCCGGACACCTCTGCTCCGGTAAACGTGGAGTGGGGCGAAGAGAACCGCACTGTAGGCCTTCGGGTGCCGGATTCCGACCCGCAGAATCGTCGCGTGGAGAACCGTCTGGCAGGTGCAGATGCCAACCCATACCTTGCGCTGGCTGCCAGTCTTCTGTGTGGGTATCTGGGCATGATCGAAGGCATCGAACCCAGCGCTCCGGTCAAGGGGCGCGGCTACGAACGGCGCAACCTGCGCCTGCCGCTGACACTGGAAGCAGCTCTGGAGCGCATGGAGCAGTCTGTGACCATTGAGCAATACCTGGGCACACGCTTCACTCGGGGCTATGTGGCCGTCAAGCGCGCCGAGCATGAAAACTTCAAACGGGTCATCAGTTCCTGGGAGCGCGAGTTCCTGTTGATGAGCGTATGACCTGATCGCGCCAGCACAGCTGGCGCATTCCAACCCAGGAGGTGTTATGAACGACAGGACCGTCAGCGAGCGTACCGCGCACTGGCAGGCACTCAGCCGGAACCATCACCTGCCGCCCTTTACGGATTACAAGCAGCTCAATGCAAAGGGCTCGCGCATCATCACGCGTGCCGAGGGCATCTATCTTTGGGACAGCGATGACAATCGCATCCTCGATGGGATGGCCGGGCTGTGGTGTGTGAATGTGGGCTATGGCCGTGAAGAGCTGGTTCAGGCCGCTACCCGGCAGATGCGCGAACTGCCTTACTACAACCTGTTCTTCCAGACTGCGCACCCGCCAGCCATCGAGTTGGCCAAGGCGATTGCAGATATCGCACCCGACGGCATGAGCCACGTGTTCTTTACCGGTTCGGGCTCGGAGTCCAACGACACTGTCTTGCGCATGGTGCGTCATTATTGGGCGACCAAGGGGCAGCCACAGAAGAAAATTATCATCGGCCGCTGGAATGGTTATCACGGGTCAACCGTAGCCGGTGTGAGCCTGGGCGGCATGAAGGCCTTGCACGAGCAGGGCGATCTGCCCATTCCGGGAATCGAGCACATCGATCAGCCCTATTGGTATGGCGAGGGCGGCGATATGAGTCCGGATGAGTTCGGGATTCAAGTGGCCGATCAGCTGGAGCAAAAGATTCTGGAGCTCGGCGAGGATAAGGTGGCGGCCTTTATTGCCGAGCCGATCCAGGGAGCCGGTGGCGTGATTGTGCCGCCCGAGACCTACTGGCCGCGGATTCGCGAAATACTGGCGAAATACGACATTCTGTTCATCTCCGATGAAGTTATCTGTGGGTTCGGGCGTACCGGAGAATGGTTCGGCAGTCAGCACTACGGCATGACGCCAGACCTCATGCCCATCGCCAAGGGGCTGACCTCCGGTTATATCCCCATGGGAGGTGTGATCGTGCGGGACGAGATCGTCGAGGTGCTCAACCAGGGCGGCGAGTTCTACCACGGTTTCACCTACTCGGGGCATCCGGTTGCGGCCGCTGTGGCGTTGGAGAATATCCGTATCCTGCGCGACGAGGGCATTATCGAGCGAGTCAAAAGCGAAACGGCACCTTACTTGCAGAAGTGCTGGCAGACGCTGGCCGATCATCCGCTGGTAGGCGAGGCGAGAGGTGTGGGCCTGGTGGCCGCGCTGGAGCTGGTACAGGACAAGCGGACAAGGGCGCGCTTCACGGGACGTGAGGCAGGCATGATCTGTCGGGAGCATTGCTTCCGCAATGGCCTGATTATGCGGGCCGTGGGCGATACCATGATCATTTCGCCACCGCTGGTCATCACGCCCTCGCAGATCGATGAGCTGATGGTGCTGGTGCGCAAGTGCCTGGACCTGACGGCTGCCGACCTGCATCGGTAGTGAAGACGAGTCGCGAGCAGAACGAGCGTCCAGGGGTGTTTGTCTGACATAACAGCACCCTTGGATGATGGCAAAAATCAAAAGGAATGGTGGCGCACTCTTGAGCCGCGCGCCGGACCTTGCCAGACTGCGCCGGTGCGTTGGCCAGACGCACCAGGGGAGGATCGAAAAGCCTCCTCCGGAATACTTATACGACCCTGTTTAGGAGCATTTCCGCATGAAAGCTTTTGGCAAGACACTGCTCGCACTCAGTCTGGCTGGCGCCTTCGCCGGTCACGCGATGGCAGACGACAAGGTTCTGCACGTTTACAACTGGAATGACTACATCGCTGAAGACACCATTGCCAAGTTTGAAAAGGAAACGGGCATCAAGGTGGTCTATGACGTATATGACAGCAACGAGGTACTCGAAGCCAAGTTGCTGGCGGGCAAGTCGGGCTATGATGTGGTTGTCCCCTCCAACTCTTTCCTGGCCAAGCAGATCAAGGCCGGTGTCTACCAGACGCTGGACAGGAACAAGCTGCCCAACTGGAAAAACCTGGATCCGCAGTTGATGAAGACCCTGGAAGTCAGCGATCCGGGTAACCTGTACGCCATTCCTTACCTGTGGGGTACCATCGGTATTGGTTATAACCCTGACAAGGTAAAGGCTGCACTGGGCGACAATGCCCCGGTGGACTCCTGGGATCTGATCTTCAAGCCGGAAAATATTTCCAAGCTCAAGAGCTGTGGTGTCGCGCTGCTGGACTCGCCAACCGAGATCATTCCTGCCGGTCTGCATTATCTGGGCTACAAACCTGACAGCCAGGACACCCAGGAACTGAAGGCGGCGCAGGACCTGTTCATGCAGATTCGTCCGTCGATCACCTACTTCCACTCATCCAAGTACATCTCTGATTTGGCCAACGGCAACGTCTGCGTGGCGGTCGGCTATTCCGGCGACATTGCCCAGGCCAAGGCCCGTGCCGCTGATGCCAAGAATGGCGTGACGGTGAAGTACAACATTCCCAAGGAAGGTGCCGGTACGTTCTTCGATACCATGGCCATTCCAAAGGACGCTACCAATACCGAGGGCGCCTACAAGTTCATCGACTTCATCATGAAGCCGGAGATCATTGCCGAGATCAGCGACTACGTGCAGTACCCGAACGGCAACAAGGAAGCGACACCGCTGGTCAGCGACGAGATTCGCAACGACCCGGGCATCTACCCGACTCAGGAGACGATGGGCAAGCTGTACGCCTTCCCGGACCTGCCGGCCAAGGTGCAGCGTGCAATGACCCGTGCCTGGACAACGATCAAGTCCGGCAAATAAGTGATGCAGGCCCCTCCGGCAGCTGTTGGAGGGGCTTTCTGGAAGGATAGGGCATGTATACAACGCAGCGATTATCCGACCCACGCTCGAATCTGATTGCAGCTTCGGTGAGTTGTACCGATACGAAAAATCAGTTTATCCGTGACATTTCTACGCTCATCCTGTATCAACGCGGCCCGTTATCAGGCAGGCCGTACGGTAAGCAGGTGAGGGCACTGTTGCCATTGGCGGTAGCTGCCAGGAGTTCGCACGTTTGCAACCGTACATTGTGCGGGCGATACCAGCTTTTGCCGGATGCGCTCCAGGCTTAGGTAATAATCCCTTGGCGGGGCCGTCGCGTTAAACCTGTATTCATTCATAGATTCTTCACAAGGAAATCGGCCGCACAGTCAGGTATGGACTGGCCACTAACCAAGAGGACGACCGAGTGTTTCTTTCCCTTCGTAAGACGCTGCTTGCCACTGCCGCTGCGCTGGCCTTTACACCACTGGCCCATGCCGAGAAAGTCGTGCACATCTATAACTGGAGCGATTACATCGGTGAGACCACGCTGGAAGATTTCCAGAAGGAAACCGGAATCAAGCCGGTCTATGACGTGTTCGACTCCAATGAAACCCTCGAGGGCAAGCTTCTGGCCGGGCGGACCGGCTATGACGTGGTAGTGCCGTCCAACCATTTCCTGGGCAAGCAGATCAAGGCTGGCGCGTTCATGAAGCTGGACCGCAGCCAGCTGCCCAACTGGCAGAACCTGGACCCTGCTTTGCTCAAGCAGCTTCAGACCAACGATCCGGGTAACGAGCACAGCGTGCCTTACCTATGGGGAACCAACGGTATCGGTTACAATGTCGACAAGGTCAAGGAGGTGCTTGGCACCGACAAGATCGACTCCTGGGCAGTGCTGTTCGAGCCGGAAAACATCAAGAAGCTGACCAAGTGCGGTGTTTCCTTCATGGACTCGCCGGATGAAGTCATCCCGGCCATGCTGAACTACCTGGGGCTCAACCCTAACAGCACAAATCCTGACGATTACAAGAAAGCCGAGGCGAAGCTCCTGCAGGTTCGCCCGTACGTGACTTATTTCCACTCCTCGAAATACATCTCCGATCTGGCCAACGGCAATATCTGTGTGGCCTTTGGCTATTCGGGTGATGTTTTCCAGGCAGCGTCACGTGCCGAGGAGGCGGGAAAGGGCGTCAAGATCGCTTATGCCATTCCCAAGGAGGGAGCGAACCTGTGGTTTGATCTATTGGCCATCCCCAAGGATGCGTCCAATGCGAAAGAGGCACATGCGTTCATCAACTACCTGCTGCGGCCTGAGGTGATTGCCAAGGTAAGCGACTCCGTTGGTTACGCTAACCCCAACCCCAAGTCAGGCGAGCTGATGGACCAGAAGGTACGCCAGGATGAAACGGTCTATCCACCCCAAGAGGTGATGGACAAGCTGTATGTGATGGCGGAACTGCCTCCGCAGATATTGCGGGTCAGTACACGCAGTTGGACCCGGATCAAATCCGGTAAATAGCGTTCCATATTCGATAGCCTGACCGTTGAGTCAGGCTGAATGCCTGGCTGACAGCAAGGCGAAAAGAGGCACGGTCGGCGCTAGGGCAAGAAGGGCGGAGGGGTTTTCCGCACCGACTCTAGAACCTCATGCCGTAGCTGTCAGGCAGGATTTCAAGACCCCTGGGGAGTAAATAATGGCGATAGCCTCCGGTGCCTTTAAAAAAGCCGTGACCGGTGTTCAGCAGACCAAAGAAGTGCTGGTGAAGATCGATCGGGTAACCAAGAAATTCGATGAAACGGTGGCAGTTGATGATGTTTCACTGACCATCAACAAAGGCGAGATCTTTGCGCTGCTTGGTGGCTCCGGTTCTGGTAAATCCACGCTGCTGCGCATGCTGGCGGGGTTTGAGCAACCCACCGAGGGAAGGATCTTCCTGGACGGGCAGGACATCACCAATATTCCGCCGTATGACCGGCCGATCAACATGATGTTCCAGTCCTATGCCTTGTTCCCGCACATGACGGTCGAGCAGAACATTGCGTTCGGCTTGAAGCAGGACAGGCTGCCCAGAGAAGAGATCAACCAGCGCGTGGCCGAAATGCTCAAGCTGGTGCACATGACACAGTATGCCAAGCGTAAACCGCATCAGCTCTCTGGTGGGCAGCGTCAGCGGGTGGCCCTGGCGCGCTCACTGGCCAAGCGGCCCAAGCTTCTGTTGCTCGACGAGCCGATGGGGGCGCTCGACAAGAAACTGCGTTCGCAGATGCAGCTGGAGCTGGTGGAGATCATCGAGCGCGTGGGCGTGACCTGTGTAATGGTGACGCACGACCAGGAAGAAGCCATGACCATGGCTCAGCGCATCGCAATCATGCACCTGGGCTGGATCGCTCAGGTGGGCAGCCCGATGGACATCTATGAAACGCCAGCCAGCCGTCTGGTCTGTGAGTTCATCGGCAACGTGAACCTGTTCGACGGTGAACTGATCGAGGACGATGCGGATCACGCCATCATTGCCTCGCCGCAGCTCGAGCGGCACATCTACGTGGGCCACGGGATTAGCACCCGCGCTGAAGACAAGCGCGTGACCTATGCGATTCGCCCGGAAAAGCTCTTGATGGCCAGCCGCCTACCGGAAGACCATGAACACCCCAACTACAACTGGCTAAGCGGGACCGTGCATGACATCGCCTATCTGGGCGGGCATTCGGTGTATTACATCAAGCTGGAGTCCGGGCAACTGGTCCAGTGCTTCATCGCCAACGCGGTGCGCCTGGGCAAACGCCCGACGTGGGACGATCCGGTAGTGGTGTACTGGGAAGATGACAGCGGCGTGGTACTGCAATCATGAGTCTGAAGAAACTGTTCGACGGCCGCCGCCTGGTTATTGGCGTCCCGTTCGTGTGGCTGTTCCTGTTCTTCCTGCTGCCGTTCGCCATTGTGCTGAAGATCAGTTTCGCCATTGCGGACGTCGCGATTCCACCCTATACCGAACTGCTGACCTATGCCGACCAGCAGCTGGATATTGCCCTGAATTTCGGGAATTACCTGATGTTCACGGACGATCCGCTATACCTGGACGCGTACCTTGGTTCGCTCAAGATCGCTGGCATCAGTACGCTGATCTGTCTTCTGATCGGATATCCGATGGCTTATGCCATCGCTCGGGCGCGCAAGGATGTGCAGACGGTATTGCTTCTCCTGATCATGATGCCGACCTGGACGGCCATTCTGATCCGGGTCTATGCCTGGATGGGGCTTCTGTCCACCAACGGCCTGATCAACGAATTCCTGATGTTCATTGGTGTGATTCACGAGCCGCTGCGCCTGCTCAATACCAATTTCGCGGTGTATCTGGGGATTGTGTACTCCTATCTGCCGTTCATGATCCTGCCGTTGTTCGCCAATCTGGTGAAGCATGATCTGACACTGCTGGAGGCGGCATCCGACCTGGGCGCGAGTCGCTTTACCAGCTTCTGGCGTATCACGGTGCCGTTGTCCAAGAACGGCATTATCGCGGGCTGCATGCTGGTCTTCATTCCCGCAGTAGGCGAGTTCGTGATTCCGGAACTGTTGGGCGGGCCGGAAACGCTCATGATTGGCCGTGTGTTGTGGCAGGAATTCTTCAATAACCGCGACTGGCCGGTGGCTTCGGCTTTGGCGGTGGTCATGCTGATCATCCTCATCGTGCCTATTGTCCTGTTCAACAGAAATCAGGCGAAGGAACTGGAGGGCAAGCTATGAGAAGCCTGAAGTTCACAAACCTGATGTTGGTGTTGGGCCTGTTGTTCATCTACCTGCCGATGGTCATCCTGGTGATCTATTCGTTCAACGCCTCGCGTCTGGTGACTGTCTGGGGCGGCTGGTCGGTGCACTGGTATGCAGGGCTTCTGGACAATAACCAGCTCATGGGCGCCGTAGGGCGCTCCCTGGAAATCGCGTTCTACACGGCGATTTCCTCGGTCATCCTGGGAACGCTGGCGGCGTTCGTGCTGACGCGTATTCCTCGCTTTCGCGGGCGTACGGTGTTTGGCGGTCTGGTCACGGCACCGCTGGTCATGCCTGAAGTGATTACCGGTCTGTCGCTGCTGCTCCTGTTCGTTTCCATGGCACAGTTCATCGGCTGGCCACAGGATCGGGGTGTCGTCACGATCTGGATCGCCCATACCAGCTTTTGCGCGTCTTACGTAGCGGTAGTCGTGTCGGCGCGTCTGCGCGAGTTGGACCTGTCTATCGAGGAAGCCGCTATGGACCTGGGCGCGCGTCCCTGGAAGGTGTTCATGCTGATCACCATCCCGATGATTGCGCCTTCTCTGGCAGCGGGTGGAATGATGTCCTTTGCGCTATCGCTGGATGATCTGGTGCTTGCAAGCTTCGTGTCCGGCCCTGGCTCAACCACCTTGCCAATGGAGGTGTTCTCCGCTGTGCGCCTGGGTGTGAAGCCGGAGATCAATGCCATTGCCAGCCTGATTCTGCTGGCGGTCTCGCTGTTTACCTTCCTCGCGTGGTATTTCACGCGTCGGGCTGAGAAGAAGCGGCTGCAGGGGTTGAAGGAGGCCATGGAGTCGACGGTGACGGAAACTGCCAATGAGCGGGACGTTGAGCGTTTCACCGCGCCGCCTACCAATAGCTGATACAAGAAAGCCACCGAAAGGTGGCTTTTTTTATGCCTGGGTGGATCAGCCTGTTGCCAGAATGAATCGGTGTATGGCCTCGGCCAGACCGTTCCTGTCGGTTTCGGCGGTGATCTGCATGGCGTGAGCCTTGACGTCTTCCTCGGCTTGTCCCATGGCAATGGAGAGCCCGGCTTTCTTGAACATTGAAATATCGTTTTCACCGTCTCCAATGGCGACGGTACGCGTGAGTGGAATGCTCAGATGCTCCGCCAGTGCCACTAGCGCATGGCCTTTACTGGCCTGGGCGGCTGTAATATCCAGATAATAGGGTTGGGAACGTACGGTATGGGCATACTGCCCCAGCTTCTGATCCAGCTCGGGTTGCAGGCTGGCGAGGCGATCATGGTTCTTACTGACAGCTACCAGCTTGTCGACCCGGTCAAGGTAGTCGTCAAAGCGGTCGACGATCAGCGGATCATAGCCCAGGGCTCTTTTCTCATGGCCGATGTAGGGGTTGTCTGGATTGGCAATGATCCATTCATTATCGGCGAAGAGCCAGATATCCAGGTCTTCGTCCTCAAGCTGCTCAAACACGCTGTCCACGGCATTCCGGGGTATACGGTGTGCCTGCAGGAGCGTGCCATCCGGCTTGAGCAGGGTGCCGCCGTTGAAGGCGCCGACGGGGAGGGTAAGATCAAGCGCTTCGATCAGCCAATGCATGGCCCGTGGCGGGCGACTGCTGACCAGCGTAAAGTTGATTCCAGCCTCACGCAGGCGCTGTACGGCCTCGATCGTGGCTTGGTTTAATTGCTTGTCGGTACGCAAAAGGGTGCCATCGACATCCGACAGCATGAGTTGATACGGGTGGTTCGTCATTATCGTTCCTGTCGAGCCATAGTAGAAAAGAGCGACAGGCTGCCTGGAGGTGCGCCTCGATGCGCTACCTCCAAGCCTGCTCGGAAAGCGTTACTGCGGGATTTCTACGTGCCCACCAAAGCCGAAGCGCATGGCCGACAGGAGCTTGTCGCCATAGGTCGCCTTCTGGCGTGAGCGGAAACGGGCATACAGTGCGGACGTCAGTACCGGGGCAGGTACGGCTTCCTCAATAGCGGCCTCAATGGTCCAGCGACCTTCACCACTGTCGGACACGAATCCGCTGAATTTCTCCAGTTCCACGTCCTGAGCCAGTGCCTGAGCGGTCAGGTCCAGAAGCCAGGAGGAAACGACACTGCCACGGCGCCATACCTCGGCGATGTCTGCCAAATCCAATTGCAGGCGTTCTTCTTCCGGTACATTTTCGGAGCCGCGCATCTTGAGAATGTCAAAGCCTTCGGCGTACGCCTGCATCATGCCGTATTCGATACCGTTGTGAATCATCTTCACAAAGTGACCGGAACCAGCCGGGCCTGCATGGATATAGCCACGTTCGGCACGCTCGTCCGGGGCGTTGCGGCCACGGGTGCGCTCGATGTCGCCGTAGCCAGGGGCCAGGGTGTCGAAGATGGGGTCCAGGCGGTCCACGGTTTCCTTGTCGCCGCCAATCATCATGCAGTAGCCGCGCTCAAGGCCCCAGACGCCTCCAGAGGTGCCTACGTCCAGGTAGTGGATACCTTTCTCGGCCAGCGCCTTGGCGCGGCGCAGGTCATCCTTGTAGTAAGTATTGCCACCATCAATGATGGTGTCGCCCGGCTCCAGCATCTGGCCCAGGGTGTTGATGGTCTGTTCGGTCGGGTCACCCGCCGGAAGCATGACCCACAGCGCGCGTGGCTTAGCCATCTGCTGGATCATGTCCTCAAGACCGGTTGTTGCTTTGGCGCCTTCTTTGGCCAGCGTCTCGATGGAGTCGGCGCTGCGGTCGTATGCGAAGACCTCGTGCCCGTTTTTCATCAGCCTGCGGGCAATGTTTCCGCCCATCCGGCCCAGTCCGATAATGCCAAGTTGCATGTTGTTGCCTCCACGAGCTTTTACGTCAGGCGATAGCCGCCTCGACTAATTGTACGATACGTTGCAGCCCTGCTTCGCTATTGCCGTGCTGAATGTGAATACGTAAATGTCGACGACCTCGCTCGGCGAGCACGGAAAGGTCCCCTTGTGCCTGAGCGGCTTCGACGATGCCGAAGCTTACCTTGCGTCCGGGAATGGCCAGATCCTGCTGGGGTTCGGCGGTAATCTGCAGGAAAACCCCGCTATTTGGCCCTCCTTTGTAGGCTTGGCCTGTGGAGTGTAGAAAACGGGGGCCGAAGCCGCCAACGGTGGCGACACGGTAACGATCCCGTAACAGGGTCCGCAGCCGCGTCATCAGGATTTCGTGGGCGTCGTTACGCTCGATATAGGCAAGCACGGCAGCGTAATCGCCCGGATTGAGGCGAGCAAAATGCTCCCGAAGTACCTGCTTGGCCGAGTCGCCGCTCAGGGGGGAGTCGCTGTAGAACGCCAGCTCGCCATCGGTAAAGAAGGGATTTCCGCTGGAAAGCTGTCCGGTTTTTTCGTACTCATCGGTTAGCGCACGCGTTTTGACCTTGCTGGCCTCGACGTCAGGCTGATCGAAAGGATTGATGCCTATCACGGCGCCCGCAATGGCTGTAGCCACTTCCCAGCGGAAAAATTCCTGACCGATAAGGTCAGGCCGCATCAGGCTTATGCGGATTACGGGCTGGCCGGCTTTTTCCAATGCCTCGACTTGGGCATCCAGTTCGCTGCCGTCATTATCTGCACGCAGATAGACGAATAAACGATCATTGCTGTAATGGGAGGGGTCAGCCGGGGGCTCCAGGTCGATCGGAATGATGCCTTTGCCTTGTTTGCCTGTGGACTCCGCCAGCAGTTGTTCAAGCCAGGCACCGATACTGGCGATCTGGGGCGAGGCGAACAGGGTCAGCTTGTCCCGCCCGGCCTTGACGGCTTCACCCATGACCACACCCAGATAAACGCCCGGATTGATTGCAGGCGGTGCACTGGGATCGCATGCCAGCACCATGGGGCGCGTAATCTCGAACAGGCTGTCTACATCGTGTCCAAGCAGGCTCAGCGGTACGAGCCCAAAGGCCGAGAGCACCGAGTAACGCCCGCCGATGGTCGGGTCTCCATAGAAGAGGGTGCGATAGCCCTGCGCCTTGGCGCTGACCTCGAGCTTGGAGCCGGGATCGGTAATGGCGATGAAATGATGGCTGGCCTGATCCTCACCGAGCGCTTTGCAGGCAGCGTCGAAAAAGTAAGCGTTGAGAATTTCAGGTTCCAGGGTCGAGCCGGACTTGCTCGATACCAGAAAGACCGTGCAGGCATAATCAATGGACTGCTCCACGGCGGCAATTTGAGCCGGATCGGTAGAGTCCAACACCAGCAGGCGCAGGCCTTCAGGTGTGTTGCCCAAGGTTTTCGCCAGCACTTCCGGCCCAAGGCTGGAGCCACCCATGCCCAGTAGAACGGCGGTGGTATAGCCTTCGGCTTTGAGCGATTGTTCCAGTATGACCAGAGCGGAGGTGTTGATATGCGGCTCAGTAGCAGCTTTCAACCAGCCGCCCCATTTCGCTTCGTCCTGACCGGTCCAGAGGGAAGCATCCATGTGCCATAGCCGACGTGACCAGCCTTCGCGGCGGGCCTGCTCAAGCTGCTGCTCGACGGCTTGGGACAGGTCTTCTGGCAGGCTGAACTTAGCCTGGTTGAGTTTACCGGCCAGCAGTTTGACGCGCTTGGCACCCACAGCACCGAGCAGATCGTCAGCTGCATCGGAGAAAAGTTTGGCGCCTGCCTTTACCAAGTCTGTCGTTATGCCCGGCAGATCCAGCCCGAACCGCTCGGTGGCTTCGAGTGTGGCGCGGGCTTCATCCAACCCTGTAGTGAGGGTTTCCTTCACCGTGCCATGATCACGAAAGGCATCCATGGTCTTGGGCGGCATGGTATTAACGGTGTCCGGTCCGATCAGCTCATCGACGTACAGTGTATCGGGATGGTCGGGATTCTTGGTGCCGGTAGAGGCCCATAGCAGTCGCTGAGGTTGAGCGCCCTTGGCGGCCAGGGCTTGCCAACGTTCGCTGGCTATCATGGCCTGATAATCAGCATAGGCCAGTTTGGCGTTGGCAATGGCAACCCGACCCTTGAGGGACTTGAGCGTTGCGTCGTCATTCCCGGCTTTCAGCTGTTCATCGATCTTTTTCTCGATTTCCGAATCGATCCGGCTGATGAAAAAGCTGGCAACACTGGCTATGCGGCTGATGTCTTCTCCAGCCTGAATACGCGTCTCCAGCCCAGCCATGTAGGCCTCGGCAACAGCGCGATAGGATTCCCGGGAAAACAGCAGTGTCACGTTGACGCTGATCCCTTCGGCAATCAGTTGCTGGATGGCTGCTGCGCCCGCTTCGGTACCAGGCACCTTGACCATCAGGTTCGGTCGATCGACAGCTTTCCAGAGTCGACGTGCCTCTATCAGGGTGGGCTCGGTATCCATGGCCAGATAAGGCGATACCTCCAGGCTGACGTAGCCGTCCTTGCCGTTTAAACGGTCATAGACAGGCCGCAGGATGTCGGCGGCCTGTTGAATGTCTTCGACCGCCAGATATTCATATACATCGACCGGTGAGGCATCGGCACGGTTGAGGAAGCGCTCTAGCGATTCATCGTAATCCGTACCGTGTCCCATGGCCTTTTCGAAGATGGATGGGTTGGAGGTAACGCCGGTCAGGCCATCCCGCTCAATGAGCGTCTGCAGCTCACCCTTGCGCAAAAATTCCCGACTGACGAAATCCAGCCAGACGGCCTGACCGGCCATACCCAACTCTCGCAAGAGGCTGCTCATCATGACCTCCCGGCGTTCGCCTGTTCAGTGGCCAGTTTGACAACGTTTTCAACCGTAAAGCCGTATTTCGCCTGCAGCTTGCCGATTGGTGCAGAGGCACCAAAGCTGTTCATGACGACCATGGCGCCCTTGCGGCCTACGTAACGCTCCCACCCCATCGGGCCAGCCTGCTCGACGGCAACCCGACCGGTTACGTCATCAGGCAGCACGCTTTCTTTATAGGCTTCATCCTGCTGCTCGAACAGCTCCCAACACGGCATGGAGACGACACGTGCCGCTATACCGTTTGCTTTGAGCTGCTCATAAGCCTCGACACACAGACCGACTTCACTGCCGGTACCCATGATGATGACATCTGGCTTGCCGTTTTCGGCATCCGCCAAGACATACGCACCACGGGCCGTACCTTCCGCCGAGGCGTAGCGAGTGCGGTCAAGCGTCGGCATGGGTTGGCGGGAGAGGACGATGCAGGAGGGACGGTTGGTCTGCTCGAGCGCAACCTTCCAAGCCTGGACGGCTTCGTTGGCATCACCGGGACGCAGGGTCAGAAGACCAGGAGTTGCCCGGAGCTGAGCCAGCTGCTCGATGGGCTGGTGAGTAGGCCCATCTTCGCCAACACCGATGGAGTCGTGAGTAAAGACGAACACCACGGGCAGCTCCATGATCGAGGCCAGGCGAATCGGCGGCTTCATGTAGTCGCTGAACACCAGGAACGTCGCCGTAAAGGAGCGCAGGTAGCAGAGGGCAAGGCCGTTGGCGATAGCGCCCATCGCGTGTTCACGTACGCCATAGTGGAGGTTGCGACCGGCGGGTGTCTGCGCTGAGAAGCTTCCAGCGCCGTCAAAGGTCAGCTTGGTCTTGGTAGAGGGCGCCAGGTCCGCCGAACCGCCGATCAGCCACGGGATCTTGCTGGCGAAGGCGTTGAGTGCCTTGCCACCGGATTCACGGGTTGCCACGCCCTTGGCGTTGGCTTCGAACTCTGGAAGTGCATCCATCCAGCCTTCAGGCATCTGACCGGCGCGCATGCGGTTGAGCTCGTCTACAAGGGTAGGCTCCTGCTGCTCAAGCGTTTTCAGCGCTGCCTGCCATTGCTCGTATTGGCTTTGCCCGCGCTCAACCATCTGGTCGCGCAGCCAGGTTCGTGCATCGTCCGGCACCAGGAAGTCAGCGTCTTCAGACCAGTCATAGGATTTCTTGGCGAGGCGGATTTCATCAGCGCCCAGTGGTTCGCCATGGGCGGCGGCGGTGTTGTGCTTGTTGGGTGCACCATAACCAATGATGCTGTCGACGATGATCAGGGTTGGCGCATCGTCATGGGCCTGGAAAAACTCGATGGCCTGGCCAAAGGTCAGGGCGTCGTTGGCGTCCTTGACATGGACCACGTTCCAACCATAACCCTTGAAACGTGCGCCAACGTCTTCGCTGAATGTCAGGTCCGTGTGGCCCTCGATGCTGATGGTGTTGTTGTCGTAAATCCAGCACAGGTTGGACAGCTTCAGGTGCCCGGCTACCGAAGCCGCTTCACCACTGACACCTTCCATCATGTCGCCATCGCCACATAGCACGTAGACGTTGTAATCGAAGAGGGTAGCGCCGTCACGGTTGAAGCGCTGTCCGAGCCAGCGTTGGGCCATCGCCATGCCAACGCTGTTAGCACACCCCTGGCCCAGCGGGCCGGTAGTGGTTTCCACGCCGGTAGTCATGCGGTATTCAGGGTGGCCGGGCGTCTTCGAATCCATCTGGCGGAACTGCTTGATGTCATCCAGGCTGACGGCCGGGTTGCCGGAGGGCTGGCCATGCTCGTCGATCTCGGTCACACCGGCCAGATGCAGCAGCGAATACAACAGCATTGACGCATGACCTACAGACAGCACAAAGCGGTCGCGGTTGGGCCAGTCCGGATGCTCAGGGTGGTAGCGCAGGTACTTGCTCCACAAGGTATACGCCACAGGTGCCAGGGCCATGGGCGTGCCTGGGTGGCCTGAGTTGGCCTTCTGCACGGCGTCCATGGAAAGGGTGCGTATAGTGTTCACGCACAGCTGGTCACGCTCGATGTTGGGGTCGTTGGAAAAAGTGGTGTTGGCAGAGCACATTGCGGATTCCTCGATTGGAGCGTGGAAGCGAATGGCCGGGATGCCGTCTCGCGGCTCGTCATGGTGCAGGCGATAGGCAAGGACAGCAGCTCGGCTGACCGGGCATGCGGGTTATCCAGGCGCAGGGCCTGGGCTGGCGATCCGGCCGATAGGCTGGCGTTAAGCTACTTCTCGACAGCTGATTCGCATGCGACGGAACAGTACTAGGAGGTGTGAGCTTTCAGGCGGGCGTTTGTTCCTCTCATTTTGCGAGAGAGTGCGTTGAAGGTCTTTAAAGGTATCAGGCCGACACGCGACGACCGGGCACGTGATCCAAACAGCCAGCTTCGTTATCATAGGCGCTGACTTTTCTCCTGCGCCCTTCGGGGCGCCGCACCGAGCCCAGCATGAAACAGTACCTAGACCTGATGCGACACGTGCGTGAGCACGGCACCTTCAAAAGCGACCGTACCGGCACCGGCACCTACAGCGTGTTCGGCTATCAGATGCGCTTCAACCTGGCCGATGGTTTTCCCATGGTCACCACCAAGAAGCTGCACCTGCGTTCCATCATTCATGAGCTGCTGTGGTTTCTCAAAGGCTCGACCAATATCGCCTACCTCAAGGAAAACGGCGTTTCCATCTGGGATGAGTGGGCCGATGAGAACGGTGACCTCGGCCCGGTCTACGGTTATCAATGGCGGAGCTGGCCCGCGCCGGATGGCCGTCATATCGACCAGATCGCCAACGTTATCGAGATGATCAAGAAGAATCCCGACTCGCGCCGGTTGATCGTCTCCGCCTGGAATCCTGCCCTGGTGGATGAGATGGCCCTGCCGCCGTGCCATGCGCTGTTCCAGTTCTATGTGGCAGATGGCAAGCTCTCCTGCCAGCTCTACCAGCGCTCGGCGGACATTTTCCTGGGTGTGCCTTTCAATATTGCCAGCTACGCGCTGCTCACCATGATGGTGGCGCAGGTCACGGGTTACGAGCCGGGCGAGTTTATCTGGACGGGCGGTGACAGCCACCTGTACGCCAACCATCTGGAGCAGACGGACCTGCAACTGACCCGCGAGCCGCTGCCCCTGCCTACCATGAAGCTCAACCCAGCGGTCAAAGACCTGTTCGAGTTCACGTTCGATGACTTCGAGCTGGTCGGCTACGAATCCCATCCCCACATCAAGGCGCCCGTCGCTGTTTGATACGCCACCGGAACGCCCTGCCTGGGTAGGGCGTTCCGGTTCTGAAACTGTTCATCTGCTCGACTTACAGCTCATCCAGCCGCGTTGCACGTGTCTGCGTGAAGCCGCGGTTATGCTTGCTCAATGGCGAGTTAGGGTCCAGCAGCGAAGTTCGGATGAAGTGCAGGTAACTGCACACGCGGCGCAGCGGCGAGCGTTCGAACTGTCCTGAGTTGGGCTCCTGATGAATCTGGGCGGCCTGTGCCGTCTCGATGGCGTGATCTACTGCCGACAAGGCCCGCTCCATATGCTTGGGGCTGGGTTGCACGAACAGGCGGATCAGGGCGCGTCCCATGATGCGGATAGCCTGTCGCCAGGGACGCGATTCCTGATAGCAGGGGTGCAGGGGCAGGTTTTCCTGTTCGTAGCGCAACTCGATGATGGCATGACCAATTTCCAATGACAGAAACATCCAGCGCAGAAGTTGGCGTTGCACGGCGGTATGGCCGGTGGAAAGCACATAGGCCTGGTTGAGCAGGTCGCGGGTACTGCTATCGAAGCCTGATGCCAATCCCTTGAGCTTGCCGCTGATGGCATAGACGACTCGCATGCGTAAATCCTGCTCGAGACGTCCCCATAGCCATGGGCGATTAGGCGGCATGAGCACCGCAGCGGCGACCGCAGCAATAAAAGCGGCGAGCAGATAGGACAGGTACTGATTGAAGAAGGCATTGGCATCATACAGCGTGACGTTGGCCGGCAAGGCGGCCGAGCAGAACCACACCATCAGCCCTGTGCCATAGCCCGCCCACTGGGGACGGGTGATAAAAAACGCGCCGACGGCAAACACGGGCGACAGCGCGTAGAACAACAGGGGGAAGCCATCCAGTTGAGGCAGTACCCAGAACACCAGAAAAAAGCCAGCCAATGAACCGGCCAATGTCCCGACGGCCAGTTGCAGGCAGTAACGGCGGGGGTTAGGAGAAGTCGACGAAAGCGCCGAGATCAGGACGGCTGCCAGCGCACAGGTATCACCGCTGGGCCAGGACGTTTCGATCCAGAACAGCCCCAGCACGAGAACCACCAGGGCGCTGCGTATACCGGAAATGGCCGCTGCCATGCGGTTGGCCACGGGGGTGAAGCTTTCCGGGGGCGGCGTCTTGGGTGGCTTGGGACCGTTCAGGGTGGCATAGGCCAGGCAGTAGCTGTAGAGGTCTTCGGCAAAGCGGTAGAGCAGTTCGGCGGCCGTGTTGAAGTCCAGCAGGTCGCTGTCCCCAATCTGTTGATCCTGAAGCTGCGTTCGGCCCTCGCGAATAGACTGCATCAGCGGCTCACGGTGCAGCGCGAGCTTTTCTGCCAGACGGGCCGCGTCGGTCTCGGTAGTCAGCCGCTCACCGAACGGTGCAAGCAATGTGGTGATCTCCGAAAGGCAGGGCGAGAAGGCGTCCAACAGGAGCGGGCGCTGGCGCATCCGGGTCAGCAATTGATTCAAGGCATGGAAGCGGGTGTTGAGCTGCATGAACTGGCTACCCAGATTAGCCAGCCGTCCGCTGCGCTGACGCAGGTGTGGGTCTTCGAACGCACTGGCGCTGCGCAGGCTTTCAAAGCCTACGGACTCGGCCGCAAAGCGTGCCGCCAGGGTTTCGAACTGCTCACGCGTCAATGCGCCGCTCAAGCCCTCATGGGCCATGCGGGCAAAATCACGAAAGCGCAGGGAGAGGGTATTGCGCAGCACGGTGCGGGTCGTCTGCGGCAGGACGATAGCGCTGACTGCACCGGTGCAGCAGATGCCCAGGCCAATCTCCAGTACACGCCACAGGGCCTGCATAAAGGCATTTTCCGGATGGCTCGTGGCTGGCAAGCCGATCAGGCTGGCGGTGTACCCGGCCAGTAGAAAGGCATAACCGCGAAAGTCGCGATAACGTGCAGCGCCCGCCGTACACAGGCCTACCCACATGGCCAGCGAGCCAAGCAGCAGGACCCGCTCCTGGGCGAAGAGGGCAATGAACAACACCATCACGCTCAGGCCGACCAGCGTTCCGATGATGCGATAGAAACTCTTGGCCAGCACCTGTCCGCTTTGGGGCTGCATGACGATAAAGACGGTGACCAGTACCGTACTGGGTTGGGGCAGCTGCAACCGGTAGGCCAGCCAGAGTGCAATCAGTGCTGTCAGCAGCGCCTTGAAAATGAAGGCCCAGGTAATGCCATCGGTACGGGCCCATTCCAGCAGGGCACGGTGCCAGGCCGAGCGGCTCGGTAATCGACTGGCAAGAGAAATAGCGCGCAACGGTAACCTCGACGCTCAAAGGGCGCACGGAGTGAATCGGTCAGGGTGAAGAACAGCGTTGCAGTCAGCGCAGGGCGATAGCGCACTGACCGTGAAGCGGCGGCAAGATCTTCTTGAACAGACGAGACAGCGGCCTGAACAGACGGGCTGACAGGGGCGTTACGATCAGATAAGGCGGAGCGGGAAGCGGAAGCGTTTTCCGAAACAGTTGCAGCACGGTGGCCTACTCAAACAGTCACTAGCTCAGACGAGCGCTATCTATTCTATGTAGAGCAGGGTGGCGGGAATAAGCAGGAAAATCGTGAAGGATTATTAACTGTAAAGCGAGTAATCAAAGGGTAGGGAGTTGTGCCAGAATTTGCCGCTCTGAGAGGAGTACGATGGACAATCTCTTTAACATGCGTGCTTTCATGTGTGTTGTGGAAGCCGGCAGCTTTACTGCGGCGGCCCAACGCCTTGAGCTTACCACCGCCTACGTTTCCAAGGCGGTCACCAATCTGGAAACACACCTTCAAACCCGTTTACTTCACCGCACTACCCGTCGGATCGCGCTGACCGAGGCGGGGGAACGTTACCTGCAGCGTTGCCAACAGATCTTCGCCTACATTCAGGAGGCGGAAGCCGAAGCCAGCCATGCCCATGCGCATCCGGTGGGCAAGCTCAAGGTTCATACCATGACCGGCTTGGGCCAGCATTACCTGATCAAGACGATTGCCCGCTACTGCGAGCAATACCCTGAGGTGAACTTCGACCTGCGGCTGACCAATACGTTTACCGATATCCTGGAGGACGGCTACGACGTCTCTGTAATCCTGGCCTCCCAGCTCAAGGATTCAGGCTACTTTTCCAAGCGACTGGGCAGTACCCACAGCATTCTGTGCGCATCGCCAGCTTACCTGGAAAAATACGGCACCCCCCAGACGACGGCTGCCTTGCGTCAACACCGTTGTCTGCGCTTGGTGAACAAGGCTATGTCGCTCGATAAATGGCTGTTCCAGGGGCCCAAGGGCGAAGAGCTGGTCACGATTGATCAGACCCTGTTCCAGGTCAATACGGCGGATGCCCTGATGGAAGCCATCGCTTCTGGCATGGGCATCGGGGCGCTGCCGATCTATGCCGCCGTCAAGGGGCTCAAGGACGGGACGCTACAGCAGGTCCTGCCACACCACAGCCTGTACCCGCTTAACGTTTATGCGTTGTATCCGTCTCGCCAGTACCTGGATGCAAAGATCCGGACGCTGGTGGACTTCCTGCGCGATACCTTGCCGGGGCTTCTAAAGGCCGACGAGCAGGCTGTGAAGCGGCTGTATGAAGAAGGCCCGGTCAGCGCCTGATGATTAGTCAGGCTGCTGCGCCAATTGCTCGGCCAGGTCTTCGATCTGCTCACGGCGGTTGGCGTCTCGTAACTTGTGGGAAGCGTTGAGCGAAGACCACTCCGGATGGGCACGGGCGTGATTCAGGGCGGCAGGAAGCTTGCCCTCACGCCAGCGCTGATCCTCAGGTGTTTCCACTTCGATAGCCTTCATGGCTGCGTGACCGCGGGCATCGAGTGCCTTGACCAGTTGACGCTGGCGTAGGGCGAGCAGGCGCAGCACGGCATCGTCCACGGTCAGCTCCCGCTGGCCGCGTAGCTTGCCGAGCAGGCGCTGACCATAATGACCACCGGTTTGCAGCAGCCCGCCTGCCAGGGCGCCCAACGCTGTTGCAGCACCCAGCATCAAGCCACCCGCCAATAGGTCGATACCGGCACCTGCCGCAGCACCTGCAGCAACACCCCCGGTCAGACGGATACCTAGAATGCGCAGGGTTTCGGGATTGAATAAATCATCGCCCCAGCGGCCATCCAGTAATGGAAGGTCAGCGGCGCGTGCATCGCCCGAGCGAAAGCCGTACAGCTTGAGTAAGTCCTCCACGCAGCGCTGCTCACGCTTACGCAGATCGTCCCGCAGGCGTTGAGTCGCGGCCTTTACCGCATCGTCCTCTGGCGGCACTACATAGCGGCAGGCGGCGGCATCGATCAGCAGTTCGGCGATGAGCTGTGCCGCGCTGTGCTGACGTGCCACTGCCTGGGCTTCGTGATCGGCAATCAGGCGCTCCAGGCGTGAACGCGCCGGCTCGATGAGTAAGGCCAGGCTTTCATACAGGCGGCGCTCGCCGTCCTCAGGCGGAGCAACACTGTCGAAGCGCACCAGGGCATGCAGTCCGAGGCGTGCCAGTGCAGTGCGCCATTCTTCCTCGCGATGCTGCTCGGCTGCCACAAAGTTCAGGACGGGCAGCAGCGGCTTGCCGCACCCGGCCAACACGGCCAGTTCATCCTTGTATTTGGCAAGTACCGGCTCGCGGGCATCGACGACATAAAGCCCGGCATCCGAGCTCCGCAGCTGGCGCAGTACCTTGGCCTCCTGCTCGAAGCGGTTGCGGGCCTCGGCGGTATCGAGGAAACGCTCCACGCGAGCGGGGCCATCCAAGCGCTCGCCGGGGCGTTCGAGCTGATCAAGGTAATCCCGCAGAGCGATGGCATCTTCCAGACCCGGCGTATCGTAGAGTTCGATCAGGGCTTCGCCGTCCACGGAAAGCCGGACACCCTCTACATGACGCGTGGTACTGGCGCGATGGGAAACCTCGCCAAATCCGATGTCGCGGGTCAGTGTTCGCAGCAGGGACGTCTTGCCAACATTGGTATGGCCCACAACAGCCAGAACGAGCGGTTGGGTCATGAACGTTCTCCTGAGGCGCAGCAGGCGTTGTTGAGCATCGCCTTGCTTACTCCAACCGCGCTCAAACGCCACTTATTCATGTCCAGTCTCCAACCATTCCAACGGAGACCGTTCTCCGTGGGGAAGTGCCATTCGATCCAGCCCCTGGCGCCAGTCATCGAGGCGGTCGGCATCCAGTTGGGCGCCTGCAGGCGCAGGTAGCAGCCAGACGCGGGTAGTACCTGCGCAGCGGGCTAGTTCGCCGATCAAGGACAGGGTGCCTCGGTCCGGTGAACGACGGGGATCGCAGGCAATCACCAGGCGTACGGGCGGATAACGGGTGAGTTGCTCCAGCAGGCGGCGACGCTGCTGTCCGTCGTCCAGCACACCGGCGTTGCGCACGGTGTCCGGCAGCGCGGGTGGCCAGGCCTGTGTGTCGTCCAGCTCAATCGCGACCAGCACAGCACTTTCACCGGCAATTTCCAAGTTACCGGCAGACGGCTCCGGCAGCTGCTCAGGCGCAGCGTCATTGACGCCCAGACGCTCGGTGGTAGGCATCAGCTTTTCACGTAGCAGCACATAGCCGGGCTGCTCGATATCCAGCGTCAGTTGCTGGCGGCGGCGTTGCCATTGCCAGAGGCAGAGGGCAAAGAGAAGCGCGCGGGGAATGAGACCATAGACAATCAGCACGCCTACCAGCCAACCGGCCCAGGCATGACGTGCCGCCTCAAGCCCCTGTGCCGCGTTGCCACTGGCACGAATGGTCTCGATATCCGGCATGGGAAAACCCAGCAATGCAGGCAGCGCACCCAGCGCGTGAGTCATGGTGACAAAGGTATCGCTGCTCAGAATGGTGGTTTCCCAGATAAAGCTGTAACTGCGGGTCGCCAGCAGGGCAAGCAGGATGCCCAGCGCTGCACTCAAGGCCAGCAGCCAGAGCCCATGCACCAGTGTGCCCAGCCCCCAGCGCACCAGCCGTTGACGGCCGAGGAGAATAAGCAGTGCCGGGCCGAGCTGGGCTGCGCGAGCATCCCGGGCCAGCTTGCCGGCCAGCCACAGCCAGAGGCGGCCCAACACACTGGCGCTGCGTCCACCGCCGAAAAAGCCGATCAGCCATAACAGCAGGGTCAACAGGTGCAGGCCCAACAGACTGCCCAAGGCCCAGAAGACATTGACCGGGCGCACGCCATCGCCCAGAGCGCCAAAACCGAGGCCGGCACCGGACAATACGGCCAGAAAGGCGAGCAGCCAGAAGGCGAGGGTGGCACCCTGACGCCAGTGGCGACGGGCTTCGATGAGGCCGTCACGCTGGCCTAACAGATGGGCGCGCAGGTTCAGGCGCTGCACGAAGCTGCCGCCGGCGGCGCGCGCGCGGCGGTTGGCCTCGCTGTCTTCCAGCGGACCGGCTTCTTCCTCGGTCAGGCGGACGGCTTCGGTCAGCCAGAGTGCATCAAGGGTGGAATCGGAAGGGGCAGTAGTGGGTTCGGTCACTCGTCAAACTCGTCCTGGGGATGCGCGGAGGATAACGGGTCGGCATCCAGCGTGTTAACTGGCAAGCCACTGGCAAGGCGGTTGCGCTCTGCTATGCTGCGCGGCTATGAACAAGACACTTCCTCTCAGCTTGATCGTGGCGGTCGCCGACAATGGCGTGATCGGCCACGAAAATCGTCTGCCCTGGCACTTGCCGGCAGAACTCAAATACTTCAAGGCCGTGACCTTGGGCAAGCCGGTGATCATGGGTCGAAAGACCTGGGACTCGCTGGGTCGTCCATTGCCAGGGCGTTTGAATCTGGTCGTCAGCCGTCAGACCGATCTGACGCTCGAAGGTGCCGAAACCTTTACATCGCTGGATGATGCGGTGACGCGAGCCGAGTCCTGGGCCCGGGAGCAGGGCGCCAGTGAGGTTATGCTGATCGGCGGGGCGCAGCTCTTCATCGAGGCGCTGCCTGATGCGGATCGCTTCTACCTCACCCGTGTGGCGCTGGAGCCGGAAGGGGATGTGTATTTCCCCGAATGGGACGAGCAGCAGTGGCAGCGGGTATCGCGTGACGAGCACCCGTCCGAGGATGGCCGTCCGGCATATGCGCTGGAAGTATGGGAACGCAAGCGCTAGGCGCTGCTCATGTTGATTACCTGTTAAACGGGGCGCCTATCAGGCGCCCCGTTTCGTTCTAGAAATACTTCAACCAGGTGATATCGCGGCGGCGTGCCTTGAGGTGGGCAAACCAGCGAACCGGCCAGTAGAGCGCAAAGGCCAGCACGATGGCGCTGATCCACAAGGCCCATACATGATCGAAGCCAAAGTACGTTCCCTGATTGAGGCCGAACAGGGCAACGGCAATCCGGTACAGTACGCCCAACACGTACAGGTGCAGGATGTAGAAAAACATCGGTGCTGCGCCAAACACGGTAAACCAGTACAGCAGACGGCTTTTCGGCTTGCGCTCGAACAGCACGAGTAATAACAGGCCCAGGCCCAGTGTGAGTGAGAGGAACAGCAGGGAGGGTGGGTACTTGGTGATGTTCAGAAAGCTCATCACCGTCAGCAGGGGTGTTTCTCCGGTGACCCACTGCTGCGCCTGACCATAGCCATTGATCATCCGCAATACCAGGAAGAGCAACAGGGCGCCAATCCCCCAGCCTAACAGACGCTTCTGGCGCTCGGACGGGTTCAGCTGGGTAAACCATGGGCCTACGGCATAGCCCAGTGCAATCACGCCAATCCAGGGTAGAAGCGGATAGGACGTCCGCAGCCGCAGGCTTTCGCCCAATTCGATCCAGCCGCGGTCATGCAATATCGCCCATGGGACATGGAAGGGCGAGCCTGCCGGAAAATGCACCCCGTCCAACAGATTGTGCCCGGCTACCAGCACGAGGCCGATGGCGATCAGCGCTGCGCGGGGCAGCCAGACCAGTGCCGACAGCATGATCATGCTCAGGCCAATGGCCCAGATCACTTGCAGATAGATCACCTTGGGTGGGAACTGGAACGTCCAGGCCAGGCTGACCAGCGTGAATTCCAGAATGACCAAAAATAGCCCGCGCTTGAACAGGAAGCTGGAAACCGCAGCCCGGTCATTGTGCTTTGCGCCATAAAGAAAGGCACCCAGGCCTGTCAGGAAGACGAAGACCGGTGCGCACAGGTGACTGGCAATCCGGCTGAAGAACAGGTCAGGTGAGGTCGAGGCGACATCCATGGGGTCGATGACCTGCCGATGCAGGAAGAACGTTTCGCGAACATGATCGAGCAGCATGAATACAATCACGAGCCCGCGCAGGGCATCGATGCTTTTGAGGCGGTGGGACGTTGAGGTCATTTAAGGTCGTTCCATGAGACACATCAGCAGATAGTGCGATCTGTAATGTTATCTTATTTCAATGGTATATCCCTGGTTCTGCCACATTTGGTTACGGTTTGGCTGACCCTGTGATTATCTGAATAACGCTCAAGATCCTGATTTTTCTACCTTCAAGCCAAAAGGACTTTTTCGCTTCGCTTGTGGAAATAAAATTCCAAAATATAAAACATGGAAAAAATGTTTGATTAATGCGTGAAGACGTTTTAGGCTGATTTCAACTCGTTCAGCACCCCGGTGCGAAAGACCGCAGGCCGATAAAAATAAATAGGAGCCACCATGGGCGACACAACCTTTGCCAATGGACGTCAGCTGGATGTCATCTGTCTTGGGCGCCTCGGCGTCGATCTGTATGCACAGCAGATCGGGGCACGGCTCGAAGATGTGAGCAGTTTTGCCAAGTACCTGGGCGGCTCGTCCGCCAACATCGCCTTTGGCACCGCCCGGTTGGGGTTGAAGTCCGCCATGCTGACCCGCGTCGGCGATGACCATATGGGCCGCTTCCTGGTGGAATCTCTGAACAAGGAAGGCTGTGATACCCGGGCCATCAAGGTCGATCCTGAGCGGCTCACCGCCATGGTCCTGCTGGGAATCAAGGACCGTGAAACCTTTCCTCTGGTGTTCTATCGCGAAAACTGCGCCGACATGGCGCTGCGCGAGGAAGACATCGACGAATCCTTCATCGCTTCAAGCAAGGCCTTGCTCATCACCGGTACGCACTTCTCCACCGAGGGCGTCTACAAGGCGAGCAGCCGTGCGCTGGACTATGCCGAGAAGCACAACGTCAAGCGTGTACTGGACATTGACTATCGTCCGGTACTTTGGGGTCTCACCGGTAAGGCGGATGGTGAGACCCGTTTTATTGCCAATGCACAGGTAAGCGCCCACGTTCAGCGTATCCTGCCGCGTTTCGATCTGGTCGTCGGAACTGAAGAAGAGTTCATGATTGCCGGCGGCTCGGATGATCTGCTGACTGCCCTTCGCAAGGTGCGTGAAGTCAGCGAGGCGACACTGGTGGTCAAGCTGGGCGCGCTGGGCTGCACCGTGATTCATGGCGAGATTCCCGAGCGCCTGGAAGACGGTAGCATTTACCAGGGCATCCGTGTGGAAGTGCTCAACGTGCTGGGCGCAGGTGACGCGTTCATGTCCGGTTTCCTGCGCGGGTGGCTTACCGGCGGTGATGATGAGCGCTGCTGCCAGCTGGCCAATGCCTGTGGTGGTCTGGTCGTCTCCCGTCATGCCTGTGCACCGGCCATGCCTACCCTGGCGGAGCTCGATTATTTCTTCAACAGCCCGATACCGATTACCCGACCGGATCTGGACCCTGCGCTCAACCGCCTGCACCAGGTAAGCGTGCCGCGCAAGACATGGCAACCGCTGTACATCTTTGCCTTCGATCACCGCGGTCAGCTGGTGGAGCTGGCGCAGCAGGCCGGGCGCGACCTCAAGGCCATTCCCGAGCTGAAGCAGCTGTTCATCCGTGCCATCGAGCGGGTGGAGGCGGATCTGAGGGAGAACGGCGTGCAGGGCGATGTTGGTTTGCTGGCCGATGAGCGTTTCGGCCAGGATGCCCTCAATACGGCAACGGGGCGTGGCTGGTGGATTGCCCGCCCGGTGGAATTGCAGGGCTCGCGTCCCCTGGCGTTCGAGCATGGCCGTTCCATTGGCAGCAATCTCATCAAGTGGCCTCAGGAGCAGATCATCAAGTGTCTGGTGCAGTTTCACCCGGACGATGAGCCTGAGCTTCGCCTTGAGCAGGAAGCTCAGCTCAAGGGGTTATACGAAGCGGCTCAGGTCAGCGGGCATGAGCTGCTGCTGGAGGTGATTCCGCCGAAGAACCATACCTCCGATCAGCCGGATGTGCTCTACCGCGCCATCAAGCGGCTCTACAACATCGGAATCTACCCCAACTGGTGGAAGATCGAGTCCCAGCCTGAGGCGGTGTGGGAAAAGTTGGATGAACTTATCACCGAGCGCGATCCGTATTGCCATGGGGTTGTGCTGTTGGGGCTCAATGCACCGGCCGAAGAGCTGGCTGAAGGGTTCCGTCATGCCAGTACCAGCAAGACCTGTCGCGGGTTTGCCGTTGGCCGGACGATCTTTCAGGAGCCGAGCCGCGCCTGGCTCGCTGGTGAGATCGATGACGAAGCGTTGATCAGCCGGGTGCAATCGACTTTCGAGTTCCTGATCAAGTCCTGGCGTGAGGCTCGCCGCCTGGGCTGATACGTCTCGACTTTTCGCACTACCAGACAACAACAAGATTAGGTGTGGCAACCATGACGAATTCACCGGTCAAGATCGGGATCAATCCGATCTCCTGGAGCAATGATGACCTTCCTTCGCTGGGCGGCGAAACCCCGCTGAGCACAGCGCTGCGCGAGGGCAAGGAGATCGGTTACCAGGGGTTTGAGCTCAACGGCAAGTTTCCCAAGACACCTGAAGGCGTGCGTGACGTGCTGGGCGAGTACGGGCTGGAGCTGGTGTCCGGCTGGTACTCAAGCCTCATGGCGCATCGCAGCGCAGAAGATGAAATCAAGGGCATTGCCGAGCATTGCCGCCTGTTGGCCGAAAATAACGCCAAGGTCCTGGTATATGGCGAAGTGGCCGGTTCCATTCAGAGCAAGCGGGTCCCTCTGGTTGAGCGTCCACGCTTTTATACAGACGAGCAGTGGAAGGTTTACGGCGACAAGCTGACGGCTCTGGCACGCTTCACCCAGTCCCAAGGGGTGCGTCTGGCCTACCACCACCATATGGGTGCCTATGTGGAGTCCCCCGAGGACATTGATCGGCTGATGGAGGTGACTGGCGAGGAGGTCGGGCTCCTGTTCGATGCTGGTCACTGTTACATGGGCGGTGGCGATCCGCTGGCCGTATTGAAGAAACATATCGACCGCGTTTGCCATGTGCACTTCAAGGACGTTCGCAAGAGTGTCGTGCAGCTGGCCCGTAACAACCAATGGAGTTTCCCGGATTGCATCGTCAACGGCACCTTTACGGTGCCCGGCGATGGCGATATCGATTTTGCGCCACTGCTCGACACTTTGTATGCCGCCAATTACCGCGGCTGGCTGGTAGTGGAGGCCGAACAGGATCCGGCCGTGGCGCCCAGTTATCTCTACGCCCAGAAAGGGTATGAAACGCTGCGCGCACTGGTATCCCGCGCCAACGCTCGACTCACCCTTTATTAAGAGGAGGTTGTATGGATTTGCTCGTCAAAGGCTCCGCTGAACGCCGCACGCTGGTCCAGGTACCCGACAATGCACTCGAATACGTGGGCTTTTCGGCTCACAAGCTCAAGGATGGCGATGAGCTGCCTGTGAACGGACAGGACAGGGAAGTGTGCATCGTACTGCTGACCGGCAAGGCGACCATCAAGGCGAACCATCCGCAGAAGGGTGCGCTTGCCTGGGAACACATTGGCGATCGCCAAAGCGTGTTCGAGGACAAGTCACCCTATGCAGCTTATCTGCCGCCCGCTACCGAAGCCCTGGTGGTAGCCCACGGTGATGCGGAAATTGCTGTATGTCTGGCGCCGGGCAATCCAGAAGAAACGTTGCCGCCCCGGCTGATCGAGCCGGCGACCATGAAGCGTTCAACCCGAGGCAAGGACGCCAACACCCGTTACGTCTGCGACATCCTGCCGGACACGGCCGAGGCGCATTCGCTGCTGGTCGTAGAGGTGATCACGCCGTCTGGTCATTCCTCCAGCTATCCGCCCCACAAGCACGACACGGATGACCTGCCGGCACAGAGCTTTCTGGAGGAGTCCTACTACCACCGTCTGAATCCGCCCCAGGGCTTTGCCTTCCAGCGTGTCTATACCGACGACCGCAGCATCGATCAGGCCATGACCGTGGAAAACAACGATGTGGTACTCGTTCCCAAGGGCTACCACCCGGTTTCCGTACCCTGGGGATACACCTCCTATTACCTCAACGTGATGGCCGGGCCTAAGCGTGTCTGGAAATTTCATAACGACCCGGCCCATGAGTGGCTGCTTCAGGGCTGATCCGCTTCAACACCGAACTCCCGCCATGGTTGGCGGGAGCCACGACAACGCGCTTCAAGGAGTGCACGAGCCGAATACACGATCAGAAGCAACTTCGTAGTAGCTGACTTCTGGAAACCCAAGAACAAGAACCAGAGCGAGCGATATGACGATCCCTACTTCCACCCATGCACATCGCCATGACATCGGTTATGTGCTGAGAATCTGCGCCGTGGCGGCGTTAGGCGGCATTCTGTTCGGGTATGACACTGCTGTCATTTCCGGCGCTGTGGACTCGCTGCGTGCGTATTTTTCCCTGTCTGCGGCCGAGACCGGCTGGGCGGTTTCCAATGTGGTCATCGGCTGCGTCGTCGGTGCCTTGAGCGCAGGCTGGGTAGCCGGCTGTCTGGGTCGTAAGAAGGCGCTCGTTCTGGCCGCTGTGCTGTTTACCGTTTCAGCAGTAGGGGCGGCGGTGGTCGACAGCTTCGTCTGGTTTGTCATCTACCGCATGATTGGCGGGTTGGCCGTGGGTCTGGCGGCTACGGTCTCGCCCATGTATATGTCCGAGGTCTCGCCCAAAGGCATGCGGGGGCGCGCCCTGGGCATGCAGTCGATTGCCATCGTCGCCGGCCAGGTGATCGTCTTTACCGTGAATTACCTGATTGCCCGTGATGTAGCAGCGGAGTGGCTGGTCGATTACGGCTGGCGCTGGATGATCGGCTCCGAAGTCGTGCCCTGCATTCTCTTCTGCATCATGGTATTCACCATTCCGGAGTCGCCCCGCTGGCAGGTGATGGTCGGTCAGGACGATAAGGCCCTGAAGACGCTGACACGTATTTCCAACGCCGAGCATGCCGGGCATCTCCTGGCAGAGATCAAGGACTCATTGAAGCAGGACCGCCAGGGCTGCCCGCAAAAAGTGGAGCTGCGCAGGTCCGGCTTGGGGATGATTCTGCTTGTCGGGTGCATGCTGGCCATGCTTCAGCAGGTCAGCGGCGTGAATGTGATGATGTATTACGCGCCGATGGTACTCAAAGGCGTCACCGCCAGTACCGAGTCCGCCTTGTTCCAGACCATCTGGATCGGAGTGATGCAGTTGGTGGGCACCTTGATCGGCGCCTGGTTGATCGACCGCGTTGGCCGGATTCCGCTGATGAAGTACGGCACCATCGGCTCGGTCAGCGGACTCCTGATCACGTCCTATGCCATGTACACCCATCAGGACGGCTACCTGACGCTGTTCGGGATGCTCCTGTTCATGCTGCTGTATGCGCTGTCCTGGGGGATCGGCACCTGGGTTCTGATCTCCGAGATTTTCCCGAATCGTCTGCGCTCGATGGGGATGAGTGTGGCCGTGTGCAGCATGTGGATTGCCAACTTCCTGGTGACCCAGACGTTCCCGATGATCAATGACCATCCCTACCTGATGAGCACATTCAATGGTGCCTTCCCAATGTGGCTGTTCGCAGGCTTTGGCGTGTTCAGCTATTGGTTCGTCATCCGTTTCGTCCCTGAAACCCGTGGTGTATCGCTGGAAAAAATGGAAGGCGTGATGCTGACCAAGATTCGTCGCCAGCCCATGCCGGCCAGTACTCGGAAAACCGGTCAGGCCTTGTCATCCAAGCCCATTTGATAAGAGCGGATCGCGGTAAGGATCCATTGGTTTTGTTAGCTACGCCGTGCTTCGAGCGGCCCCGAAGGAGTTCGACATGAGTCAAGAAACAGTCATCGGCCATTACATCAATGGTCAGGTCCAAGAAGCGGGCACCGAGCGTTACAGCGATGTGTTCAATCCGGCGTTGGGGCAAGTGAAGGCCCGTGTGGCCCTGGCGACCACCCAAACGGTGAATGAAGCTGTCGCAGCCGCCAAGGCCGCGTTTCCGGCCTGGTCCGAACAATCGGCTCTGCGCCGTTCGCGCATCCTGTTCAAGTTCAAGGAGCTGTTGGACAAGCACCACAAGGAGCTGGCGCAGCTCATCACGTCTGAACATGGCAAGGTCCTGTCCGATGCCATGGGTGAAGTCACCCGCGGCATCGAGGTTGTCGAGTTTGCCTGCGGTGCGCCCCATTTGATGAAGACAGCGTTCACCGACAACATCGGTGGTGGCATCGACAACTACAACATGCGTCAGGCGCTGGGCGTTTGTGCCGGGATCACACCGTTCAACTTCCCGATCATGGTGCCGCTGTGGATGATTCCGATGGCATTGGCCACCGGCAATACCTTTATCCTCAAGCCTTCCGAGCGCGATCCTTCCGCCAGCCTGCTCATGGCGGATCTGCTCAAGCAGGCTGGCCTGCCCGATGGCGTATTCAACGTCGTACAGGGTGACAAGGAAGCGGTGGATGCACTGCTGCAACACCCGGACGTTGAGGCCATCTCCTTTGTAGGCTCCACACCCATTGCCGAGTACATCTATCAGGAAGGCACCCGCCGTGGTAAGCGTGTTCAGGCTCTGGGTGGCGCGAAGAATCACATGATCGTCATGCCGGATGCCGATCTGGATCAGGCGGCCGATGCCTTGATCGGTGCCGGCTACGGCTCCGCCGGTGAGCGCTGCATGGCGATTTCCATCGCCGTGGCCGTAGGCGATGTGGGCGACAAGCTGATCGAAAAGCTTTTGCCCCGCATCGACAGCCTCCGTGTCCGCAACGGCATGGAAGGCGACGCCGACATGGGCCCGCTGGTGACCGCTCAGCACAAGGCCAAGGTCGAGGGGTACATCACCAAAGGTGTTGAGGAAGGTGCGCAACTGATCGTTGACGGTCGCAACTTCAAGGTGCCGGGTGCCGAGAATGGCTTCTTTGTTGGCGCAACCCTGTTCGACCAGGTCAAGCCCGAGATGACCATCTACAAGGACGAGATCTTTGGTCCGGTGCTGGGCATCGTGCGCGTGCCGGACTTTGCCTCGGCCGTCGAGCTGATCAATGCCCATGAATTTGGCAATGGCGTGTCCTGCTTTACCACCGACGGTGGCGTCGCCCGCGCGTTTGCCCGCTCCATCCAGGTGGGCATGGTCGGTATCAACGTACCGATTCCCGTCCCCATGGCCTGGCATTCCTTTGGCGGCTGGAAGCGCTCCCTGTTTGGCGACCACCACGCCTATGGCGAAGAAGGCATCCGTTTCTATACCCGCTACAAGAGCGTCATGCAGCGCTGGCCCGATAGCATCGCCAAGGGTGCCGAGTTCAGCATGCCGACTGCCAAATAACCCATACCCCAAACCAGCACTGCGTTTATCGAATCCTGGAGAACAACAAGATGAGCCAGCCCTTACGTTTTGCCCTTAACCGCATGGTTGCCCCACGCCTGCCGCTGGAAGAATTCATTTCGCTTGCTATCACGCTTAACGCGGATGCCATTGAGATCCGCAACGACCTCAAAGGCATCGAAATAGAGGATGGCACTCCCGCTTCACGCGTACGTCAGCTGTGCCAGGAGAAGGGCATCCGTGTGCTGTCGATCAATGCGCTGTATCCCTTCGATGTGTGGAATGACGAGCGTCGTGCCCAGACGTTAAAGCTGGCCGCCTACGCCCGCGACTGTGGCGCAGAGGGTGTGGTCATGTGCCCGCTCAATGATCCCAAAGACCCGCGTAGCGAGGCCGAACGCGCCCGTGACCTGCATACCGCGCTGACCGAGCTGGCGCCTATCCTGCGTGAGCACGGCATCCTGGGCTTTGTCGAGCCGCTGGGCTTTGAGGAATGCTCGCTGCGCCGCAAGCGTGATGCCGTAGACGCTATCAATGCCGTAGGCGGGCGCGATGTGTTCCGTGTCGTGCATGACACCTTCCACCATCATTTGGCAGGCGAGCAGGAGTTCTTCCCTGAAATGACCGGCCTGGTGCACATCTCGGGTGTGGAGGACGGTGCGCTGCCGTTGAACACCATCCGTGATGGCCACCGCGTGCTGGTGGGCGAGGCCGACATCCTGGGCAATGCCGCACAGGTCCGTGAGCTGCTCAAGCTGGGCTATAACGGCCACCTGTCGTTCGAGCCGTTCGCCGAAAGCGTCCATGCGCTGACGGATATCCAGCCGTCACTACTGGCCAGCATGCAGCACCTGAAAGCACGTGTAGACGCTGCCGAAGGGCAGGCGGCCTAAGCAGAGACAGTACCTATAACAAAGGGCAAGGCAGGGCGGCACATGTCGCCCTGTACTCGACCCCAGGCGTGGAATTGAAAGGGTGACAACATGAGTACAACACGACTGACCATGGCCCAGGCGCTGGTGAAGTTTCTCGATAACCAGTACGTGAGCGTCGATGGGGTTGAAACCAAGTTCGTCAAAGGCATCTTTACCATCTTTGGTCACGGCAACGTGCTGGGGCTTGGACAGGCACTGGAACAGGACGCTGGGGATCTGATCGTCCATCAGGGCCGCAATGAGCAAGGCATGGTTCATGCCGCCGTGGGCTATGCGAAGCAGAAGCTGCGTCGTCAGATCTATGCCTGCACCTCATCGGTCGGCCCGGGGGCGGCCAACATGATCACCGCGGCAGCCACTGCAACCGCCAACCGGATTCCAGTGCTGCTCCTGCCGGGGGACGTCTACGCCAGCCGTCAGCCTGATCCGGTGCTACAGCAGATCGAGCAGTCCCATGATCTGTCCATCAGTACCAACGATGCCTTCCGGGCTGTCAGCAAATACTGGGATCGCATCACGCGTCCCGAACAGCTGATGACCGCCGCCATTAATGCCATGCGCGTACTGACCGACCCGGCCGAAACCGGTGCCGTAACCCTGGCCTTGCCGCAGGACGTGCAAGGCGAAGCCTACGATTACCCGAATTACTTTTTCCAGAAGCGCGTGCACCGCATCGACCGCCGCCCAGCCACTGAGGCCATGCTGGACGATGCCGTGGCGCTGCTCCAGGGCAAGCGCAAGCCGCTGCTGATTTGTGGCGGTGGCGTAAAGTATTCCGGCGCAGCCGAAGCCCTACAGCGCTTTGCCGAGCGCTTCGAAATCCCGTTCGCCGAGACCCAGGCGGGCAAGAGCGCCATCGTCTCGGCCCATGAATTGAACGTGGGGGGAATCGGCGAGACGGGTTGCCTGGCAGCGAATATGCTGGCCAAGGAAGCCGACCTGGTCATTGGCGTCGGCACGCGTTACACCGATTTCACCACCTCGTCCAAGTGGATTTTCCAGAACCCGGACGTCCAGTTTATCAACCTCAACGCCAGTGCCTTCGATGCTTACAAACTCGATGCCGTGCAGGTCGTTGCGGATGCGAAGGTGGGGCTGGAAGCGCTAGGCGAAGCCTTGGGTCGTACCGGCTACAAGGCGCAATGGGGCGATGCACCGCAGCAGGCCCGCGCCAGGCTCAAGGAGGAAATCGACCGCGTCTACAACGTCGAGTACGGCACTGAAAACTTTGTACCCGAGATCGACGATCACCTGCCACGTGCCGTGCTCGAAGAGTTTGTCGAGCTGACCGGCTCCAGCCTGACCCAAAGCCGCGTGCTGGGCGCGCTGAATGAAACCCTGGCCAACGAAGACATCATCGTTGCGGCTGCCGGCAGCCTGCCGGGCGATCTGCAGCGGGCCTGGCGCAGCAAAGGCACCAACACCTACCACCTGGAGTATGGCTATTCCTGCATGGGCTATGAAATCAATGCGGCTCTGGGTGTGAAGATGGCCGAGCCCGAGCGAGAGGTTTATGCCCTGGTTGGGGATGGCTCCTACATGATGCTTCACTCCGAACTGGCAACGTCCATTCAGGAGCGCCGAAAGATCAACGTGATCCTGTTGGACAACATGACGTTCGGCTGCATCAACAACCTGCAGATGGAGCACGGCATGGACAGCTTTGGTACCGAGTTCCGCTATCGCAACCCAGAGACCGGCAAGCTCGATGGTGGTTTTGTCCCGGTGGATTTCGCTATGAGCGCCGCCGCCTATGGCTGCAAAACCTACCGTGTGAAGACGTTGGATGAACTTCATGCCGCGCTGGAAGATGCGCGTCGGCAGACGGTCTCCACGCTGATCGATATCAAGGTCCTGCCCAAGACCATGATTCACAAATACCTCTCCTGGTGGCGCGTCGGTGGTGCCGAAGTCTCCACGAGCGAGAAGGTCCAGGCAGTGTCACGCATGCTCAAGGAGAACACTGCCAAAGCGCGACAGTACTGATTTGCAGGGCGCCGATGGGTTGAGTGCAGCGATGCCTATCACGCCCGGTATTACCCCAACGTTTTTCGAACAAGAATTCCAAACGGAGAATGACCATGACACTGCGTATCGGCGTAATCGGAACAGGGGCTATCGGACAGGATCACATTCGTCGGTGCAGTCATGCACTGGTGGGCAGTACAGTCGTGGCAGTCAACGACATCAATCAGGAGCAGGCCGCCAAGGTCGTCCAGCAGCAGGGCATTGAAGCCGAGGTTTATGCCAGCGGCCACGACCTGATCAATGCACCGGAAGTGGACGCCATTCTGGTTACCTCCTGGGGGCCAAGCCATGAAGAGTTCGTGCTGTCGGCCATCGCGGCCGGAAAGCCGGTCTTCTGCGAAAAACCGCTGGCCGTCACGGCAGAGGGCTGCAAGAAAATCGTCGAGGCTGAGATGGAGCATGGCAAGCGGCTGGTGCAGGTCGGTTTCATGCGTCCTTACGATCAGGGCTATCGCGCGCTCAAGGCCGTGATCGACAGCGATAAGATCGGCGAGCCGCTGATGATTCACGCGGCGCACCGCAACCCGACGGTAGGCGAGTCCTATACCACCGAGATGGCCATCGTCGACACGCTGATCCATGAGATTAATGTCTTGAGCTGGCTGCTGGACGATCAGTATGTGTCAGCCCAGGTCATTTATCCCCGCAAGACGTCCCAGGCATTTGCTCATCTGAAGGACCCACAGATTGTCCTGCTGGAAACTGCCAAGGGCACCCGTATCGACGTGGAAGTCTTCGTCAATTGCCAGTACGGCTACGACATCCAGTGCGAAGTCGTCGGCGAGCGTGGCATTGCCAAGTTGCCGGAGCCTGCTTCCGTTCAGTTGCGCAGCGGTGCCAAGTTGTCCACTGAAATCCTCATGGATTGGAAACAGCGTTTCATCGATGCCTACGACGTGGAGCTGCAGGCGTTCATTGACGGTATCAAGGCGGGCAAGATCACCGGTCCATCCTCATGGGATGGTTACACCGCCGCCGTGACCGCCGATGCCTGTGTCGCTGCCCAGCGTAGCGGCGCCATCGAGCCGATCCGCCTGCCGCAGCGTCCTGCGTTCTACGAATAAGTCGTCACCATAACCAATAAACAGGCCTCCTCCTGAGGGGAAGAGGCCGCCAGAGGAGCACAGATCATGCGTATTTGTCTGGACCCAAACATGTATCGCTTTCTGCCTATTCCCAAGATGGTGGATAAGGTGGCAGAGCTGGGTTACGAATACATCGAGCTGTCCCCACGGGACGACTTCCTGCCGTTCTACAAGTATCCACGCGTCGATAAGGCTCGGATCCGTGAATTCAGAAAGGCACTGAGCGATACTGGTGTAAAGCTGTCCTCGCTGCTACCGGTCTATCATTGGGCAGCACCGGACGAGGAGCTGCGCAAGGCAGCGGTTCGTAACTGGAAGCGCGCTATCGAGATCTCCGTAGAAATGGACTGCGATCTCATGAACACCGAATTCAGTGGTCAGTCGGACCAGCCGCTGGTGTGCGAAAACCAGTTCATGAAGTCCATGGAAGAGCTCCTGCCAATCTTCGAACGCGAAGGCATCAAGCTCGACATCCAGGCGCATCCTTATGACTTCAGCGAGCGCAACAACGAGTCGGTCGACCTGATCCGTGGCCTCGACAAAGACTTCGTGAACTACCTGTACGCTGCGCCACATACCTTTTTCTACGATGACGGCAAGGGCGATATCGCCTCGATGCTGCATTACGCCGGGGACAAACTGACCCACGTGATCATTGCCGACACCTGGAACCATCGGGCTTCGTCGGGTCTGCGCTATATCGTCAACCCACCAGGCGTCAACGCCACCGTCCACCAGCACTTGGATATCGGACAAGGCGAAGTGGACTGGGAGGCCTTCTTCTCGACGTTGCGGGAAATGAAATTCGACGGTATCGCTACCGTCGCCGTCTTCGGCTTTGAAGACCGGGCCGATGAGTCGAGCCGCTTCATGCTGGAGCGCGTCAAGCAGGAGCTCGGCTAATACGCCCTTCTGGCCGGGAGTGTTTGCAGGCTCCCGGCTTGCGCAGCCGTCATGCAAAACGGCTATTTCCCTACTAAAAAAGGACCCTGACGCGCTTCGTTGTCGGACACAGGGTAGGCCTGTTATTGCTCGGAGGTTTTATGCGTGTTGGTTTGGTGGGTTATGGTAAGGGCGGACGGTTTTTCCATGCGCCCCTGATCACGTCAGTGTCACCTATCGCCCTGGTGGGTGTCGTGATACGTTCACCTGAGCGCCGCGCCGAATTGCAACAGGATTATCCCGGCGTACCCGCCTACGACACGCTAGCCGAGCTGATCGATGCTGGTGTTGATGCTGTGGTAATTTCCACGCCGCCCGAAACCCGGGAAGGCATGATTCTGGAGGCTGTCTCCAGAGGTGTTCCCGTCGTCAGCGACAAGCCGTTTGCCTTGGACGAATCGCGTGCTCAACTACTGATCTCAGCCGCCCGCGAATCTGGCGTGCCACTCACGGTTTACATGAACCGCCGTTGGGACTCGGACATCCGTACCGCTCGCCGGATGATTACGTCAGGCAAGTTGGGCGAAGTCCTTACATTCGAATCGCGTGTGGAAACCTTTGTATCCGGCACTCGGGGCAACGCCAGTGGTGGAGGTTTATTGCGGGATCTGGGCAGTCATCTGGTCGATCAGGCGCTCTGGCTGTTCGGATCGGTACGCTCGGTCTATGCCGAGGTCCGTTTCATGGATCAGCAGCAGCAACTCGATGAGGACTTCTTCCTGTCGCTTACCCATCAAAACGGTGTTATCTCGCGTCTCTGGGGCAGTACGATTCAGCACAATCCAGGGCCTCGACTCAAGGTTAACGGCACCGAAGGCTGCTATCGGATCGAGTGCCTGGATGGGCAGGATCAGGCACTCCTGGCGGGACGTTCACCCAAGACCGAGCGGGACCGCTGGGGCGTTGAGGACCACCTGCGCTGGGGCTGGATGCAGCATGGCGAAGAGCGTGAGCTGGTGCCCTCCGAGCGGGGCCGCTGGGACCTCTTCTATGAGCACCTGGCAGCTGCCCTGAGCGGAAAAGGCGAACTGCCTGTTTCGTTGGAAGACGCCCTGGAAACCACACGCATCCTTGATGCCGCCCGTCGTAGTGCGCAGCAGGGGCAAGTCATTACGCTGGGCTGATCATCTCGTTCTCATCCTTATAGAAGCCTGGAGCCGAGAATTGCTTCCCGGCTTTACAACGCCTGCAAACTGCCATTTTCTGCCACTGTTGCGATAAAAAAAGATAATTCTATATGCTGTTGCTTTGGAAATTAAATTCCAATACAGTCTGAATCAGATTGACGATTTCACGACCCGTACAGGGCTTGTACGGGCAGGCCGATAAAAACAAAAAGGTGCCGTCAATGAACGATAATCCTCTCTGCGCTCAAGCGGCCTTTCTGGCCGCGCCGCCTCGCTTTTCCTACCCGGTCTTTTACCTGACTGGTTCCTGCTGCCTTCTGGCTTGCCTGGGTAATCGCCAAGAATGACGCGTTCCTGTTCGTAAGAAAGGGGAGTCCCGCCCTGGGGCTCTGCTTGATCGTGATGCACTTCCACCCATAACACTCACAATATCTGGAGTCATTCATCATGCAGATAAGCAAACGAATCGCCGCCGCAGCCCTGTCGCTGTTCATGGCTACAACCACTATGGCAGCCGATATCAAGGTCGGGGTCAGCATGGCGCAGTTTGACGACAACTGGCTGACGTACCTGCGCGAGTCGATGGCCAGGAAAGCCAAGGATGAAGGCGTTCAGTTGCAATTCGAGGACGCCCGCAGCGATGTGGTCAAGCAGCTCAACCAGGTACAAAGCTTTGTAAGCCAGAAGGTCGACGCCATTATCGTCAACCCGGTCGATACTGCAGCTACCCGTAATATCACCGAGGCGGCGACGAAAGCCGGGATTCCGCTGGTGTATGTCAATCGCCGCCCGGATGAGGAAAACCTGCCAAAAGGCGTGGTTACAGTGACATCCAACGACCTGGAAGCCGGACGCCTGCAGATGCAGTACCTGGCCGATAAAATGGGCGGTAAGGGGAATCTGGTCATCATGCTGGGCGATCTGGCCAACAACTCCACGCATAACCGCACCAAGGGGGTAAAGGAGGTTCTGGCCAAGTATCCCGAGATCAAAGTAGTAGAAGAGCAGACGGCCAATTACATGCGTGACAAGGGCATGGACCTGATGAGCAACTGGCTCCTGTCAGGTAAGGAGTTCGATGCGGTTTCGTCCAACAACGATGAAATGGCAATTGGCGCGGCCATGGCGCTACAGCAGGCCGGCAAGGCAAAGGGCTCGGTATTGATCGGAGGCGTTGACGGCACGCCGGATGGTCTAGCTGCGGTCAAGCGCGGCATGCTGGCAGCCTCTGTCTTTCAGGATGCCAAAGGGCAGGCTGATGGCGCTGTGGAAGCAGCCGTAAAGCTGGCAAAAAAGGAGCCGGTTGAGCAAAACGTTTGGATTCCCTATGAGCTGATCACGCCCGAGAATGTGGATTCGTTCCAGAGCCGCATCAAGCACTAACGCAACACCGTCTTTTGCGCCGCGTTCTGCGGCGCTACTCGCTCACTGATTCCAGTACGCACCATGGACTCGCTTTTGCTGCTGTGCATAGGGTGGGGCAGCGGCAACACCTTGGCAGTCCAGTACGGAGCCGGGTGTGGCGCTAGGGCCTATAGGACCGACGGATTATAACAAGGGCAGCGCCAGTTTCCGGGTGGTTGAGTTTTTCGACTGGCAGGTAGCCCAGTGCTTTGGCAGCCAGTTCCAGATGATATATCCGCGTGACAAACGCAGTCTCGATGGCACGTAGCAGTGGTATTCCATTGGCAGGCGCACCATGTATGGACTGACCGTTGCGCCTATCTGGTCGCCTAATGGCCCCACCTTTCGCAAGGCCCGTCCTGAGTTGCATTTCTACGTGACCTACGCCGTCTGGAGCCGTGGTGCGCAACGGGCTGCTGATCCTCTGGCACCCGGCTCAGCATTATCGAGCACAGGTGTCTTTAGCGCTGACCGGCACAGCGCTCATATAGGTGTTCAGCTGGAACGCTTATGGTAGAGCGGGTTATTTATATAATGAAAAATAAATTCGGAAATCACGTTGCAATGGAAAATTTATTCTAGTAGATTCTGATCCAAGGTTGACGACTGTAACGCGCCTCCTCTGCAGGAGGCGCGCACACCAACAAAAACAAACAGGTACTGTCGATGAAACCCTCTCTTCCTTACAGGACGACTCCGAGCGGTCTACCAGCCGTAGACCGTCGCGTACTCGCTTCGAGCCTCAGCGTGCTCAGCGCACATGTCCTATCGTGCAACCAGCATGGCCCTTCGTCCTGCTCACGTCGCACTCCGAACAGAACCGTTCCGGCTCGGTGCTCTGCCTCGACGGGGTTTGCCTTTTTCGATGCCAGCATGATGCCGGTGCACAGGGCTTAAGGAGCCACCATGAAGCGCTGTCTGGGTTTGCTGTTCTGCCTGCTTATCTCTCCGCTGGCCTGGCCCGATATGAAAATCGGTGTGGCGGTCGCACAGTACGATAACTACATCGCCTACCTTGTTCAGGCCATGCAGGCGCGTGCCAAAGAGATACCCGGTGGCGCCTCTCTGCAACTTGAGGATGCGGGTGGTGATGTAGTGCGTCAGCTAGGGCAGGTTGAAAACTTCATCAGTCAGAAAGTTGATGCCATCATCGTCAACCCGGCTGATACAGCCGCGACCCGCAAGATCACTGAGCGCGTTACCCAGGCGGGTATCCCGCTGGTTTATCTCAACAGCCGCCCTGAGGTAGACAGTTTCCCGGCAGGTGTCGTGTTTGTAGGCACGGATGAGCAGCGCATTGGCCAGATGCAAATGGAGTATCTCGCCGAAAAGATGGGCGGCAAGGGAAACCTCGCTATCATCCTTGGCCGACTGGCCCATGACGATACGCGCAAGCGCACGACTGGGGTGAAGGATGTTCTGGCTAAATACCCCGATATCAAGGTGGTAGAAGAGCAATCCGCCAACTGGGAACGTGACAAGGGCATGGACCTGATGAGCAATTGGCTCCTGTCCGGCAAGCCGATCGATGCTATTGCGGCCAATAACGATGAGATGGGTATCGGTGCAGCCATGGCACTGCGTCAGGCCGGTCGCAAGGACGTCATGGTAGGCGGTGTCGACGGCACGGCCGACGGCCTGGCTGCCATCAAGCGCGGACTGCTGAGTGTAACGGTGTACCGCGATACCGTCGGTATCGGGGCCGGCTCGGTAGATGCCGCCGTCCGCCTCGTCAACAAGGAAAACCTGCAAGGCGACATCTGGGTTCCGGTGCAGCTGGTTACCCCCGAGAACTATCAGCAATTCCAGAGTAAATAACGATCAGACGCCAGCGCCCTGCTTCAGCTGGCGCTCACGAACGTTCCGAGGAGAAGAATAAGATGCTCGGCTCAACTACTGCTGTAACGCCCTCAACCTACAAACAGATCAATTACGAAGCCGACCCCATGGGTACGGAGTACCTGCTAGAAATCCTGAACGTCAGCAAAGGCTTTCCAGGCGTTGTGGCTCTATCCGATGTGCAGCTCCGTGTTCGTCCAGGCACCGTGTTGGCGCTGATGGGAGAAAACGGGGCGGGTAAATCCACCCTCATGAAGATCATTGCAGGAATTCATCAGCCCGACAGTGGCGAGATTCGCCTGCGTGGCAAGCCCGTGACGTTCGAAACGCCGCTGGCCGCCCTGCAGTCAGGCATCGCCATGATCCATCAGGAGCTCAACCTGATGCCCCACATGACCATTGCTGAAAACATCTGGTTGGGCCGTGAACCGCTCAACGCCCTGCACATGGTCGATCATGGTGCCATGCACCGTAATACCGAAGCGCTGCTGGCGCGCCTGCGGATTGATCTCGATCCTGAAGAGCCGGTCGGCAACCTCAGCATTGCTGGCCGGCAAATGGTCGAGATTGCCAAGGCGGTCTCCTACGACTCCGATATCCTCATCATGGACGAGCCCACCTCAGCTATCACCGAAAAAGAAGTGGCTCACCTGTTCTCGATCATTGCTGACCTTAAGGCGCAGGGAAAGGGCATCATCTATATCACGCACAAGATGGATGAAGTTTTCCAGATTGCCGATGAGGTCGCGGTCTTCCGGGATGGTTCCTACATCGGCCTGCAGCGTGCGGAAAGCATGGATGGCGACAGCCTGATCTCCATGATGGTAGGCCGTGAGCTGACTCAGCTGTTTCCCGAACGTACCGCTCCGACCGACAAGGTCATGCTCTCGGTACGCAACCTGTCCCTGGACGGTATCTTCAAAGACGTATCGTTCGACCTGCGTGCGGGTGAAATCCTTGGCATCGCCGGCCTTATGGGGTCGGGGCGTACCAACGTAGCCGAAACCCTGTTTGGTGTCACGCCAGCCACCAGCGGGGAAATCTACCTGGACGGTGAAAGGATCACCATGAGCGACCCCTGTCTGGCGATTCAGAAAGGCCTGGCGCTCCTGACCGAGGACCGGAAGGACACCGGCATTTTTCCATGCCTTTCGGTTCTGGAGAATATGGAGGTCGCGGTCCTGCCCAATTACAGCGGTAGCGGTTTCGTCCAGCAAAAACCACTGCGCGACCTCTGCGAAGACATGTGCAGGAAGCTGCGCGTCAAGACGCCTTCGCTGGAGCAGTGCATTGCCAACCTGTCCGGCGGTAATCAGCAAAAAGCGTTGCTGGCACGGTGGCTGATGACCAACCCACGTGTCCTCATTCTAGATGAGCCGACGCGAGGGATCGACGTGGGTGCCAAGGCTGAGATCTACCGGCTGATCTCTCTGCTGGCCAGTGAAGGCATGGCTGTCATCATGATCTCGTCTGAACTGCCTGAAGTGCTCGGCATGAGCGATCGCATCCTGGTCATGCATGAAGGGGAGGTGACTGGCGTGCTCGACCGCGACGAGGCCACGCAAGAACGGATCATGCATCACGCATCCGGAATCAGAGCGATTCACTGAGTAGGGGCGGAGGTTTTCTCCGCATATCGATACGCATAGCGGCCTGGCAGTAGTCAGCGGGCACGTTCGCCTGGGCGAAAGCAGGAGAAGAGGAAATCACTATGAATGCTATCACTGAAAACAAAACAGCTGAGGTACCCAGGAAGACCAGGCGGCGTATTCCTACTGAAGTGGGTATTCTGCTCGTACTATTGGGTATTGGCCTGGTGTTCGAGCTGTTCGGCTGGGTCATGCGTGATCAGAGCTTTCTCATGAACTCTCAACGCCTGGTGCTGATGATTCTCCAGGTTTCCATCATCGGTCTTCTGGCCATTGGCGTTACCCAGATCATTATTACCACAGGAATCGATCTGTCTTCAGGCTCTGTGCTTGCGCTTTCCGCAATGGTTGCGGCTAGTCTGGCGCAAACGTCTGATTTTGGCCGCGCGGTCTTCCCTTCATTGACCGACATGCCGGTCTGGGTGCCGATCATGGCCGGATTAGGCGTGGGACTGCTGGCCGGCGTCATTAACGGAAGCATTATTGCCGCTACCGGCATTCCTCCTTTCATCGCCACGCTGGGCATGATGGTGTCGGCCCGCGGTCTGGCGCGTTATTACACCGAAGGTCAGCCCATCAGCATGCTGTCCGACTCGTACACCGCCATTGGCAGCGGTGCCATGCCGGTCATCATCTTTCTGGTCGTGGCTGTCATCTTTCATATCGCCCTGCGGTATACCAAATACGGTAAGTACACCTATGCCATTGGCGGCAACATGCAGGCGGCTCGCATCTCGGGCATCAACGTCAAGCGCCATTTGATCATCGTCTATAGCATCGCCGGCCTTCTAGCAGGCCTCGCTGGTGTCGTTGCCTCGGCCCGAGCCGCTACAGGTCAGGCGGGGATGGGTATGTCCTACGAGTTGGATGCGATTGCCGCCGCCGTGATTGGCGGTACCAGCCTGGCGGGCGGCGTAGGGCGTATTACTGGAACGGTCATCGGCGCCCTGATTCTGGGCGTCATGGCCAGCGGCTTTACCTTCCTCGGGGTCGACGCTTACATCCAGGACATCATCAAGGGCATCATCATTGTGGTGGCCGTTGTCATCGACCAATACCGAAATAAGCGCAAGGCCAAGCGCTAAACAGCTTCCCACGTCTTGGCTCGCCGTTTCCAGGCGAGCCTTTTTTATTCTGCAATGTGTGCTCTGCAAGTCAGTTCCGGTCGCTGTTCGGAACCTTGATCGACCGGAAACTCTCCATTCATAAGAGACTTCAACGGTTATAAGGAGACTGCTTGATGAGTACCGCCGCCACGATTACTTTCGCACAGCTTTGCCCAGGAGACCGCTTCACCTTGCAGGATGATGATCGCCTGTTTACCAAACTGAGCGATACGAGTGCCCGAGAACACAGCACACATTCAATCAACCTGAAGGAGGAAGGGTTTGGCTACCAGGACGACCCTGTCCAAGACCTCCCAGGTGAGACACCTGTTGAGTACGTTCCGGTTGGCGGTCCTTTGCGGGTTAGCGGTTGATCATGTAAGCGGCCTGCTTCCAATGTGCCCTTGTTCCAGCGGAGGTGCTGTCGCTGTCACGCTTCTGGGCAGGGGCGACATTATGTCCTAGTAAAAACGTCCTATTGACTTTTCAAGACGCTACAATAGCGACCTCATGATTCGATGGCGTTATGACATCAGCTGTCATGACAATTCGCCTTCATACCAAATCCCGCACTAATTAAATCGATAACCGCGGAGCTTAACTATTCGCGGCGCCTTGCTGTTTCTAAAAAAGGCCCCGCTTTGCCTGGCCAGCGAATGGCCCTTTTGGAGAAGTAAATGCTAAAGGATTTTTTGCGTGTAGCCGTTTTGGGCGTCAGTCTTGTTAGTGCCTCTTGCTGGGCGGCCATTACCCCTGAAGAAGCGATGAACATGGCTGGCCTTCAGCGCACGCTGGGCCAACGCATGGCCAAGGATTACCTGATGATGGGGTCCGGTGTTCGCGTAGACGTTGCAGCCAAGCAGCTCAAGGACACTGTTACACTGTTCGACAACCATCACAAATTGCTTGTCGAGTTCGCACCGAATACTGAAATTCGCAGCAAGCTCAGCGAGATAGAGAAGACTTGGCAGGAATACAAGCAGTTGGTTCAGGCTAATCCTGACAAGGATCAGGCCGTCGCCATGCTGGGCGTCAGTGATCAGCTCCTGGATCAGTGCCAAAAGCTGACGGATCTCGTCGCAAAGAACAACGGTGGTGAGTCTTCCCGTCTGGTGAACCGTAGTGGCTGGAACCGAGTGCTAAGCCAGCGGATCGCCATGCTGTACATGGCCAAGAACTGGGGTGTGCAGGCGCCCGGGCTGGACGAGGCGTTTGACAAGTCCGTCGGTGAGTTCGATACCGTCATGACAGAACTCAATACCGCGGGCACGCCCAACCCTGAAATTGCCACTTCGCTGCGTAAAGCCGAAGCTCAGTGGAAATTCACCCGTACGGCGGTAGATCTAACCACTCCCGACAACTATGTCCCCACAGCAATGGCCTCCAGTGCCGATACGCTGTTCAAGCAGATGAACGAGCTGACACGGCTGTACGCAGGGCTATCTGCCGGCAACTGACCGATACCTATGCTGAGGGCCATTCTGCTCGTACCGGCAGAATGGTCCTTATTGCTTCGTCCTCCATTTTGCTCACGCTACCTTTATTTATTCCTGAAAGATTAACGCAGCACTTCTGTAAAAGAGCTGAAGTGAGCTTGTCGTGATGGAGTCGTTATGAGCAACTGTGCCTGATCTGGAAAGAGCATTCGAGGCATTGGTAAGAGACTTTGAAGCACTATTTGGCAAGCAGGAACGCCAAATCAAGTGACTGCTGTTGCCTTATGCAAGGTTAAGGCGCAGTGGAAATTTACCACTATGGTCGCTGGTTTTTCCCAGCCTAACCAGTTTGTGCCTACCACCATGGCTACCAGTACCGACAAGCTATACGACAAGGTCAACGAGCTGACTCAACTGCATGCGGCTTTGCCAGTCAACCAGTAGACGTAAGTTGCTGCTGTCTTGAGCATGTGCAGGTAGAAGGGAAGGGGGGCGGACCTGCATCGCAGGTCCGCTGAGCAGATCAGACGTTGAAGCGGAAGTGCATGACGTCGCCATCCTTGACGATATAATCCTTACCTTCCAGGCGCCATTTGCCTGCTTCCTTCGCGCCATTTTCACCCTTGTACTGAATAAAGTCGTCATAGGCGACCACTTCGGCGCGGATGAAGCCTTTCTCAAAGTCAGTGTGAATCACGGCAGCTGCCTGTGGCGCGGTAGCACCTACCTTGACCGTCCAGGCACGAACTTCCTTCACTCCGGCAGTGAAATAGGTCTGTAGATTCAGCAGTTCATAGCCAGCGCGGATTACGCGGTTCAGGCCGGGCTCTTCCAAGCCTAGCGACTCAAGGAACATGTCCTTTTCCTCACCATCATCCAGCTCGGCAATTTCAGCTTCGATTTTGTTGCATACCGGAACAACAATTGCGCCTTCTTCGGCAGCAATGCCTTTGACGATATCCAGATGAGGATTGTTTTCGAATCCGTCTTCAGCCACGTTGGCGATATACATGACCGGCTTGCTGGTCAGCAGATGAAAGCCGCGTACCATGCGCTTCTGTTCGTCATCCATGTCCTTCAACAGGCTGCGCGCAGGCTTTCCTGCTTCGAAATGAGGAATCAGCTTTTCAAGAAGTGCTTTTTGAGCTACTGCCTCCTTATCGCCGCCCTTGGCGTTGCGAACCACTCGCTGCAATTGCTTCTCACAGCTTTCCAGGTCCGCAAAGATCAGCTCAAGGTCAATGACCTCAATGTCTCGCTTGGGGTCAACGGAGTTGGCTACGTGAATAACGTTTTCGTCTTCAAAGCAGCGAACCACATGAGCAATGGCATCAGTTTCGCGGATGTTGGCCAGGAACTTGTTTCCAAGGCCTTCGCCTTTGGATGCGCCTTCTACCAGACCGGCGATATCCACGAACTCCATGGTTGTAGGGATTACGCGCTCGGGCTTGACGATCTCGGCCAGTGCATTGAGTCGAGCATCAGGCATTGGCACTATGCCGCTGTTCGGCTCGATGGTGCAGAACGGAAAGTTTTCTGCAGCAATGCCGGACTTGGTGAGGGCGTTGAATAGAGTGGACTTGCCAACGTTGGGCAAGCCGACGATGCCACAGTTAAATCCCATGAAATTGTCCCTCGCGGAGTAGGTTAGGCCTTCTGGCTATGCAAGCGCTGCATGGCACGGGTCCAATCCCCGGCCAGAATGTCCGGCAGCACGCCGAGGGCAAAATCGATACTGGTATCCAGCAGTTCCTGTTCGGCACGTGGCGCGCGGCCCAATACGTAGCCGGAGACTAGACTGCTATGCCCCGGATGGCCAATGCCAAGCCGTAGGCGATGAAAACCGTTTTGGTTGCCCAATTGGGCAATGATATCGCGCAAGCCGTTATGACCACCGTGCCCACCACCTTTTTTCAACTTGGCAACACCCGGCGGCATATCCAACTCATCGTGGGCGACCAGAATGGATTCCACAGGAATACGGTAAAAACCTGCAAGCGCCGCAACCGCTTGGCCGCTACGGTTCATGTAGGTCGTAGGAATCAAGAGGCGAACATCATGGCCGTCATGTGTAAATCGGCCCGTCAGGCCATGATACTTGCGATCAGCGACTAGATTGACATGATGTTGAGCAGCAAGACGTTCAACAAAAAGGGCCCCCGCATTATGCCGCGTCTGTTCGTATTCAGCGCCTGGATTACCCAAGCCAACGATCAGTTGTACGGCAGTCATAACGGGAGCCCTTCTTCCTAAGTTTGTCTATGAGGTTAAGGCAGCGACTATACAGACAGAGTAACCCTATCGAGAAGCGCATCAGGGCGATGCGCTCATAATAGTCTGCTGTAGAGGCGTTACCTTCTCCTCAACAAGCCTTAGGCAATGCCTTACTCAGCAGAACCTTCGCCTTCGCCCTCAGCCGGAGCCTGGACGCGGGACAGGTGGATGCTTGCTACTGGCAGGTCGCTGCCATGAGCCAGGGATACCAGCTCAACGCCAGCCGGCAGCTTCAGGTCGCTCATGTGAACAATCTGGTTCAGCTCGACCTTGGACATGTCGACTTCGATGAACTCAGGCAGGTCTTTTGGCAGGCAAGAGACTTCTACTTCGTTCACGTTGTGCGAAACTTCACCGCCGCCTTGCTTAACGCCAATGGCAGCTTCCTGATTGATGAAGTGCAGCGGAACGGTTGCGGTCAGCTTTTGGCCAGCCACTACACGCAGGAAGTCAGCATGCATAACGTAGCCCTTGGCAGGGTGACGCTGCAGTGCCTTGATCAGAACGCTTTCGTTCTGGCCGTCAACGTTCAGGTTGATTACGTGGCTGAAAGCAGCCTCGTTGTTCAACAGCTTGGCCAGATCCTTGCCTTCCAGCGTAACGGATACAGGCGCTTTTTCACCGCCGTAAATTACGGCAGGAACTTGTTCGGCATTACGACGCAGGCGGCGGCTCGCACCTTTCCCCAGGTCGGAACGCGCTTGGGCATTCAGAGTAAAGTCGACCATTTGTAGTCTCCTAAAAAAGACAATTGCCTGAGTCACTTGCGACCAGCGATCAGACCATTGACTAAAAAGCCCCGCATGATGCGGGGCCGTTATACCAACACCAGTTCTTAACGGAACATGGCGCTGATGGATTCCTCATTGCTGATACGACGCACAGCTTCGGCTACCACTGGAGCAATGTCCAACTGGCGGATACGAGTGCAGGCTTGCGCAGCAGCAGAAAGCGGAATGGTGTTGGTAACGACAAGCTCATCAAGAACGGAAGTGTTGATGTTCTCGATTGCGCGTCCGGAAAGCACGGGGTGCGTGCAATACGCCAATACCTTGGATGCACCATGCTCTTTCAGAGCCTTGGCGGCATGGCAAAGTGTACCGGCTGTATCAACCATGTCGTCGACTAGCACGCAGGTGCGGCCTTCGATGTCGCCAATGATATGCATCACTTCGGACTGGTTGGCTTTCGGACGGCGTTTGTCGATGATCGCAAGATCTACGCCCAGGCTTTTAGCCACGGCGCGTGCGCGAACTACACCACCAATGTCGGGAGAAACAATCATCAGGTTCTCGAAACGCTGGTCTTCGATATCGTCAACCAGAGCGGGGGAGCCATAGATGTTATCAACGGGAATGTCAAAGAAACCCTGAATCTGGTCGGCATGAAGATCGACAGTCAGAACTCGGTTGACACCGACAACGGTAAGCATGTCAGCCACTACTTTAGCGCTAATAGCAACGCGTGCGGAGCGCGGGCGGCGATCCTGACGTGCATAGCCGAAGTAGGGGATAACAGCAGTGATTCGGGTAGCTGAGGAACGACGGAAGGCATCAGCCATCACGACCAGTTCCATCAGATTATCGTTCGTAGGTGCACAGGTCGGCTGAATCAGGAAGACGTCCTTACCACGAACGTTTTCGTTGATCTCGACGCTGATTTCGCCATCGGAGAATTTACCGACGGAAACATCACCTAGAGGAATGTGCAGCTGACGCACAATGCGCCGTGCCAGATCGGGGTTAGCGTTCCCCGTAAAGACCATCATCTTGGACACGCTGCAGTACCTGCCGGCTGAGGGTGGACCTGATGAAAAGGAAATGGCAGGGGCGGCTGGATTCGAACCAACGCATGGCAGGATCAAAACCTGCTGCCTTACCGCTTGGCGACGCCCCTGTGACGTTTCAGATACAGTTGTATCTGTTTCTCAGAACAAACTTCCCAGTTTACGGTGCAACATTGAAGTGTTGCTTCCTTTAGCTACGAAGCTTGGCAGGGTAGCTGGAAGTTGGTCCGCAACTTTAACAGCTTCGGTCTGACTTGGGAACCCCCCAAATATGCAACTACCAGTGCCGGTTAATCTAGCTGAAACAAATTTGTTTAGCAAGATCAAAGCGTTACGTATTTCTGGATAACGCTTTTCTACCACGCTCTGGCAATCGTTTCGACCGCCCCACTCGAGAACGGGGCGAACTTTACTGGGATGCGTGTCACGTGTCAACAGGGGATCGTTAAAAATTTCTGCTGTACTTACAGACACTTGCGGAACAGCCACCAGATACCAGGGCTCTTCTATCTCTACCGGCGTCAGTCGCTCACCAATCCCTTCCGCCCAGGCTGCCTTGCCTCGCACGAATACCGGAACGTCCGCGCCAAGGGTAAGGCCAAGCTCTGCCAGTGCCTCTTCGCTGACGTTGAGCTTCCAGAGGTAATTCAGCCCGAGCAGGGTAGTCGCTGCATTCGAGCTGCCGCCTCCGATACCACCGCCCATGGGCAGCCGCTTATCCAGCCAGATATCCGCTCCGAGAGAGCAATGAGTTGTCTGTTGGAGAAGCCGAGCGGCACGAACGATCAGGTTGGAATCATGTTCAACACCGGGAAGGACGGTATGCAACCGGATCTGACCGTCATCACGCAGCGCAAACTTGAGCTCATCGGCATAGTCCACGAACTGAAACAGTGTCTGCAACTCGTGGTAGCCGTCGTCGCGCCGACCCAGGATATGAAGGAAAAGGTTCAGCTTGGCTGGGGCCGGTAAGGTCAACACGTCTTTCATTGGCCTAGCTGGCGTGGCTGCCAGTCCTTGATAACCAGTGTCACATCGAGGTCCTGACCTTTGATCTTCAAGCGCTCGGGCAGGCTATAGCCATTCTGTTCGGTGTAGCGGGTGTACTCCACGGTCCAGCCGTCCTGGAAGAGGCGGGACAGGTGACTGTCGCCGTCCAGTGTAAGTTGGCTGCGGCTGTCTGGAGCTGGAAGTCCACGCACCCACCAGAGCAAATGGGAAACGGGTAAGCGCCAGCCGAGCTGCTGCTCAAGAAGCGCCTCGGGGGAGTCTGCGTGGTAACGCCCCTGATTGGCTACCTCCAGCGTAACGTCGTCTGGGCGTCCCGTCAGACGGGCTGCGCCACGGCCTAGAGGTCCTGACAGGCGTATATCGAAATACCCTTGCCGCTGAAGCCAGAATAGGGTGCCACTGCCGGAATCATTGGGAGCACGGATACCTACCTTGCCGTTGATCTGCCAACCGTCCAGCGTCGTAATGCGTGCCTTGTGAGCCTTCCAGGCCGCGCTGTTGCCATGCCCTTCGACCGTTTCATGGGGCACTTGACCCGCGCACCCGGCCAGGAATGCCAGAAATGCCGTTATGAGGATAAAGCGGATATTGAATTTCACAGTGTTTCTGAGCCTGTCAATCGTTTGAGCGTGCTACGTAGCACGGCGTTATCAGGGGACTGTTCAGCAGCCGCCGCCCATACCTTGCGTGCTTCCTGCTTCTTGCCTCGCGCCCAGAGAACTTCGCCCAGATGTGCGCCGATCTCGGTATCGGGGAAGCGCTGAAGGGCTTGGCGTAGATACTGCTCTGCAAGATCAAGCTTGCCCTGGCGGTAATTGATCCATCCCATGCTATCGAGGATAGCGGGATCATCAGGATTGATCTGATGAGCTTTCTCGATCAGCGTGCGTGCTTCGGCGTAGCGGGTCGTACGGTCGGCCAGGGTGTAGCCGAGTGCATTGAGCGCCATGGCATTGTCGGGATCCTGCTTGAGAATAAGGCGTAGATCCCTTTCCAATTGACCAAGGTCTCCGCGCTTCTCCGATACCATGGCACGGGTATAGAGTAAATTGAGGTCGTTTGGATACAGCTTGAGGCCCTGCTGGATGGTATTCCAGGCCGCCTCCGACTGATTGTTGTTGGTCAGGCTTTCGGCCTCGAGCAGGTAGAGCTGGACCGCATAGTCAGGCTGGCGTTGGCGAGAGGCGGCAAGAAGCGATTTGGCTTCTTCGAATCGCCCCTGACCCATCAGGATTTCAGCCTGACGCTGCTGGGCGGGTAGGTAGTCGCTACCCGGGCCGACCAATGCGTATTGGGTCAGCGCCTGTTCGGGATCATTCAATTCCTCGGCAACACGCCCCAGGTTGAAGTGGGCCGCGTCCACGTGGCTGCCACGCTGAACCAGTTCTTCCAGATAGGTGCGTGCGTCAGTCCAGGCTTCGGCTTCCAGGCATACCAGTGCCAGGGAAAAGCGAAGATCGTCATCATCGGGAAACTGTGCGACCAGGTCCGCAAACTCCTGCTTGGCCTGATCAAGCTTGTTTAGCTCAACCAGCAGGCGGGCATGAGCGAGGCGCAGACGTTTATCGTCCGGATGCTCCTTGATTCCATTTTCCAGCAGCGGAAGGGCTTCCTTGCTACGACCAAGACTCTGAAGCATGCGGGCTCTGAGCAGCAGCGGTGCCACTTCATGTCTGGCGGCAGGGTGATCTTCCAGTAACGTCAGCGCCTCGTCGACTCGTCCGTCCTGTTGAAGCAGCAATGCCTTGCCGAACAGCAGTTGGCCGTTCTCGGGGTACTTGGCCTGAAGGCGATCAAAGCTTTTGAGCAGGCCCGCGCGGGTGTCTGCGTCCGTCTCGGCTGCCGACAGGGCAAGAAAATCGAAATGGGTGTCGCCCTGGCCCTGCAGAACTTTCTCCATGTAGGTCATGGATTCGTCGTATTGGCCGGCACGTGCCAACATGATGGCAGCAGCGCGTTGGGCATCAAGGTTATCTGGCGCGTTCTTCGCCCATATAACAGAGGTATCCAAGGCGGAACTGTCTGCACCCAGGTATTCTGCGATGCGAAACGCGCGTTCGGCTACGCCGGGATCCTGAGTGCTCTGGGCCTGTTCGACATAATTGGCCAATGCAATATCGAATCGATTGCGTTGCCCGGCCAGTTCTGCAACCAGCAGGTCATATAAGGTGTCTTCCCTGAAGGAGCCGTACTTTTCCGGCTGGGCTGGCGCAGCAGCAGGTGCAGCCTGTTCAGGTTTGGTTTGTTCAGAATTCGTGTGGCTGGCCAGGTTTTGGCAGCCACCCAATAGCAGCGCAGTGGTCAGCAGCGCGAGATATTTAGTCATGAGATCGAAACGGCCTCTCTGCATTCAGCCCATCATGCCACAAGGTATTAGGCAAGCACATGGGCCTGATAGTTGTCGTTCAATCGACGACGTAGGACAATTACCGGCTTTCCAAAAAACTTAGCGATTCTGCATGGCTTTCCTCGCGCTTGGCATCAATCACAAGACCGCCTCAGTGGATGTACGCGAACGCGTAGCGTTCACCCCTGAGCAAATGGTAGAGGCATTACGGCAACTGTGCCGGGAGACCTTGAGTCGCGAGGCGGCCATTCTGTCGACCTGTAACCGTAGTGAGCTCTATCTGGAAATGGAGCAGCCCCTTCCGGACAACGTTCTGGCATGGCTCGCCCACTATCATCATCTCTCGCTGGATGAGCTGCGTGCCTGCGCGTACATTCATGAGGATGACGAGGCGGTCCAGCACATGATGCGTGTAGCGTCTGGTCTGGACTCCATGATCCTGGGCGAACCGCAGATTCTGGGCCAGATGAAATCAGCCTACGCGGTAGCACGCGAAGCGGGCACTGTAGGCCCCTTGTTAGGGCGTCTTTTTCAGGCAACGTTCAACACGGCGAAAAGTGTCCGTACCGATACCGCCATTGGCGAAAACCCGGTTTCGGTTGCCTTTGCTGCGGTAAGTCTGGCCAAGCAGATCTTCAGTGATCTCAATCGCAGTCAGGCGCTTTTGATTGGCGCAGGAGAAACCATTACGCTGGTGGCAAGGCACCTCTACGAGCAGGGCGTCAAGCGGATTGTGGTCGCCAACCGGACACTCGAGCGCGCCAGTCACCTGGCAGAGCAGTTCGGGGCGCATACGATTCTGCTTGCCGATATTCCGGAAGAGCTGCCCAATAGCGACATCGTGATCAGCTCGACGGCAAGCCAGTTGCCCATCCTGGGGAAAGGTGCCGTTGAGCGTGCGCTCAAGCAGCGCAAGCACAAGCCGATGTTCATGGTGGATATTGCAGTGCCGCGCGATATCGAGCCGGAGGTCAGCGAGCTGGACGATGTGTACCTGTACACCGTCGACGATCTGCATGAGGTCATCACCGAGAACCTTAAGAGCCGGCAGGGCGCTGCCCAGGCGGCTGAAAAACTGGTGCTGGCTGGGGTCGATGAGTTCATGCATCGTCTGCGTGAGCTGGCAGCGGTGGATGTATTGCGAGCCTACCGGCAACAGGCCGAGCAGATGCGTGATGACGAACTGGCTCGTGCTCAGCGGCAGCTCGCCAATGGTGTTGCGCCTGATCAGGTGCTGGCCGCGCTGGCACGGAGCCTGACCAACAAGTTGTTGCACGCGCCTAGTGTGCAACTCAAGAAATTGTCTGCTGAAGGGCGCATCGATGCGCTGGCTTTGGCTCAGGAACTGTTCGCTCTCGACGAGGGCGTGGATAAAAAATGAAAGCCTCTCTGCTGCAAAAGCTCGATGGATTAAATGATCGTTTCGAGGAGCTGACAGCGCTGCTCGGTGATGCCGACGTAATCAGTGACCAGACCCAGTTTCGTGCTTATTCGAAGGAATATGCGGAAATCGAGCCGGTCATCATGGCGCTTCGGGAATTTCGCAAGGTGCAGGCCGATCTGGAAGGCGCTCGTGCCCTGCTAAAGGACAGCGACCCGGAAATGCGGGCCATGGCCGAAGAAGAGGCCGAGCAGGCAGAAGCCGCGCTGATCGACCTGGAAAATCAGCTACAGCGAATGCTGCTGCCTCGCGATCCTAATGACAGTCGCAACGTTTTCCTTGAGATTCGTGCCGGAACCGGTGGGGATGAGGCCGCCATTTTTGCCGGGGATCTGTTCCGCATGTATTCGCGCTATGCCGAGCGTCAAGGCTGGCGCATAGAGGTCATGTCCGAGAACCTGGGCGAGCATGGTGGCTACAAGGAAGTGATTGCCCGTGTAGAGGGCGACAACGTCTACGCCAAGCTCAAATTCGAGTCTGGTGCCCATCGTGTCCAACGGGTTCCCGAGACCGAGTCTCAAGGGCGAATCCATACATCGGCCTGTACGGTGGCTGTGCTGCCGGAACCTGATGAGCAGGCAGCTGTGGAGATCAACCCGGCGGATTTGCGTATTGATACCTATCGCTCCTCCGGTGCGGGTGGTCAGCACGTCAACAAAACCGAGTCGGCCATTCGTATTACGCACCTTCCCAGCGGTATTGTCGTCGAGTGCCAGGAAGAGCGTTCACAGCACAAGAACCGCGCCAAGGCCATGGCGTGGTTGGCGGCCAAGCTCAATGACCAGCAACAGGCGGCACATCAGCAGGCTATCGCCAGCACCCGTAAATTGCTGGTAGGCTCAGGGGATCGTTCCGAGCGTATCCGGACCTATAATTTTCCACAGGGCCGTGTGACTGATCACCGTATCAACCTGACCTTGTACTCTCTGGGTGAAGTCATGGAGGGCGCGGTGCAACAGGTCATCGAGCCTCTCCTGCAGGAATATCAGGCCGACCAACTGGCGGCCTTGGGGGACTGATATGGCCACTATCGGGGCATTGCTCAAGGAAGCGCGCCTGCCGGATTCACCCAGCGAGCGTCTGGATGCCGAATTGCTGTTGGCGGCTGCGCTGGGAAAGCCGCGTAGCTTCCTGCGTACCTGGCCTGAACGTATTGTGACGCGTGAAGCCAAGGATCTTTACAGCACCTTTATCGAGCGTCGTCGAGATGGGGAACCGATAGCTTATATCCTGGGCCATCAAGGATTCTGGTCGCTCGATCTTGAGGTCTCGCCTGATACCCTGATACCGCGCCCTGACACGGAGCTTCTGGTTGAAACCGCGCTGGCTCTGACAGGTGCCGAACACAGACGCGTGCTTGACCTGGGAACAGGTACTGGTGCCATCGCCCTGGCGCTGGCCCATGAGCGTGCGCAGTGGCAGGTAATAGGGGTGGATCGTGTAGACGGCGCGGTAGTGCTCGCTGAGCGAAATCGGGCACGACTGGGCATTTCGAATGCCTCTTTTCAGCAAAGTCATTGGTTCGCTGCGCTTTCCGCAGAGCGGTTTGACGTCATTGTCAGCAATCCTCCCTATATTCCACACAATGATCCGCACCTTGATGAAGGGGATGTTCGCTACGAGCCTGCCTCTGCATTGGTTGCGGGTGACGATGGTCTGGATGATATTCGCCTTATCGTTCGGCAGGCTCCGGAACATTTGTTACCTAGTGGATGGCTGCTTCTGGAGCATGGGTTCGATCAGGCTCCAGCGGTTAGGTCGCTACTGACTGAGCAGGGCTTCATATCGGTTGAAAGCCGTCGCGATCTGGGTGGGCATGAGCGCGTGACACTGGGGCAGCGGCCGTGCTGAGCGATGCGGAGCTGTTGCGCTACAGCCGGCAGATTCTGTTGCCTCAGATCGATATAGAAGGGCAGCTGCGTCTCAAGCAGAGCAGGGCGCTGGTCATAGGCCTGGGTGGCCTGGGCTCCCCGGTTGCGCTGTATCTGGCCGCCGCGGGTGTGGGTGAGTTGCATCTTGCCGATTTCGACACGGTCGACATGACCAATCTGCAGCGGCAGGTCATCCATGACACGGCCCAGGTAGGGCGTAGCAAAGTCGATTCGGCGCTGGATCGGCTGCAGGCGATCAATCCTGAAATCACCTATAACGCTTACCGAACTGCCTTGGATGCCGACTCCCTGGCTGCAGCGGTCGAACGCGTAGACGTCGTGCTGGACTGCTCCGATAATTTTTCCACTCGAGAGGCCGTGAATGTCGCGTGTGTATCCGCGGGTCGGCCTTTGGTAAGTGGTGCTGCCATTCGACTTGAAGGGCAGCTCAGCGTATTTGACCCAAGACGTGAAGACAGTCCGTGTTATCACTGCCTCTACGGTCATGGCAGCGAGACGGAGCTAACCTGCAGTGAAGCTGGGGTCGTAGGGCCCTTGGTAGGGCTGGTAGGAAGCCTTCAGGCGTTGGAAGCCTTGAAACTGCTTGCAGCGTTCGGCTCTCCTCTGGTGGGGCGCCTGCTGTTGATTGATGCACTCACGTCACGCTTCAGAGAGCTGAAAGTGCGCCGTGACCCTGCTTGTGAGGTATGTAGGAAACGCCATGCCGAGTAATGCACCTATTGGTGTCTTTGATTCTGGCGTAGGCGGATTGTCCGTCCTGCGTGAAATTCATGGGCTTCTACCGGGTGAGTCGCTGTTATATGCAGCGGATTGTGCTCATATTCCTTACGGGGAAAAAGATCCGGCTTTCATTCGTGAGCGTTGCCAGCAGGTAGCTGAGTTCTTTCTCGAGAAAGGCGCCAAGGCGATGGTGCTCGCGTGTAATACAGCTACCGTAGCGGCTGTAAACGACCTGCGCGAATGTCATGCACAGTGGCCTATCGTGGGTATGGAGCCTGCGGTGAAGCCGGCGGCTGCAGCGACAAAATCGGGTGTGGTGGGGGTTCTGGCAACCACTGGAACGCTTCAAAGCGCACGATTTGCCGCCTTGCTGGATCGCTTCGCCAGTACGGTCAGGGTCGTCACTCAACCTTGTCCGGGGCTAGTGGAGCGGGTAGAGATTGGGGACCTGACTGGTCCTGTGACCCGGGCGTTGCTGAAAGGGTATGTAGCACCACTGCTGGCAGCTGGCTGTGACACGATCATTCTGGGATGTACGCATTATCCCTTCCTGAAGCCTTTACTGAGGGAACTGCTGCCTGCTGAAATTACTCTCATCGACACCGGATCGGCGGTTGCACGTCGACTGAGCTCGTTGATCCATGAAAAAGACCAGATGGCAACGGACACTCCTTTGGAATGCCGTTTCTGGACAAGTGGGCATGTTGAGCAGTTTTCGACGGTGTTGCCTAGCCTATGGGGCAAAGTTGCGTCAGTGGAAACGCTGCCTTTCTGAAATCAGTTAGTTTGCTACCTTTTCAGGATGAGAAGTGTCTCCCATAATGTAACGTTGTACGTGTTACAAAATAATACAAGGACTTTCAGATGAAAAAATTGCTTCCACTGGCCATTGTGGCCGCGCTTTCTGCCGGATCCATTCTTTCCGCTCAAGCGGCTGAGGTGTCCGGTGCAGTAGGTGTAACGGGCCAGGGCGATATGACGTATCGTCTGGGAATGGGCTTCGACTGGAACAAGAGCTGGTGGGAGACGTCCACGGGACGCCTGACAGGTTACTGGGATGCTGGCTATACCTACTGGGAAGGCGCTGACCATTACTCTTCCGCGAAGCATTCCCTGTCCTTTGCTCCGGTATTTGTATACGAGTTCGGTAACGGTTCTGTTAAACCCTTTATCGAAGCCGGTATCGGTGTGTCTGTCTTTTCAAGCACTCGTGTCGGTGAAAAGGATCTGGGCTCAGCCTTCAACTTTGAAGACCGCATTGGCGCAGGTGTGAAGATCGGCGAAACCCAGCGAGTAGGCATTCGCGCGACGCATTACTCCAACGCAGGTATCAAGGAGCCTAACGACGGTATCGAATCGTACGCGCTGTTCTACAGCCACACGATCTGATTCATAGTCGTTTCGCCAGAGCCGGACCTTGAAGTCCGGCTTTTTCATGCCTGGCGTTTGGCAGGCTTGGGCAGATTTCTGAACGCCATCAAGGCGCGTTCACGGCTCTCCTTGACTTCGACGATAGGCGCTGGGTAGTCATTGACAGCACGCTGCCACCGCTTGAACGGGTTATGAATAGCCTTGTCATCGAGCGAGGCCAGCTCTGGAACCCAGGTACGAATGAAGCGTCCCTTGGGATCAAACCGCTCCGATTGCGAATAGGTATTGAATATTCGGAAATAGGGCACGGAGTCAGTGCCAGTCGAGGCGCTCCACTGCCATCCACCATTATTGGCAGCCAGATCGCCATCGATCAGGTTTTGCATGAACCAGCGTTCACCTTCGCGCCAGTCAATCAACAGATTCTTGCTCAGAAACATGGCAGTGATCATGCGCAGCCGGTTGTGCATCCAGCCTGTTTCACGCATCTGGCGCATGGCTGCATCAATGATCGGAATGCCGGTTTTGCCGTATTTCCATGCGTCAAGATCGTCTGTATTTCGCCGCCAGGGTAGCGCTTCGGTATGCGGGTGAAACGCTCTGCTCATCGAAACATGGGGATAACCTACCAGAATGTGCTTGTAGAACTCTCGCCATAGTAACTCGTCGACCCAGGTCGATGCGCCTGGCGCTCCGGTTGTCAGCTCACCCCGGTTGGCGCTCAACACCGCGTGCAGACATTGGCGAGGGGAGAGCACACCTGCTGCAAGATAAGCGGATAACTCACTGGTACCAGGGCGAGAAGGAAAGTCCCGGTCGTGGTGATACACCTCCATGCGCTCATCGACAAAGCGACGCAGTCTGGCATGCGCTTCATTTTCACCCGCGGGCCACTGCTGCTGTATCGCGCTTGAAACCATCGTATAGGAGTTTATCTGGTTAGGTACGGGATCCGATTCGATGGAGCGCGCAGTCTGGACACGGGGCGGCGGGTTAAGCGGTGGAAGGCTATGCTGTAGGAGGTTGATGCAGGTTTTACGGAACTGGCCAAAGACCTTGAAGTAGCCTCCGCTTTTCGTAAGCACTGAGCCAGGCTCGAAAAACAGCTGATCCAGATGACGCTGAAAGCCTATTCGATTGCAGTCCAACGCTGCCTTTACTGCATCATCACGACGTTGTTCGTTGACACCATATTCAGCATTGACATGAACGGTCTGAATACCATGTTGTTGGCTTAGCTTGGCGACAATAGCGGCCGCATCAGCCCAGCGAGCCACTTGACGAATCAACAGGGGAATATTGAGCGTATGCAGCGTCTCGGCCAAGACTTTCAGGTTCCGGCGCCAGAAGTCGACCTTGGCAGGAGAGTCGTCGTGTTCCTGCCATTGTTCGGGTGTAATCAGATAAAGGGCCAGCACTGGTCCTGCTGCGCAAGCGGCAGCCAATGCCGTATTGTCCCGTACACGAAGATCGGTACGGAACCAGACGAGTTGGGTCATACGTGTTCTGCCATCAACCCCAATGCCTGAAGACGGCTAAAGACATCCAGAGGGTCATAGGCCACATTCAATGCGGTTTTGCTGACGTCATCCAATAATTTGGCGGCCGGACCGGCAATGATGACGGGGGCAGGGCATGTCTCAGCCAACCTGCGCAGCTGTTGTATCTGCTGTGATTCCAGCGGAGCATTTAAATACAGTACGAGGCAGCGCGGCGACATGCGTTCGGCGGCCAGTGCATAGGCATCCAGCGCAAGCGGCCATTCCAATGTTTCAATTGGACAGTCAGCGTTGCTCAATAGCCAGGCGCTGAGCCAGAGTCCGGCATTCATTGGTGTTTCAGCCAGACTGGCCAGCAGAACGGACTGCCCTTTGAGTTGATAATTATTGTGGTAAATCCGTGCCCCAAGCTTGCTACGCAGCCAGGACAGAAAAAAGGATTGCTCCAGGGAGCCAATCAGAGGCGCCTTGCGGTGCTGTTCAAGATGCTCGACCAGCGGCATCAGCAATTGTTCGCACAGCACCCGGGGCGGGTAAAGGGCTGCCGTTCGGTTATAAGCTTCATCCAGACGTCGCCCAGCCAGCTCACGCACAGCGTCCAGCATTTCCTGGCGCAGCGCGACCCAGGGGGTGTCATTGGGCGATGAAAGCGGGCGCTGACTGTCCAGCAGTGCCTTGACCTGGCCGACAGCAACGCCACGGTTGATCCAGGCCAGAATGTTTTTGATGCGCTCGATATGGCTTTCACCATAAAGGCGGTGCCCTTTAGGTGTTCGCTTGGGAATGATCAGCCCGTAGCGTCGCTCCCAGGCTCGAAGTGTGACGGCATTGACCCCCGTGCGTCGGGCAACTTCACGTATGGGAAGCCAGCCTTCATTCAAGGCGGCCTGATAGTCACCGTCCCCTTCGATTTCTGTTGGGGACTTGCTGGGTATGGACTGCATGTCAGATGGCATTTCTCAAGCTCAAATCTTCCGGGTGCGGTTGCAGGTAGGATTGCTCGATCACGTAGCCATGGGGATGGCGGCGAAAGTGATGCTTGAGCAGTGTCAGGGGCACCACCAGTGGAACAATACCGCTGTGATACTGCTCGATCAGGCGCTGCATTTCTTCTTTATCCGCCGGGCTCAGCGCATTCTTCAAATAACCAAACAGGTGATACAGGACGTTGCAGTGGGTTCCCCGGGTAGCGCAACGCTTGAGTGCGCTCATCACACCCTTGAAGTAGTGAGGGCCCAGCTCCTGTGGATCGTGTAGCCCGATTTCACCCAACATGCGTCCCAGTGTTCTGAACTGCTCGGGGGCATTGGCCATCAGCTGGTACTTATAGCGGGAATGAAAGCCCAGGATCGCTTTGCGTGTCAGGCCTTCACGCAACAGCTGTTGCCACTGTGCATAGGCGAACACACGTGTCACGAAGTTTTCCCGGAGCACAGGGTCATTCAGCCGACCTGCTTCCTCAACCGGTAACTCTGGGCGAAGCTCACAGAAGACACGAGCAAATATACCCTGGCCTTCAGGCTGACTGGGCATGCCGTGTTCTGAATAGATCTTTACGCGCTCCATTCCACAGGAAGGCGATTTTTGCATGAAGATGAATCCGGATAGATCATCCAGCTCGGTCGCCATTTTCTTGCCATAGTTGGCCAGCGCATCCGTTACGTCGAGTTCCCGGTTGACTGTACCTACGGCTCGCGTTTGTTCAGGTGTACCAACCAGACGGATCGGTTCACGGGGCGTACCCAGGCCAATCGCCATTTCCGGGCACACCCGTACAAAATCGAAATGCTCGGCAAACGTGTGGCTGCACAAGCGGGATTCCTTGTGTCCGCCGTTGTAGCGGACCGGCTCGCCCAGCAGGCAAGCGCTGATTCCTAGCTTGGGACGAGGTAATGACGTCGATTGGCGAAAAGGCATGCGCCACCTCCAAAATTGAACGTACAAAACTTATACAAACTATTATTCTTGTACAAGTTCAATATCGTTATTGACCAGAGGTGGCGGTGATAATTCGACAAATCAGACGCAAGGTAGGTGTGCTGCGGAGCGCCGCGAGCCTTGCGCGGCGCTGGATGAGGTCATTCTAGATGATCAAGCAAACGGCTGGCAGCATCAAAACCGCTCAGCCAGGCACCTTCTACACGGCCTGTACCACACCAGTCTCCACACGCATAAATACCCAGGTCCGCGTCAGCCAGCGCGCCCCATTGATGGCCTTGCGCCGGACGTGCGTAAAGCCAGCGATGAGCCAGCGTGAAGGCCGGTTCGGGTACTGCGCAACCGATGAGTTCGGCAAAGGCACCATGAAGCTGTTCGATAACCTGTTCCTTGGATGCATCCAGGTGTTCCCGACTCCAGGCGCTGGTTCCATGGAGAACCCAGGTGTCGTAGTCGGTTTCCCGGCCTGGCTTGCAGCGGTTGCGAGCAAACCAGTCCAGCTCACCTTCCTGAACGAAGCAGGCTTCAACAGGCGTATCAAGCGGCGTCTTGAAGGCCAGTGCAACCGACCAGGTCGGATCCATCACCACACCGGCCGCCACTGCGGCAAGCTTTGGCGCAGTGGCCAAGAGTGGTGTTGCCTGGGGTGCAGGTGTTGCGATGATAACGTGGCTGAACGGGCCGTGGTTGTGACCGTCGGCGTCCTGCAGGGACCAATGTTGGGGGCCGCGGAATGCTTCGGTAATCCGGCAGCCAAAGGACACCGGCAGATCCCCGACCATGGCTCGGGTAATGGCGCTCATACGGGGTATGCCGACCCAGCGCGGCTGTTCATCCTGAGAGGGTGTAAGCGCGCCCGAACGGTACTGGTACAGAGCTGGGTCCCACTCCGCTACGCAGCCTTGGATGCGCCATTGGCTGACCGCATCGATGAAGCGGCGGTCACGGGCAGTGAAGTATTGGGCTCCCAGATCAAGCGAGCCGAAATCGCTCCGCTTGCTGGCCATACGGCCTCCACTTCCACGGCTTTTTTCGAACAGATGAACCTCATGTCCTGCCGCGTTGAGGACATGGGCGGCGGAAAGCCCGGCAATGCCGGCGCCGATGATGGCGATGGGTGCTGTCATGAAAGGCCTCGCTTGTCTTGGCAGAACCTGTCGACGAACGTTTTGCAATTAAGCAGGCTCTACGAGTACGACTGTGACAAAGCTGATCCAGTTGCACTATGACCTTAACAAACAAACCTGAAGAGGTCTTCAGCGCGACGCGTTAATGTGGCCCCAAATGAAGAAGGAACGACGACATGCATATAGTGCTGACCGGCGGTACAGGCTTGATCGGCCGGGCGTTGTGTCATGACTGGCTGACGAAAGGGCATAGCCTGACCGTGTTAAGCCGTTCGCCCGACAAAGTGGCCCGTGAGTGCGGCGCCTCGGTGCGTGCCATTGCCCGTCTGGACGAAATAAACGGCGAGCCGGTCGATGCGGTTATCAACCTGGCCGGCGCGCCTATAGCGGATAAGCCTTGGACGTCATCGCGCAAGGCTGAACTCTGGCGAAGCCGGATTGCGCTGTCCGAATCCCTGGTGGACTGGATGAGGGCGCAGCCAAAACCGCCCAGGGTGCTGCTTTCCGGATCTGCTGTCGGCTATTACGGTGATGGGGGAGAGAAGCCGCTCAAGGAGGATGATGCGGTCCCTGGTCATGACTTTGCCAGCGAGCTATGTGTAGCCTGGGAGCAGGTCGCTAATGAGGCAGAGGCTTTAGGTGTGCGTGTCGTCACGCTTCGGACAGGGCTGGTACTGGCCGCGGATGATGGCTTCATGCAGCGTCTTTTACCTATGTTTCGCCTGGGCCTGGGCGGGCGCTTGGGCAGCGGACGTCAATGGATGCCCTGGATTCATTTGAAAGATCAAATCGGGGCCATCGATTTTCTTCTGAACCAGGAGTCGGCCAGTGGCCCTTATAATCTGTGTTCACCACAACCGGTACGTAATGCCGATTTTGCACAGGCTCTAGGACGTGCACTGCATCGTCCCGCACGAATACCTGTTCCCGCCTTTGCCTTGCGCCTGATGGGAGAGATGTCGAGTCTGCTGCTGGGTGGGCAGAGAGCCTTGCCTCAGCGATTGCTGGATGCAGGTTATACCTTTCGCTTTACCGATTTGGACGCGGCACTGAACGACCTGCTGCGCGCTAAGGACTATTCATGACTGATCACGCATTATTGCTCGTCAACCTGGGCTCCCCGGCGTCGACGTCGGTACCTGATGTACGGCGCTATCTCAACCAGTTCCTGATGGACCCCTACGTAGTAGATCTGCCATGGCCCGCGCGTCGCCTGTTGGTCTCCCTGATCCTGGCCAAGCGGCCGGCGGCCTCGGCCCATGCTTATTCGTCCATCTGGTGGGAAGAGGGCTCTCCGCTGGTTGTGCTCAGCCGTCGCCTGCAGGATGCCATGCGCGCCAAATGGACCCATGGCCCGGTGGAGTTGGCGATGCGGTACGGCGAACCCTCCATTGAGTCGGTATTGACCCGGTTGGCGAAGCAGGGCGTTTCCGAAGTTACTTTTGCGCCGCTTTATCCTCAATTTGCCGACAGCACGGTCACTACCGCTGTGGAGCTGGCTCGCAAGGTCATTCTGGAGCAGCGGCTGAAATTGAAGATGCATGTGCTTCCGCCGTTTTATGACCAGCCTGAGTACCTGGAGGCGCTGGTTAAGAGCACCGAATCCTATCTCCAGCAGCCGTTCGATCATGTATTGATGAGTTTTCATGGTCTGCCTGAGCGGCATCTGCACAAGTCCGACCCAAGCGGTACACATTGCCTGAAGGGCGCTGACTGCTGCCAGAACGCCAAGGGTACGGTGTTGGAAAGTTGCTACCGTGCGCAATGTATCCGCACAGCGGAAGGGTTTGCCCGCGAGGCAGGCCTGAGGCCGGATCAGTGGTCCTTCTCGTTCCAGTCGCGCCTTGGCCGCGCCAAGTGGATCGAGCCTTACACCGAGGCACGCCTCGATGAGCTGGCTGCCCAGGGAGTGAAGCGTCTTCTGGTAATGTGTCCTGCGTTTGTCGCGGACTGTATCGAGACGCTGGAAGAAATCGGCATGCGCGGCAAGGAGCAGTTTGAAGAAGCCGGTGGTCAGGAGCTGGTACTGGTGCCGTGTCTGAATGATCATCCCGCGTGGGTTGATGCGCTCACCACCCTGTGTGAGCGGGTGCCCCGTGCGGTGTGAGTCTAGAATCTGAATATAAAAAGCCCCGCTCTAGCGGGGCTTTTTTTTACAGAAGACTATCCGGCGGCGGTGCGTCCTTACGCCAGTGATTGTGTCCCGGTAACAGCAGGTTGAGCCCAATGGCTACAATGCCGCAAAGCGAAATGCCCTTCAGACCAACCTCGCCATTACCGATCACGATGCCGCCGATCCCAAAGACCAGGGTCACCGATACGATTACAAGGTTGCGTGCCTCGGACAGATCGACCTGATGACGAATCAGGGTATTGAGGCCGACCACGGCAATCGAACCGAACAGCAGGCAGAGGATGCCGCCCATGACCGGCACCGGAATGCTCTGCAAGGCGGCACCGAATTTACCGACGAAGGCGAGGGCAATGGCAAAGCCGGCCGCCCACAGCATGATCTTGGGGTTGTAATTCTTGGTCAGCATGACCGCGCCGGTTACTTCGGCGTAGGTCGTATTGGGCGGTCCGCCAAACAGGCCGGCCGATGAAGTGGCGATACCATCACCCAGCAAGGTACGGTGCAGGCCAGGTTTTTTCAGGTAGTTGTTGCCAGTGACGCCACCCACGGCAATAACGCCGCCCACATGTTCGATGGCTGGCGCCAAGGCGACCGGCACCATGAACAGGATCGCTCCCCAGTGGAATTCGGGGGCGACAAAATGGGGAACGGCCAGCCAGGGGGCTGCAGCAATCGCATCGGTATGCACCAGGCCAAACAGGAACGCAAGGGTGTAACCCACGATGATGCCTGCCAGGATCGGTACCAGCTTGAAAATGCCACGGCCGTAGATAGCCACAATCAGCGTGGTTATCAGCGCAGGCATGGAGACCAGCATGGCGGTGGCATACGGGACCAGCTGCGCACTGCCATCGCCAGCCTTGCCCATGGCCATATTGGCTGCCACCGGGGACATGCCAAGACCAATGGAAATGATGACTGGTGCAATCACGACCGGGGGCAGGAGCCGGTCGATGAAGCCAATCCCCTTGAGCTTAACGGCCAGGCCCAGGAAGGTATAAACGAAACCGGCCGCGACCACGCCACCCAGCACGGAAGGCAGACCGAACTCGGCCTTGGCCGCAATGATCGGAGCGATGAACGCAAAGCTTGACGCCAGGAAGACCGGCACTTGACGGCCTGTCACGAGGTGGAACAAGAGCGTGCCCAATCCGGCAGTAAAGAGCGCAACGTTTGGATCCATGCCGGTAATGAGTGGCATCAGGACCAATGCGCCAAAGGCGACAAACAGCATTTGTGCGCCAGACAAAATCTGTCGCCATAGCGGATCGTTATGAGACTGCACTATCAGGTGTCCTTTTGCTTGGTGCCGAAGATCTTGTCACCGGCATCACCAAGTCCAGGGAGGATGTAGCCATGCTCATCCAGACGCTGATCTACGGAGGCGGTATAGATGCTGACATCGGGGTGAGCCTTTTCGACCGCAGCAATGCCTTCCGGCGCAGCTACAAGGACCAATGCACGAATTTCTTTGGCGCCTGCTTTCTTGAGCATATCGATGGTGGCAATCATGGAGCCGCCCGTCGCCAGCATCGGGTCGATGATCATGGCCAGACGGCGATCGAGCTCGCCGACGAGCTTTTCCAGATAGGTATGGGCTTCAAGCGTTTCCTCGTTGCGCGCCAAGCCGATCACGCTCACCTTGGCGCTGGGAATGAGGCTGAGGACGCCGTCAAGCATGCCGATGCCGGCGCGCAGGATCGGTACGACTGTTACCTTCTTGCCAGAAATCTTCTCAACCGCTACGGTGCCACACCAGCCTTCGATGTCGACATTTTCGACAGGAAGATCCTTTGTAGCTTCATAGGTGAGCAGGGCGCTGACTTCTTGTGCCAATTCCCGAAAATTTTTGGTGCTAATATCGGCCCGCCGCATCAATCCAAGCTTGTGGCGGATCAGCGGATGTCGAATTTCATGGATGGGCATGGGAATGGTCTCCGGCGTACTGGCAAAATTACGCTAGATTAAATCATTAGGGTCCCTTTCGGGCAGATGTTTTGTCGCGATTGGCTTGCTCGCCGACGGTTAGCCCGGTAACTTTGCCGCCTTTTACCCAAGCCTGCCCCGCAGGCAGGTGTGTACCATGTCTGGAGAGTCCCCTATGTCCGCCGATCTCGATCATATCCGTAATGTCATGGCGGAGGCCGACTGCCTGTTCGACGAAAGCCAGGTAGAGGCAGCCATTGGCAAGGTGGCCGAGGCAATTACGGCTGATCTGGCTGACCGTAATCCTGTCATGTTCTGCGTGATGAATGGCGGTTTGATCTTTGCCGGCAAGCTGGCAACCAAGCTCAATTTTCCGCTGGAGATGTCCTATCTGCATGCGACCCGCTATCGCAATCAGACAACTGGCGGTGAATTGTTCTGGAAGGCCAAGCCGGAAATTTCCTTTATTGACCGTGATGTACTGATCGTCGACGACATTCTCGACGAAGGGCATACGCTCAATGCCATCATCGAATTCTGCAAGCATGCCGGTGCCAAGGCGGTGCATACGGCCGTACTGATCGATAAGGATCATGATCGCAAGGCCGTTCCTGGCCTGAAAGCTACTTATTCCGGGCTGTCCTGTATCGATCGTTACATTTTTGGCTACGGTATGGACTACAAGGGCTATTGGCGCAACGCACCCGGTATCTACGCGGTAAAAGGTCTCTGATATGCGGGGTCCGGCGTTCATCGATCAGGTACTGTTCGCCGGGCTTACCCAACAGGCGGCAGACAGTCCTCGCCTGCGCTACCACCATGGTTTTCATACCATGGATGAGCCCTGTCATCGCCTGTCAATCGGCATGCAGCCAGACACCTACATTGCGCCTCACCGGCATCTGGACCTGACCAAGGCCGAAACGCTGCTGGTGCTCAAGGGACGTATTGGTGTCCTGTTCTTTGATGAAGAGGGAGCGCTGACCGGACAGCGTCTGCTTGAAGCGGGTGGTGATTGTGTGGGGGTCGATTTTCCTCCAGGCCTCTATCATTCGCTGGTAGTGCTTGAGACTGATACTGTTATCTTCGAATGCAAGGCAGGCCCTTTCCGCGCCTTGCAGGATAACGAGTATGGTCCCTGGGCGCCGCGTGAGGGCGAGCCGGGAACCCAGGCCTATCGAGACTGGATGGCGGCCCGCTTCGAGTCCTGACCGCTCGGCTGAGCATGATTTTGGGCGTTGAGTGACGGGGTGGGGCGGAGTAATATGCGGCCCTCTCGTTTTCCGCACAGGTACTTTGCGATGCGTAAGGACAAAAAGCAGGTAATCGGCGAGGAAATCAGCGACGATAAGATCAAGCTGTTTCTCGCAGTCGAACCGGCCGATGATACGCCGCCTTCCCTGCATAAACTGGTAAAGGCATACCGTGGATTGAGAGCTGACGACTTTGAACGTTTCGTTGGTTTCTTCGTTGAAGCAGGTTATGACCTGGACGCTCGTGATGCAGAGGGTCAGGACTTCATCGATCTGATCCGTGCCCATCGCAAGGCTGAGCCGTACGTGGATGCGGTGCGTGGCGCTCACGCCTGATCACCTGTTCTGAAAAGCCCGCCTCCTTGATAAGGGCGCGGGCTTTTTCATGCCTTTTGCTTGAGATGCAGAATAGGGTAAGGCTTGCCGAGGCTATCTACGGCAGAGCGGCCTGTCACGGTGAACCCTTGTGCCAGGTAAAAGCCTTTGGCCCCATCGTTCTGCTCGTTGACGTCTACCGTTAGTCGGCCGTGCAGCCCGGCCGCATGGCGCAAGAGTCGCCTCCCATGTCCTTGACCATGCCGGGCTGGATCAACAAAAAGCATGTCTACGCTGGCCTGGGTAAGACCGATGAATCCTGCAGGTTGATCGTCATCGGACAAGCTGACCCACGTTTCCAGGCTGGGCAGGTAGCTGTCACGCACCAGCGGGCGGAAAAAGTCGATGTCGTCCTCAGGTAGAAAGTGATGGGTTGCCCTGACGGCCTGTTCCCAAATCTCGACCAGCAAGGGAATGTCTGTAGGCGTTGCGCGTCTTATGGACATGGTATGCCTCGTGTGTACGTGATGCATTTATTTGAGCACGTCGCCCTGCTGTTTGCAGCGTTTCGCTTGCGGCGGCTCATACAGTGCTGTCAGGCATTCACGGGCTGGGTATACTGCCTGCCATCAACGACCCACATGAAGATGGAGTAGAGCATGCGCAATCGCTTGTTGCTTGGTCTGATCGCTGTTGCCGGACTGGCTATTGCCGGCTGTGCCAGCAGTCCACAGCAATTGAGTCCGCAACCCAAACTGACAGCCCCAATCGCTGCGGTCGGGCACGGGCAGCCTGTTTCGGTACGTGTCGTGGACGGTCGCTCGTCATTCTCGCTGGGAACTCGGGGCGGTTTGTATCCTGAAACCAGTACCGTGTCGGTCCAGAGCAACGATGTCATTCCAAAACTTCAGGCTGAAGCGGAATCAGCGGTGCGTCTGCTGGGCTTCACGCCAACGGCCAATGCCTACAATGCTCCCCAGCTGACGCTGACCCTGGCGGAACTGAAGTATCAGTCGCCCAAGGAGCTATACGTCACCTCGGCCAATATTGGCGCAACCTTCAAGGTAGATGTACGTAACAGCATGCGTGGCTACAGCGGTCGCTATGGCGCCTCGCTGGAGCAGCGTTTCGGTATGGCACCCAATACGGCAACCAATACCAAGCTGGTAAGCGATGTGCTGAGCGATGCGTTGACCCGCGTCTTCAAGGACCAGACTATCGCCCAGGTTCTTAACGGGCAGTAAGCCTGTTATCTGAAAAAGCCCCGGCAACGGGGCTTTTTTGATTCAACCAACTTAATCCAGTGGTCGCCCTGCCAGGAGCCGATACTTGTTCAGTACAGGCTGGGCATATTGGCGGATCATCTGCAGGCGGTATTCGGCAGGGCAGTTATTGAGGCGCTCCTGCCACTTCTGCCGAGCTTCAGCCAGCTCGTCTGCTGGGAACAGGCTTTCTGCCGAGGGTACGGTCAGTGACTCGTCACGGCCGTCCCAGCGCTCATAGGCCAGGTGGTTGGCAGGGAAAAGTCGATAGTTGGTCAAGATGCGGCGGTCCATTTCGGTTGCCAGCTGCTTGGCATCGCTGAATTCGCCGGTCAGCATCTCGCCAAACTCCACATGCACGCGTCCCTTGTAGCCCGTGATGCCCAAGGCAATGCTGACGTCATCCTCGCCAGGCGCCTTGGCATAGGTGCCGGTGGTTTCACGAATATAGAGTTCACGGGCCTTGGCCAGATCGCAGGGATCGTACTCATAGCTGATCGACACAGGCACGATGTGCAACGCCTTTACCATATCGGCAAAGGAGTCGTCCTTGCAGCCCATGTGAAACATCTTGAGGATGGCTGAATCGGTGCGGTCGTCTCCATCTTTGGCCCGGCCTTCGGCCTGGGCGATCCAGACGGACTGGCCATCCTGGCGAATGGAGTAATTGATATAAGCCGAAAGCGTCTGATACGCCGCAAGCTTTTCACGCCGTCCGGTGATGGAGCGGTGGACGATAAAGCTCTTGTTCAAGCGCATGAGGTCGCTGACGAAGGGCTTCTGCAAGAGGTTATCGCCAATGGCGATGCGCGGGGTTGGCAGCCCGGCATGATACACGGCGTAATTTACAAAAGCCGGGTCCATGACGATGTCACGGTGGTTAGCCATGAACAAGTAGGCACAGCCGCTACGTAGATTATCCAGGCCCGAATAAGTCACACCATCGGTGGCTTTCTCGATCGTACGATCGACATAAGGCTCCAGTTTGTCCTGAAGCATGCTGACGCTGGTGATACCGGACACTTCCTGACGCAGCCGATGACGCAGCATAGGCTTTAACAGCCATCCAAACGGGCTGGACAGTTTGGGGAAACGGTAGCGGGTCAGGATGTCGATAAACTGCTCATCATTGATGAGTCGGGCCAAGACGGCAGGGACTTCTGTATCGTTGAAGGGTCGAATGGCTTCGAACTCGCCCATATCGTTCTCTTTTTAATAACAAGTGGCGACACGTGTCGCAAAGTGGCGGCCATAGTAGAGCGCGCAGCGAGAGATGCAAGCCGAATACGGCGTTAATGTCGCCCCTGGCGATTCCAATCATCGCAAAAACACGGTGCCGGAGCCTATTAGGAGCCCATTATGCTGGAAAGCCAACCGTATGAGTGTCCTTACTGCGGAGAACCTGCCGAGGCGGTGGTAGACCTGTCGGGTGGCGATCAGTCGTACTATGAGGATTGCCCCGTCTGTTGCAGACCTATCTTTTTTATCTTACACACAGAGGGTATGACATGGTCTCTCGAAAGTCGGCGAGAGGATGAATGATGCTCCGGATCTATGAGCCGCGAGATCTCCTGGAGGCAGAAATGCTGCTGGCCATGCTGGACAGTGAGGGTATTGACGCGCATTTGGCAGGGCGCCATTTGATAGGCGCCATTGGCGAGTTGCCTGCTATTGGGCTTCTGGGAATTGCCGTGCATGACGCAGATGCTCCGCGCGCCCGCGAGCTGATTGCCGATTACAACGCTGCTCAGCCATTGCCTTATGAGGACCCGGACAGCGGGCCGGCCGTGTTATTGTGCTGAAGCGGTAGTCGGCTTTGCCTGAAAAGGCGAACCGAATCGCTCTGTTTGTTTTCTTGCCTGGTTGTGTATGTCTGGACGCTACGCCTTGTTTCGCTGGCCTCCCGAGGTAACTCGGATGACCGGTTTTCCAGCGGACTATCAGCCGCGCTGGAACATCTCTCCCCATGCCCAGGTGCTATTCATGCGGCACCATGAGGGCGAGTGTCGTGTCGACAGTGGCCGTTGGGGCCTGACGCCCGCCTGGCTCACGGATCTCTCACGCACGCCCACCCATGCCCGGGCGGAAACGGTAGCGGATCAGCCTATGTTTCGCGAAGCATTTGTCCAGCGCCGCTGCCTGTTGCTGGCCAATGGGTTTTATGAATGGCGAGGGACTTCGCGCAAGCGGGCCTTCTGGATGATCAATGGCGAGCCGCTGGCTTTCTTTGCAGGCATCTGGGAGGCTTATCCGGTCATGGGGCAGGTCTATTTGAGTGTGGCCATGCTGACTCAGCCCGCCGGAGGACTCCGTCGCCCGCTGGTGCTGGCCGAGGCCGAACGGGACGCCTGGCTGTCGCCCACAACAGAGCCGCGCGTCCTGAATGAGATCCTGCTGAAGCCCTCAATGCCGCTACGTGAGAGAGTGCTTGCCGGTATTGTGAATGATCCCTCGGTAGACGGGCCGGAATGCCTGACGCCGCTTTAGGCGTTGGGCTGGCAATGCCGAACTGCTAGTCGTGTCACTCGTCGCTTGGTCGGTAGGAGTTGTCGAGACTGGCGGCGCGACCTACCATCTGCGCAGTCGCGCAATCAGGAGAGTGTCATGCGTCGTGTTTTACCCATCGTCGGTCTTTCGCTTTCAGTACTGCTCAGCGCATGTCAGGCGGTGAATACCACTAGCGGAAATGCTGTTGGGGTTGAGCGTAAGCAGTATATGTTCAGCATGTTGTCGGCTGATCAGGTCAACCAGATGTACTCGCAGTCGTACCAGAAGACGGTTACCGAGGCGAAAAACGCCGGCAAGCTGGCCAACGATACGGCTCAGGGCAAGCGAGTACAGGCAATAGCTAAGCAGTTGATTGCTCATACGTCTGCGCTGCGGGCGGATGCAGCTAACTGGGATTGGCAGGTCAACGTGCTCCAGAATGATGAAGTGAATGCCAACTGCGGCCCGGGTGGAAAAATCTTTGTTTATACCGGCCTGCTTGATCAACTGAAGCCTACGGACGATGAGCTGGCCGCTGTGATCGGGCATGAGATTGCCCATGCACTGCGTGAACACAGCCGCGAGCAGATGTCCCGCGCCTATGCCATCGAGATGGGTCAGAATATCGGCGGGGCGCTGCTGGGTATTGGTCAGGGTGGTATGCAGGTGGCGGATCAGGTTACCCAGGTTAGTCTGACTTTGCCGTTCAGCCGTTCCAACGAGAACGAGGCAGATCTCATCGGGCTCGAACTGGCCGCGCGCTCGGGCTATAACCCCAATGCCGCCGTGACGCTCTGGCAGAAGATGGCCAAGCTGAGTAATGGTAACCAGTCACCAGAGATACTCAGCACCCACCCGTCCGATGACAAGCGGATGAGCAATCTGGAGGCTGCCATTCCCAAGGTCATGCCGTTCTATGAGGCCAGCCGTAAGTCGTGACAGGTCGGCTATCGAGAACCAGAAGCCCCGGCTGCTGATAGCCGGGGCTTTTTTATGCTCAGAAAGGAATAATTAGAACATACCGCTTAGCTGAAGCGCGTGATAAGCCGCCGCGAGAGCCAGAATGCCGAATGCTGTAGCGGCAAGTCGGCGGATCAACACCAATGGCAACCGGTCAGCGGCAAAGTTTCCTGCGAGTACAACGGGTACGTTGGCCACAAGCATGCCCAGTGTCGTGCCCATGACGACCAGAATGAAATGAGGGTATTGGGCCGCCAGCATCACCGTGGCGACTTGTGTCTTGTCTCCCATTTCCGCCAGGAAGAACGCCACCAGCGTTGTCAGGAAAGGTCCATAGCTCTTTTTAAGGCCTGATGCCTCATCTTCGTCCAGCTTGTCCGGGATCAGCGTCCAGAGGGCGACGGCTACAAATGAAATCGCCAGAATCCAACTCAGGGCCGTCTCGCTGAAGAAGCGGCTGACCCAGCTGCCAACGGCGCCGGCAACAAAGTGGTTGGCCAGCGTCGAAGCCACCATTCCCATAATGATAGGCCAGGGCTTACGAAATCGGGCAGCCAGCAGCAGAGCAAGCAGCTGAGTCTTGTCACCTATTTCTGCAAGGGCGACGACCAGCGTAGGGACTAACAGGGATTCCATTAGGTTTCCAAAAGGGGCGGGCATTAATTAGACAAATGACATGCATGCCTTCCCACCCCGGGTAAAGGCTGCATGTCATAGGTCTTGTCAAACCCGCAGGTCGCGAACGCCATGGTCGAGGACCAAGTATGTTGACGGACGCCTGGCGCTGATGGCCAGAGACTACTCCCCTAGGACGGCGCGCATTCTGCCCAAACATCCAGGCAGGTGCAATTCAAAAGAGCGATACGCTGTCTCTATCAGCGGCGGAAGGCCTGGTAGATACGAAAGCCGTCACGCTCTGCCAACACCTTGCAGGGCCCCAGATATTGCTCGATCAGCGGGGGATACCTGAGAAAGCTGTTGGCCACAATGCGCAGCTCGCCGCCTGGGCGCAGGTGATGGACGGCTTCGCGTAGCAGGGTCTCGCTGGCTTGATAATGAGTGTGTACGCCCTGGTGAAACGGCGGGTTGCTGATAATGGCGGCCAGCCCAATGGGTGCCGCAGCGATACCGTCGCCAGCCAATACGGTGCCGTTCAGCCTGTTGGCAGCCAAGGTCAGGCGGCTACTCTCTACCGCAAACGCATCCACGTCGAGCATATGAAGGTCATTGTGGGGATAGCGCTGTTTGAGCGATGCACCTACTACACCTGCGCCGCATCCGAAATCCAGCAGCGCACCAGCAGGTAGATTATCGAGGTGTTCGAGCAGAAGGGTGCTCCCCTTGTCGAGCCGCCCGTGGCTAAACACACCTGGCAGGCTGACTACATGAAGCATTGAACCGGCAACATCCAGCTCGAAGCGCTCGGCCCGCTCATGCAGCATGACGGGGGCTGCCTCGGGATGTGAGACCTTCCACAACTGACAGTGCCGAGCATTGTCCAGCTTGCTGGCGGCGCCCAGCAGAGCCAGCTGTTTGGCAGCCCGCTCGATTCCACCCCGCTTTTCGCCTACCACATACAGTGCCCCTTGAGGGACCATGGCCGCCAAGACGCTGAGCAGGTAATCCGTCAGCTCTCTGGACTTGGGCAGGAACAGTACGGCGGTATCGTATGGCTGAGCAGGTGTAGAGGTTCCGAAGTCGACTCTCCCGGGAAAGCGAGCCTGGAAATAGGCCTCATCGCCTGCATGCCAGGTCCAGCCATGTGCCTCCGGGAGGTGGCTCAATAGATCATCTGCAGGTAATCCTGCCAGCAAGGTTCGGCCTTGAAAATGCTCGGGCTGACGGAGCAGGACTTCGCTGCGTGGATCCATGGGCGTCCTCGGTAAAAAAGCGCGAAGCTTAGCAGACCGTGCGAGTCGGCGCGCCCGCAAAAAAGGCGGTTGCGTTATCGGTCAGCTGACCGATGATCCGCTGGCGAGCCTCCCGGCTTCCCCATGCATTATGAGGCGTCACGATAAGCCTGGGAATGTCGTGGGCGAGCAGGGGATTTCCGTCTTTTGGCGGCTCCTGGGTGAGGACGTCCGTGGCGGCGCCTCCCAGATGACCGCTCCGCAGGCAGTCGGCCAATGCCTGTTCGTTCACGATACCGCCTCGAGCCGTATTGATCAGAAAAGCGGTGGGCTTCATGGCAGCCAGTTGCGGAGCATCGATCAGGTTGCGCGTGGCGTCGGTAAGGGGGCAATGCAGGCTCAACGCGTCTACTTGGGGCAGTAGCGCTTCCAGCGGTATGTAGCCTTCGCGCACTGGCCGTCCAGGCAACTGACCCAGCAGGATACGCATGCCAAATGCTTCCGCCAGGCGAGCAACTGCACCGCCAAGCTCACCGTGACCCAGGATGCCAAGCGTCTTGCCTTCCAACTCTATGATGGGATAGTCGAGCAGGCAAAACTGCTTGGCTTCCTGCCAGCGTCCGGCCCGGACATCGCGCTGATAATCCGACAGTCGCGTGGCCAGGGCCAGCAGGAGCGCGAGCGTGTGTTGTGCAACGGAAGGCGTGCCGTACCCCTGACAATTGCAGACGGTTATCCCATATTGGCGTGCTGCGTCCAGATCCACATTATTGGTGCCGGTGGCGCTGACCAGTACCAGCTTGAGCGATGGGCATGCAGAAAGGCAGTCAGCGGTCAGGCTGACCTTGTTCACGATAGCCACCTCCACGGCCTGCAGGCGCTCGATAATCTCGTCAGGTGCGGTTGCCGGATAGACGTGGAATTCGCTGAAGGCTGCCTTCAACGGAGCTGGATCCAGATCTCCCAGGTCCAATGAGGCATAATCCAGAAAGGCGGCACGACGGGCTAGGCTCATGGGGTGTCCTTATGATTATTGGCCGGAACTGCCAGCCTAGCAGAAGCCCCTGGCGCAGGGGCAAGGTAGTAAGCTGACAGGCATGAATTATCTCGCTCATCTTCATCTTGGCGGTTCAGATCGTGAACAGCTGCTGGGAAGTCTTTACGGTGACTTCGTCAAAGGTCCTCTCGATAATCGCTGGCCCTTGGCTATCGAACAGGCTATCCGCCTGCATCGCCGTATTGATGCCTTTACCGACAGCCATCCCTTGATCGATCGTGCCCGTGCACGCTTTCCCGAGGCGCGCCGGCGCGTCAGCGGTATCCTGGTCGATGTCTTTTTCGATCACTGCCTCAGCCGGCATTGGGCTGCTTACGCCGACCAGCCATTAGAGGCTTTTATTGCGCGGTTCTATCATATTCTGCTGTCGGAGCCTGATTTGCCGCCACGGCTGGCGAGGATCGCGCCGCGTATGGCAGCTCAGGACTGGCTAGGCAGTTATCAGGAGTTCGGGATCATCGAACAGGTCATCAATGGTATGGCGAGTCGACTGTCCCGGCCTGTACTCTTTGAGGGCGCCTTTGCGGAAGTAGAAGCACGTTATGCGCTGCTTGAGCAGGACTTCTTTGACTTTTATCCCGAACTGCTGGCGTTCGTTCGTCAGGCGCAGCGGGATCGCTATTGATTCAGGTCAACATGCACAACGGCTTGTGCGCATAGAGTCACCGCGCTATTACGCGAGGTCCCTATGCGCCGCGATCCCATTGTGCTGTTTGATAACGGCTCCCATAAATGTTTGTGCTTCGATAGCCTGGTTACAGGAGACGGAGTGCAATCCAACCAGTTTCTCATCATCGATCATGATGAATATCTACTATTCGATCCCGGCGGTGATCTGACCTATACGCCGCTGTCGCTGGAGCTGTCCAGGCATATTCCGCTGCAGGATCTGACCTATATCTTTGCATCGCACCAGGACCCCGACATTATCGCGGCGCTGGACAAATGGCTGCTGCATACGCGGGCTCAGGTCATCTGCTCGAAGCTGTGGGCACGCTTTCTGCCTCATTTGACGGCCGGTTATCTATCCATTAGTCACAACCTGTCGGTCTTTGAGCGAATCATACCCTTGCCTGATCGAGGCCAGTCTTTCCGGCTGGGCCGATGCACCCTCGTGGCCGTTCCTGCCCACTTTCTGCATTCAGTCGGTAATTTCCAGCTATACGATCCTGTCAGTCGAATTCTCTTTTCGGGCGATATGGGCGCCTCACTCGTGGATAATGCGGCACCGGTCGAGAATTTCGAGGCTCACATGCCCAGCATGGAGTGCTTTCATCGACGCTACATGGCCTGCAACAAGGCCTGCCGGCTATGGGCAGGCATGGTCAGGGAAATGAATGTTGCCATGATTGTGCCTCAGCACGGGCGGCCCTTTGCGTCGCCACCCGTGATCAAGGCGTTTCTGGACTGGATCGAAACCCTAGAGTAAGGGATCGACCTGCTGACGCAGGAAGACTATCGCTTGCATGCATGAAGGTAATGCTTGGGCGGATACTCCTGATGTAGCCGCTCCAGCAGTTCATCCTTGGCTGTCCAAAGCTGGTTAACCCAGGCTTGGAAGGCTGCGCGGTATTCGCTGTCCAGGTCGTAGCTCTTGCCCAGAAAAGCTGCGGGGATGGCAATCTCTTCGACACGCACGACAATGGCTGCAATCCGGCCTGAGAGCAGATCCCAAAGGCTCGGCGTTCCGTTGGGATAGTGGATGGTAACGTTGACCAGCGAATGCAGCTGCTCTCCCATCGCATCCAGCACAAAGGCGATACCGCCCGCACGCGGGCTCAACAAGTGACGATACGGCGCGCGCTGGGCGTCATGTTTGGCCTGGGTGAAACGGGTTCCTTCCAGAAAATTGAAGATTCCCACCGCCGTATCGCGAAAGCGCGCGCAGGCCCGACGCGTAGTCTCAAGGTCCTTGCCACGCTTTTCGGGATGGCGGGCCAGATACGCTTTCGAATAGCGCTTCATGAAGGGAAAGTCGAGTGCCCACCAGCACAATCCGATGACAGGCACCCAGATAAGCTCTTGTTTGAGGAAGAACTTGAGCGGACGGATATGGCGATTCATCAGGTACTGGAGCGCAAAGATATCAACCCAACTCTGATGGTTACTGGTCACCAGATAGGAGTGTTTGTAATCGAGGCTGGCGAGCCCGCGGACATCCCAGTGGATGCGACCCGTCAGGCGAATCCAGAGATGATTGCCACTGATCCAGGCCTCGTGGATGGCATTCATGAGGCGTCTGGACAGCCGTTGTGCAGTCGGGAAGGGCAGGCACAGCTTGAGTAGCGTTACGGCAAACAGCGGCCAGCACCAGAACAGGGTGTTGGCCGCCAGGAGCAGGCCGCCCGCAAGACCACGGACCAGGCTAGGTAGATAATGAAGCATCAAGCGTTCCCAACAGCAAAAAGGCGGCAAATCATAAAACAAGCCAGCGTCGGGAGACATGCTTCATAAGCGCTCACGGCAGGATTAAACCGGATTGGCCTCATGCCATTCAGCTTTTGGCGCACCAGCCGCATGGAAATGATTGCCCGATATGCTTCAAGCGCTGCGCCTCGTCGGTTACCCAGGTACGGGTTTGCCAGGGCGGGTCGTGGCGGAGGTGCTGGCTGTGTCCACAACTCAATAAAACTACCCAATGACCCTCTTCATCCTGATAAAAATCCAGAATGACACTCGTCTGCTTTGATGGCAGTGGGTCGCAATCGGGGCGATTGCCGCGTACACTTGACCTTTCATTCATCTTATTCAAAGGTTTTTACCATGCAGATTGCGGCCAACAAAGCGGTCTCCATCGACTATACCCTGACCAACGACGCCGGTGAGGTTATCGACAGTTCCGCTGGCGGCGCCCCGCTGGTATATCTGCACGGTGCAGGCAACATCATTCCGGGCCTTGAGCGTTCGCTTGAAGGCAAGCAGGCTGGCGATGAGCTCAACGTTGCCGTCGAGCCTGAAGATGCGTATGGCGAGTACAGCCCTGAGCTGGTCGCTACCCTGAACCGCAGCATGTTCGAAGGTGTGGACGAGCTGGAAGTGGGCATGCAATTCCACGCTTCCGGTCCAGACGGCGGCATGCAGATCGTTACCGTGCGCGACATCGATGGCGATGACGTGACTGTTGACGGCAACCACCCGCTGGCTGGCCAGCGCCTGAACTTCAAGGTCAAGGTTGTGAACGTGCGTGATGCCTCTTCTGAAGAAGTCGCTCACGGTCACGTACACGGTGAAGGTGGTCATCAGCACTAAAACGCGACGGAAATCCTGGTGTGGCGGGAACGAACCCACACTAGAATGTCCAAGCGAGAGCGTCCGAAAGGGAACAGCCCGGTCGGACGCTTTTTTTACGCCTACTGTATTCACAAGGAGCACATCATGAGTGCGTTCCACGATCTCACCTTGCAAGGGCTGGATGGGAAGGATCTCCCCCTGGCACCTTACAAAGGCAAGGTGGTGTTGGTGGTTAATGTGGCATCCAAATGCGGATTGACCCCGCAATATGCGGGCCTGGAATCGCTGTATCAGACCTACCGCGACCGAGGGTTGGTCATCCTGGGCATTCCATGCAATCAATTCGCAGGCCAGGAGCCTGGAAGCGATGCGGATATTCAACAATTCTGTAGCACGCACTATGGCGTGTCGTTTCCTCTGTCGAGCAAGATCGAGGTAAACGGCCCGACACGTCATACCCTGTACCGGCAGTTGGCTGGTGAGGGTGCGGAGTTTCCCGGAGAGATCACCTGGAATTTCGAGAAATTCCTGGTAGGTCCCGATGGCCGGGTTCTGGCTCGTTTCAGCCCACGAACTGCGCCGGATGATCCCAACCTGGTTCAGGCCATCGAGAAAGCGCTTCCCTAGCGCAAAGGCGGCGGGGCGAGCCGCGCAGTTACCGAGGCTCCCCCGCTGCAGGCAATGCCTTTGCGCCACCCTCTCTGACCCAGAACAGCGTCGCGCCGGCCACTGCTGCAGGCATGAACAGCACGTTCACGACCGGGACCAAAAGGGCCAGGTACGTAATTCCGCCAAATCCCAGGCAGCGTGTCCGCTTGCTACGTAACCAGGCCAGCATTTCGGTAAAGCCCAGCTTGTGGTTGTCCGCTGGATAGTCGATGTACTGCACCGCCATCATCCAGACGCCAAACAGCAGCCAAAGCGGTGGAGCAATCAGATTAAGCCCTGGAATGAACGAGAGCACCAATAACCCCAGTGCACGGGGTAGGTAGTACCGCAGTTTTTTGAATTCCCGCACCATGGTTCTGGGAATCATGGCAACTAACTCTCCCGTGCTGAACGGCGGGAAGTCGTCCTGGCCGCGTACCACGACCTCAACCTTCTCAGAGAGAAAGCCGTTGAAAGGCGCCGCAATGATGTTAGCCACCATGGTGAACGTGAAATAGATCATGAACAGGACGAGTACGAAGAAAAAAACGTACAGCAACGGTACCAGTACATAATCCAGAAAGCTTAAGTATGAAGGAATGGAGGGCATCAGATGATGCACCCAGCCATTGAACTTGCTTAGCGCAAAGCTGATCGTTGCGATGAACAGGATGAGATTGATCGATAGGGGCAGTACGACAAAGCGACGCAGGCCAGGCCGCAGGATCAGTTTCAGGCCTTCACTGAAATACAAAGGGCCGGATAAAGGCTTGCTCATTCAAAACTCCGGTAGCGAGTAAGAGCGCAATAATGAAGCCTTATTACGGTCGAATGCCAATAGTGACCTGTAAACAGCCGTGACGTGATTCTAGGGTTGTGCGTTGTGGCGTACCATAGTGTCCGACATCAGGCGGGTCCGCATAGGTTATGCCTATGATTTGGATTAAAACTCGCCATTTTATCCAAAGCGGCAAGCCGCGTAGGCTGCTGCCTTATCGCGTTAAGGAGAGGCTAATGAGCGTTCTGGTAAACAAGCAGGCCCCGGATTTTACAGCTCCAGCTGTTTTAGCTAACGGTACTATCGTCGAGAACTTCCAGCTGTCCACTTTGCGTGGCAAATACGTTGTGCTGTTCTTCTGGCCGCTGGATTTCACCTTTGTTTGCCCGTCGGAAATCATTGCCCACAATAACCGCATCGCTAAATTCCGTGAGCTGGGCGTAGAGGTCGTTGGTGTGTCCATTGACTCTACCTACACGCACTACGCCTGGCGTAATACGCCAGTAGAGAAAGGCGGCATTGGCCCGGTCGAGTTCACCATGGTGGCTGACGTCAAGCACGAAGTAGTTCGCGCCTATGGCATCGAGCATTCGGATGGCGTGGCGTTGCGAGCGTCTTTCCTGATTGACAAGGAAGGCGTCGTGCAACACCAGGTGGTCAACAACCTGCCGCTGGGCCGGGAAGTGGATGAGATGGTGCGTCTGGTTGAGGCACTGCAGTTCACCGAAGAGCATGGCGAAGTCTGCCCGGCTGGCTGGCGCAAGGGGCAGAAAGGTATGAAGGCCGACGCAGAGGGCGTTGCTAACTACTTGGCTGAAAACGCTCATAATCTGTAACTATTGGGCAGGCAGGTCCTATACGGGCCTGCCATCCAGACAAGGTTCTGGACAATAAGCGGGAAATCCCGCACGGTTCGCGGGCTGTCGACTTTGTAAGCCTTCCCCTGGTGCTTCGACAGCCCTTTTTATTATTAGCACGTGTGCCGACGCCCTATGCGCGGCATGGAGACAAACATGTCTGAAGTTCGTCATGCTCGAGTCATCATTCTCGGTTCCGGCCCTGCCGGTTACACCGCGGCAGTCTATGCTGCACGCGCCAACCTCAAGCCGTTACTGATTACTGGCATGCAGATGGGCGGACAGCTGACTACCACGACCGAGGTAGACAACTGGCCGGGCGACCCTCACGATCTAACAGGGCCTGCGCTGATGGAGCGGATGCGTGAGCATGCCCAGCGCTTTGAAACCGAGATCGTGTTCGACCATATCAACGGTGTGGATCTGGCCAACAAGCCTTTCACCCTCACGGGTGACAGTGGCACCTATACCTGTGATGCACTGATCATCGCAACCGGCGCCAGTGCCCGTTACCTGGGCCTGACCAGCGAAGAGAGCTTCATGGGCAAGGGCGTATCGGCCTGCGCCACCTGTGACGGTTTCTTCTACCGTAATCGTGAAGTGGCTGTAGTAGGCGGTGGTAACACTGCAGTGGAAGAAGCGCTTTACCTGGCCAACATTGCCAGCAAAGTCACGCTGATCCACCGCCGCGATACGTTCCGCGCTGAAAAGATTCTGCAGGACAAGCTGAAGTCCCGTGTGGCCGAAGGCAAGATCGAGCTGAAGCTCAACGCAGCTGTAGACGAAGTGCTGGGCGACAATATGGGCGTTACTGGTGTTCGCCTGAAGAACAACGATGGCAGCATGGATGAAATCCAGGTTGCCGGCCTGTTCGTTGCGATTGGCCATACGCCAAACTCCTCGCTGTTCGAAGGTCAGCTTGAGCTGAAGGATGGCTATGTCGTAGTCAAGGGCGGCCGTGAGTCCAATGCTACGGCAACCAGCATCGAGGGTGTGTTTGCTGCCGGTGATATCGCCGACCACACTTACCGTCAGGCGATTACCTCGGCAGGCGCTGGCTGCATGGCTGCGCTGGATGTTGAGCGTTACCTGGATGGCTTGGGCGATAACCTCTGGTAAGCCAGTCTCTGGTAAGCCCTGTGGTTTCATGAAAAAGCCCCGCTTGTGCGGGGCTTTTTTGTTTGGCTGAATCAACCCGGGTCGCGATGATTCGGATGAAAGCCGCTCACTGGAACCTGTACGGTTTCACGAGTGGCTATGTCGATTCCTTCACTGGCGACCTCGGCCAGGAAATCAATCTCTTCTGGCGTGATGATGTAGGGCGGCAAGAAGTAGACCACGTTACCCAGCGGACGAAGCAGGGCGCCTCGGGTAAGTCCATGCTGGAATACCTTGAGGCCACGTCGTTCCTGCCAGGGGAATGGCGTCTTGGTGGCTTTGTCCTGAACCATCTCGATGGCGAGCGCCATTCCGGTCTGGCGCACTTCGGCGACATTGGGATGATCCACCAGATGCCGGGTGGCCTGTTGCATGCGCGCAGCCAGCGTTTGGTTGGCGTCTATTACCTTGTCTTCTGCAAAGATATCCAGCGTTGCCAGGGCTGCGGCGCAGGCCAGCGGGTTGCCTGTGTAGCTGTGGGAATGCAGGAACGCACGCAGGGTATCGTATTCATCATAGAACGCCTGGTAGATGTCATCTGTAGTGAGGCAGGCTGCAAGAGGCAGATAGCCGCCTGTAAGAGCCTTGGACAGGCACAGAAAATCCGGGCGGATACCGGCCTGCTCGCACGCAAACATCGTTCCGGTACGGCCAAAGCCGACGGCGATCTCGTCGTGGATAAGATGCACGCCATAGCGGTCACAGGCCTCACGCAGTAGCTTCAGGTAAACCGGATGGTACATGCGCATACCACCGGCACCCTGAATCAGCGGCTCGACGATGACAGCGGCTACTTCCTGATGATGCTCCGCCAGGGTCTGCTCCATATGGGCAAACATGGCGCGGGAATGCGTTTCCCAATCCATGCCTTCCGGGCGCAGGTAACAGTCGGGGCTGGGAACCTTGAAGGTATTCAGCAAGAGCGATTTATAGGTTTCGGTGAAAAGCGCAACATCGCCTACCGACATGGCCGCTACCGTTTCGCCATGGTAGCTGTTGGTCAAGGTGACAAACTTGTTCTTTTCTGGCTTTCCACTGTTGAGCCAGTAGTGATAGCTCATTTTCAACGCAACTTCGATGCAGGACGATCCGTTATCGGCATAGAAGACGCGATCAAGGCCCGCCGGGGTCAGCTGTACCAGTCGTTCGGACAACTCGATCACAGGCTGGTGGCTGAAGCCGGCCAGAATCACATGCTCCAGTTGGTCAACCTGATCCTTGATCCGCTGGTTGATACGTGGGTTGGCATGACCAAATACATTGACCCACCACGAGCTGACCGCATCAAGATAGCGGTTGCCCTCAAAGTCTTCCAGCCATATACCACGACCAGATTTGATCGGGATGACTGGCAAGCGCTCATGGTCTTTCATCTGGGTACAGGGATGCCACAACACATCCAGGTCACGCTGCATCCACTCGGCATTCAGGCCCATAAAGGTCATCCTCCAAACACATTTGGCTGGCAAGCCTATGCAATGCTCCGAACGGTAGCAAGGCGCGTCTAGTGGATGCCGCTTCGCTGGCGTATGCTGCGCACCGCCGTTGGGGCTGAGGAGTCTGAAAGATGTCGGTACGTGTAGCGCGTCTCGGAGCGCTTGCTGTTTATGGGTTGTTCAGCGTATCTGCGCTGGCTGCAGGCAAGGTGGAAAAGCATGTTGAAAAGCATGCGGAAAAACCGACCGCAAAGGAAGCGGAGCAGCCTGTTGCCAAAGGTAATGGCCGGTCGGCCATCGTAATCGGCGCCGGCATGGCCGGTCTGGCCTCGGCCTATGAGCTGCAAAAAGCCGGTTGGCAGGTGACGCTACTTGAAGCCAAGCCCAGTGTTGGCGGACGCTCGGCGCTGGCGACCAGTGAGTGGATCGGTAATGCCAAGGCTCAGCCGGCCCTCAATAGCTATCTGGATACCTTCAAGATCAAGACGGTCGATGCACCTAGCTATGTGCGCACACTGGGTTATCTAATCGACGGGCAGTATTATTCGCCAGAAGATCTTGCCCAAAAAATGCCGGACGTGAGCGCTGCACTCAAGCGCGTCGACAAGGCGCTGGATGAGCTTGCGGCATCAATCAGCGATCCGCTCAAGCCGACCGCTGGAAAAGGCCTGTTCGCACTGGATCAGACGAACGTGGCCAGCTGGCTGGATAAGCAGAACCTACCGCCATTGGCGCGCAAACTGATCAATCAGCGTATCCGTAGCCGCTATGATGAGCCATCGCGCCTGTCGCTGTTGTATCTGGCTCAGCAGACCCGCGCCTACCGGGATATCAGTGACGCCGATCTGCGTGCGGCCCGTCTGCCGGGTGGTAGTACCGTGCTGGCCCAGGCATTTGTCAAGCAGATCAAGACGCTCAAGCCCAACTCCAAGGTGTCGGCTATCACGCAGGATAAGGATGGCGTGACCGTCAAGGTAGGGCCTACGGGATACCATGCCGATTATGTGGTCATGGCAGTGCCCCTGCGTGCCTTAAGCTCGATCCAAATGACGCCGGAACTGGCCGAGGCACAGCGGGCTGCGCTCAAAGGCACGAACTATGGATGGAGAGACCAGATACTTCTGAAGTTCAAGACGCCGGTCTGGGACAGCAAATCTCGTCTGTCTGGCGAAATCTATAGTGATCAGGGGCTGGGCATGCTGTGGATCGAGCCGGCCGTGAAAGGTGGCGCCAACGTGCTGATCAACCTGTCCGGTGATAATGCCCGTGTGATGCAGGCGTTCGGAGATCGCCAGTTGGCAGATCAAGTCCTGATCCGTCTGAACGCTTTTTATCCCAAGGCTCGCGGTGCATTTTCCGGCTACGAAGTGCGTCGCTACAGCACCGACCCAGGTGTAGGTGGTTCCTATCTGGCCTATGGCCCGGGGCAGGTCAGCCGTTACTGGCGTGTATGGGAGCAGCCTCAGGGGCGCGTCGTCTTTGCTGGCGAGCATACCGATGCGCTGCATCCGGGGACATTGGAAGGCGCCTTGGCCAGCGGTCAGCGGGCCGCTCGACAGGTCGAAGATCTCGCAGCAGGCAAATCCGCTGCGCCTGAGACCAAGCCTACCGATGCCAAGCCTGCCAGCCTTGCGCCTGACGCAGCACCTAAAGCTACCGACGAGAAAAAGGGCTTCTTTTCTCGCATGTTCTCCTGGATGCATTGATTTACGACATGTTTCACCGCCTGGCGTCCTGCCGGGCGGCCTTCTAGCCTTACCCCTCTAGCACCTACGTTTTCCGTTCAGCCAGAGTTGTCATCTTGTTCTATCTAATAAAACGATCGATTAAAGCAACTTTTTCCGCTTCATTTCGATACGTTTATCGCTAGGCTTGCTAGCAGCATGAACAAGGAGATTCATGATGAATTGGCGTAACGATCCGCATCGCTATGGGCTTGTCAGCGTAACCCTGCATTGGGTGATGGCGATCGCCATCGTTGCCCTCTTTTGGCTTGGACTGTGGATGCGGGGGCTTGATTACTACAGTCCCTGGTATCACCGAGCACCCGAGATTCACAAGGGCATCGGCATTCTTCTGCTGATTGCTCTGCTCATGCGTATCGTCTGGCGTTTCGTCAGCCGGCCGCCTGCCATCGAAGGAAGCCGAACGACTCAATTGGCTGCCACGTTTGGCCATCTGGCGCTGTATGCGCTCATGCTGGGCGTTATGGTCGCAGGTTATTTCATCTCGACGGCTGAAGGCCAACCGATCAACGTATTTGGCTGGTTTAATGTGCCGGCTACCGTCAGTGGGTTGCGTGATCAGGCTGATTGGGCTGGGGCGATTCATCTCTGGTTGGCCTGGACGTTGATCATTCTGAGCGGGCTGCATGTACTTGCCGCGCTCAAGCACCACTTTATCGACCGCGATGCCACATTGTTACGCATGTTCGGCCGACGCCGGGCATGACGTGACCTATTTCAGAAGGAAGACATCATGATGTTGAAGAAAAGCTTCGCTGCTCTGGCATTGGGAACTGCACTGTTGACCGCCGGCCACGCCATGGCCGCCGATTACAAGATCGACAAGGAAGGGCAGCATGCCTTTATCCAGTTCCGTATTCAGCACCTGGGCTACAGCTGGCTCTATGGGACATTCAAGGATTTTGACGGCAATTTCACCTACGACGAAAAAAATCCGTCTGCAGACAAGGTGAAGGTTACGATCAAGACCGATAGCGTTGACACCAACCATGCCGAACGTGACAAGCATTTACGCAGCGCCGACTTCCTGAACGTATCAGCGCATCCGACGGCAACCTTCGAGTCCACCAAGGTGACGCCGACAGGTGATAATGCAGCTGACATCGAAGGCAATCTGACGCTCAACGGCGTGACCAAGCCTGTCGTGATCAAGGCCAAGCTGATGGGGCAGGGCAATGACCCGTGGGGTGGCTACCGCGCCGGATTTGAAGGCTCGACCAAGCTCAAGCTCAAGGATTTCAACATCCAACGTGACCTGGGTCCGGCTTCGCAAGAGGTTGAGTTGACTCTGTCACTGGAAGGTGTACGCCAGTAACTAAATATTTCGATACACAAAGCGCAGTTCCGCAAGGGCTGCGCTTTTTTTATGGGCCTAGTCTGACAAACGTGATAATAGCCTTTAAATCTTCATAACTTCTGCACACTGTCTAGGCTAAATAACCAAGTTCAGCAGTGCTCTAGCCTGTTAACCATGAAACGCATCACATCGAATGCGGGTCTGTTGAAAGCTCAGGAGCAAGATGCCAAATGGTTTTTTCAATCGCTTGGATAAGTCCCCGCAGGCGACTTGTTCCTGTTTACAAACAACCATGTACGTAAGTATATTGGGCGATCACAAGAATCTGCCAAGAATGATGCGGCCGCATAGCGTCGCGTTGCCTAGCACCCTATTCAAAGGTTTTGTTCAAGGACTCCGATATGCACATCAAGTCGGCGCATGCTTATTTTGTCCCGGTTTTATTGCTGGCGACGCTGACGCTCAATGGATGCGGTAAGCAGGATCAGGATCAGCAGGCTCAGCAACAGCAGCCACAAGCGGTTGAAGTGGGTGTGGTTACGCTCAAGGAACAGCCGGTTACCCTGACGACTGAATTACCTGGCCGGACCTCGGCATTCCGTGTAGCGGAAGTCAGACCTCAGGTCGGTGGTATTCTCCAGAAGCGTTACTTCAAGGAAGGTTCTGAGGTCAAGGCTGGCCAGCAGCTCTATCAGATCGATCCTCGCACCTATCAGGCCAACCTGAATGCAGCCAAGGCCACTTTGGCACAGGCGCAGGCGACTATGGCGTCCAACCGGCTCAAGGCCCAGCGCTATGCTGCCTTGGTAAAAGACGAAGCGATTAGCCGCCAGGAAGCGGATGACGCCCAGGCGACTCTCAAGCAGAACGAAGCCCAGGTAGAGACTGCCAAGGCTGATCTGCGTACTGCAGAGATTAATTTAGCCTATACCAAGGTGACGGCGCCGATTTCGGGACAGATCAGTCGTTCACTGGTGACAGAAGGTGCTCTGGTTACTGCTGATCAGGCGACTGCCTTGGCCATCATCAACCAGCTTGATCCCATTTATGTGGACGTGACGCAGTCCAGTACCGAGATGCTGCGTCTGCGACGTGAGCTGGACAGCGGTCTGATCAAGCGGGCGGGTGAGGATGCCGCCCAGGTGAAGCTGATGCTGGAAGACGGTTCCGAATACAAGCATCTGGGCAAGCTGCAGTTCTCTGAGGTGTCAGTGGATCAGGGAACCGGCTCGGTTACCATTCGTGCAGAGTTTCCCAACCCTGACCGTTTGTTGCTGCCAGGCATGTTCGTGCGTGCGCAACTGCAGGAAGGAGTCCGTCAGACGGCTATCCTGGCGCCACAGCAGGGCATCTCGCGCGACCTGAGAGGTAACGCCGTAGCGATGGTTGTTACGCCGGACAACAAGGTCGAGCAGCGTACCGTGAAGACCGAGCGTACGATCGGCACCAACTGGCTGATCTCCGATGGCCTGAAGGCGGGCGACCAATTGATTACGGAAAACCTGCAGCGTATTCGCCCGGGTGCTTCGGTTACGACCAAGCCGGCCACCAATGTGGCTGGGCCTGGCGATTCGGCACAACCTGCTCAGCAGGGTAGTGCCGACAAGCAGCAATAAGGGAGCCGCTGTCGATGTCAAGATTCTTTATTGACCGCCCCATTTTCGCCTGGGTACTTGCCCTGGTGATCATGCTGGCGGGCGGTCTCGCCATTCTTAACCTACCGATCAACCAGTACCCAAACATCGCGGCACCGGCTGTTTCGATCCAGGTGAGCTATCCCGGCGCGTCGGCACAGACCGTTCAGGATACAGTCGTCCAGGTCATCGAGCAGCAGATGAACGGGATCGACAACCTGCGTTATCTCTCCTCGGAGTCCAACTCCGATGGCAGCATGACCATTATCGTGACCTTTAACCAAGGCACGGACCCGGACATTGCGCAGGTTCAGGTACAGAACAAGCTGCAGCTGGCGACACCGCTTCTGCCTCAGGAGGTGCAGCAGCAGGGCCTTCGGGTGGCCAAGTATCAGCGTAACTTCATGCTGGTGGTGGGTCTGGTGTCAAACAACGACTCCCTGACTCGTGAGGATCTGTCCAACTACATCGTATCCAACATGCGTGACCCCATCGCGCGGACCCCGGGTGTAGGTGATTTCCAGGTCTTCGGCTCGCAGTACGCCATGCGTATTTGGCTGGATCCGGCCAAACTGAATAAATATCAGTTAATTCCCGGAGATGTTTCCAATGCCATTCAGAGCCAGAACGTCCAGTTGGCTTCGGGCTCGCTGGGCGGTTTGCCTGCCGTTGAAAACCAGCAGCTCACCGCTACGATCATTGGCCGTACCCGTCTGGAAACCCCAGAGCAGTTCGGTAACATTTTCCTGAAGGTCAATCCCGATGGTTCCCAGGTGCGGCTGCGTGACGTCGCACGTATCGAGCTGGGCGGTGAAAATTATTCGATCGACGCCCAGTTCAACGGCAAGCCTGCGTCGGGTATGGCGCTGCGTCTGGCAACTGGGGCTAACCTTTTGGATACGTCCAAGGCCGTTCGTGCGACCATTGAACGACTCAAGCCGTTCATGCCTGAAGGCATGGAAGTGGTGTACCCGTACGACACTACACCTGTAGTAACTGCCTCCATTCATGAGGTGGTCAAGACACTGGGCGAGGCGATTCTGCTGGTATTCCTCGTGATGTATCTGTTCCTGCAGAACTTCCGAGCCACTTTGATCCCGACTATTGCAGTTCCGGTCGTCTTACTGGGTACGTTCGGTATCCTGTTCGCGTCAGGCTTTACCATCAATATCCTGACCATGTTCGGGATGGTGCTGGCGATTGGTCTGCTCGTGGACGATGCCATCGTTGTGGTGGAAAACGTCGAACGGGTCATGGCGGAAGAGGGGCTAAGTCCCAAGGAAGCGACCCGCAAGTCCATGGACCAGATCCAGGGCGCGCTGGTGGGTATCGCTCTGGTGCTGTCAGCGGTATTCGTGCCGATGGCCTTCTTTGGCGGCTCGACCGGGGTGATCTACCGGCAGTTCTCGATTACCATTGTTTCCGCTATGGCCCTATCGGTGCTGGTTGCTTTGATCCTGACGCCAGCGCTGTGTGCCACGATCCTCAAGCCGGTCGACAAGAACCATCACGAGAAGCGCGGCTTCTTTGGCTGGTTCAACCGCAAGTTCGACAGTGGCGTCAACCGTTATGAGCGCAGCGTCGCTACTGTTATCCGTCACAAGGTACCGTTCCTGCTGGTATATGTCGTCATTCTGGCTGGCATGGCGTTCATGTTTACCCGCATTGCATCATCCTTCCTGCCTGAGGAAGACCAGGGCGTAATTTTCGTGCAGGTAACCACACCAACCGGATCGTCTGCGGCACGTACCCAGGTTGCGCTGGATCAGATGCGCGAAATGATGATGAAGAACGAGCCGTCGGCAGTCAGCTCCATGTTTACGGTCAACGGCTTCAGCTTTGCCGGCCGTGGTCAGAGCTCCGGCCTTGCATTCGTTCAGCTCAAGCCTTGGGAAGATCGTCCGGATGCCAAGGACCGCGCCAGTGCTGTAGCCGGACGCGCCATGGGTTATCTGTCGCAGATCAAGGATGCCATGATCTTTGCCATCGTTCCGCCAGCGGTACTTGAGCTGGGTAACGCTACCGGTTTCGACTTCTATCTTCAGGACAACTCCGGCCTTGGCCATGAGAAGTTGATGGAGGCGCGGAATCAATTGCTGGGCATGGCGGCACAGAATCCGAAGCTGACTCAGACTCGCCCCAATGGTTTGAATGACGAAGCGCAGTACAAGCTGATCATCGACGATGAAAAGGCCCGTGCGCTAGGTCTGTCCCAGACCGATATCAACCAGACCTTGTCAATTGCCTGGGCCTCCAGTTACGTCAATGACTTCATCGACAGAGGCCGCGTAAAGCGTGTGTATGTACAGGGCGAAGCCGATTCACGGATGAACCCGGAAGATCTGAGCAAGTGGTACGTACGTAACAGCAATGGCGAGATGGTGCCGGTATCGGCCTTTGCCCATGGCGAGTGGGTCTACGGTTCACCCAAGCTTGAGCGTTATAACGGTATCTCGTCTGTCGAGATCCAGGGCTCTCCTGCGCCTGGTTACAGTACGGGCGATGCCATGACCGAAATCGAGAACATGGCCAAGGAGCTACCGCAGGGCGTTGGTATTGCCTGGACCGGCATGTCGTACGAAGAGCGACTTTCAGGTTCGCAGGCACCTGCCTTGTATGCCTTGTCCCTGGTAGTGGTCTTCCTCTGTCTGGCAGCACTGTATGAGAGCTGGTCGATCCCGATTGCGGTTATTCTGGTAGTGCCGCTGGGCGTGATCGGTGCGCTTCTGGCTACCTACTTCCGAGGTTTGGCAAACGACGTGTTCTTCCAGGTGGGCCTGCTAACCACCATTGGTTTGTCAGCCAAGAACGCGATTCTGATCGTGGAGTTTGCTAAAGAATTGCACGAGGGCGGCAAGAACATCGTCGATGCCGCCGTAGAAGCCGCACGGATGCGTCTACGCCCGATTATCATGACGTCCATGGCCTTTATCTTGGGCGTGGTTCCGCTGGCCATCTCCAATGGTGCCAGCTCCGGTAGTCAGCATGCGGTTGGTACGGGTGTGATTGGCGGGATGGTAACCGCAACCGTTTTGGCGATCTTCTGGATTCCCATGTTCTACGTCGTGGTCAGCAGTCTGTTCAAGGACAAGGCTTCACGTGATCAGGAATCAGGCGCCGAGGGAAGACATTGAGTATGAAGAAGTCTCTTTTATCCATCGCAATAGGTGCAGTGCTGCTTTCGGGCTGCACCCTGATTCCCGACTACGAGCGGCCTGCATCGCCTGTGGAAAACGCTTGGCCGCAAGGCGAGGCGTACAAAGGCAATCCAACCAGCAGTGGTTCGGAATACACGGCCGACATTGGCTGGCGTGAGTTTTACAGCGATCCGCAATTGCAGCGTCTGATTCAAGTCGCTCTGGATAACAACCGTGATCTGCGGCAGGCGGCTCTGAATGTTCGCCTGTATCAGGCGCAGTATCGCATCCAGCGTGCAGAGCTGTTCCCGACCATTGGCGTCAATGCCAATGGTTCGCGGACACGTACGCCAGCAGACATGAGCTCGGCAGCGGCGATCCAGGAGTTGCTGCAAAGCACTGGTCAGGCTGGCGCAGGAAGCTCTCGTAGCGGCTCGATCAACAGCCAATACACGGTAACGCTTGGCATGTCGGCCTATGAGCTGGACCTGTTCGGTCGGCTGCGCAGTCTGAACGAGCAGGCCTTGCAAAGTTATTTTGCAACCGTTGAGGCGCGTCGCAGTACGCAGATCAGCCTGATTTCCGAAGTGGCCAACGCCTACTTCACTTGGAAAACCGATCAGAAATTGCTCCAGCTTACCCGCGATACACTGGACGCTTATCAGCGCTCATTCGATCTGACCAAGCGTCTGCTGGATAATGGGGTGGGTAGCGGTCTGGATCTACGTCAGTCCCGTACGGCGCTGGAAGGCGCTCGGGCGAGTCTTGCGCAGTACACTCGTCAGGAGGCGCAGGATCGCAATGCGCTGGGGTTGCTGTTGGGCGCGCCCTTGCCGACCGATCTACCGGCCGGCAAGAGCCTGGATGACAATGACCTGCTGGCCAAGCTGCCAGCTGGCTTGCCGTCGCAGCTGTTGCAGCGCCGTCCGGATGTTTTGCAGGCCGAGCTTAACCTCAAGGCAGCCAATGCCAATATCGGAGCCGCCAGGGCAGCGTTCTTCCCAAGCATCAGCCTGACCGCCCAGGGTGGAACGGGTAGCCGGGAGCTTTCTGGCTTGTTTGATGCCCATTCGGGATACTGGACGTTCGCGCCCAGCATCAATATCCCGATCTTTACCGCCGGTAGTCTGAAGGCAAGCCTTGATGCGGCCAAGATCCAGAAGGACATCAATATCGCTGCGTATGAGAAAGCCATCCAGACAGCCTTCCGGGAAGTGTCTGATTCTCTAGCTGCACAGGGAACTTATGATGATCAGCTTCAGGCCCAGCGTGATCTGGTGACGGCAAGTCAGGAGTATTACGATCTGGCTGAGAAGCGTTACCGTCAGGGCATCGATAACTACCTGACTGTGCTTGATGCGCAGCGATCCTTATATTCGGCTCAGGAGCAGCTGCTCGCAGACCGCCTTAATCAGCTCAGCAGCAGTGTGACGCTGTACAAGGCGTTAGGCGGTGGCTGGTTGGAGCGTACGACGGATAACAATGTCAGTGCGACGCCCGCAATCACATCAAAGCGCTAGTAAGGCAGACATGAAAAAGCCGACTCGATTGAGTCGGCTTTTTTTATGCCTATTTTTCCCTCCAGCCTGCGCTGGAGGGAAAACGCATCAAGCGTCAGCGTCAGCCGAGCGATTACGTGTCAGCAAGGCAGGCTTTTCAGCCTTTGGACGAACCTGGAGCGAATCCAGCTGCTCAGGCGTCAGCATGCGGTCTGCACGAGAAGGCTTGTGCAGAATGCGAGGTTGCGGCTTGCTGGGTGCACGCTCCTCTGTCATAGCGGGACGCGGCTCACGGGGTTCGCGTGGCTGGTAAGGACGATTCTCCTGACGGGGACGTTGTCCGGCCGGCTTGTTGCGACGCTTGTTCTGAGCTGGGCCACGACTATCGGTTGCAGGCGCGTTGCTGGCATTGGCCGCACCTTGTCTAGGACGGGGCGGGCGTGCTTGGGCCGTAGCGCCTGAAGTCGCTGCGCTTTGGCTATGGGTACGCGGCGGTTGCCCTTGACCTGGACGACGCGGACCACCATTACGGCGATTCTTGCCTTGATAAGGGCTGACATAATCGACCCGGTTACCAAAGTTATCGAAATCGTCATCCAGAAACTCTTCCGGATCGCGGTTCTGGGGGCTCTGAGTTGTCTGCTGGGGCTGGCGCTCGCCGCTGCGCTCCTGGCGTGGCTTGTTTCTACCGGCGCGTGCCTGGTCCTGACCCTGACTCTGGTTCTGCTGGCGGCCACGACGTGGCTGGCGTGCCTGCCGCTCCTCGTGCTGTGGTGCTGCGTGTTCAGCAAAAACTTCACCTTCCGCTGCTCTTGCAGGCTGCTCTTTGCGGGGTGCACGTGGCTGTCGTGCCTGGCGACGGGGCTCGCGTGGCTCACGCGCTTCCACTTTCTCAACCGGTGCGCTGGCAGGATCAAAGCCCTGCATGTCGCCGTCAGGAATGTTCTGCTTGGTCAGGCGCTCGATGGCGCGCAGCAGTTTCTCCTCGTCGGGAGACACAAGGGATATGGCTTCGCCGCTACGACCGGCACGACCTGTACGGCCGATGCGGTGTACGTAATCTTCCTCCACGTTCGGCAACTCGAAGTTGACGACATGGGGAAGCTGGTCGATGTCCAGACCGCGAGCGGCAATATCGGTTGCTACGAGCACGCGAATAGAATTGTCCTTGAAATCGGCCAGCGCTTTGGTACGTGCGTTCTGGCTCTTGTTTCCATGGATAGGCGCAGCCGGAAGGCCGTTCTTGTTCAGGTATTCGGCCAGGCGGTTGGCACCGTGCTTGGTCCGTGTGAAGACCAGCACTTGTTCCCAGGCGCCAAGAGTAATCAGATGAGCCAGCAAGGCGCGTTTCTGGGCAGCGGCAATACGGAAGACACGCTGCTCGATACGTTCGACCGTGGTGTTTGGCGGCGTGACCTGGATGCGCTCGGGATTACGCAGGAGCTTGTCGGCCAAATCGGTAATGTCTTTGGAGAACGTTGCCGAAAACAGCAGGTTCTGCCGTTCTTTGGGAAGCAGGGCGAGAACCTTCTTCACGTCGTGAATGAAGCCCATGTCGAGCATGCGGTCAGCTTCGTCCAGCACGAGAATCTCGATGGCTGACAGATCGACGTTATTCTGACCGGCAAGGTCCAGAAGACGACCAGGGCACGCTACCAGGACGTCAAGGCCCTTGGAGAGCGCAGTGACCTGGGGCTTCATGCCAACACCACCAAAGATGCAGGTGCTACGCATGGGAAGGTCGCGTGCATAGATCTTGAAACTATCATGCACTTGGGCGGCCAGCTCCCGGGTAGGCGTCAATACCAACACACGGGCTTGGCGCGGACCGGCTTTTTTGCCGTCAGGTTGTCCGTTCGGAAAGAGCCGTTCGAGAACGGGGAGGGCGAATCCACCCGTCTTGCCAGTACCGGTCTGGGCGGCAACCATCAGGTCACGGCCTTGCAGTACAGCGGGAATGGCCCGTTGTTGAACGGGAGTCGGGTTGACATAACCCGCGTCGTTTACTGCGCGGGATAGGGCCTCGGAGAGACCGAGGGAAGTGAAGGACATGCGGGGTTCCTGTCTACTAAGTCGGCGTCCCGCCGACGTTGGGGCGCGGTTTCGCCTGAAACTGACGACAATAATGTGTTCGTCTTCTCCACACGCTACCGCCCTGCGCTGGGTGGAAGGCTGGAAAATGGCTCCAGGCGATGATGTTCAGCTTTTAAAGCCAAGGTTATTCCAAATGGCCAGGCTGGGTTCAGCCTGATTCAATGTGTAGAAGTGCAGGGCAGGCGCTCCGCCGGCCAGCAAGCGTTCACACATGTCTGTCACGATTTCCTGGCCAAACGCCTGAATGCTTTTGACATCGTCAGCATACGCTTCCAACTGCTTGCGAATCCAGCGTGGGATTTCGGCGCCACAGGCTTCGGAAAAGCGAGCCAGGCTGCTGTAGTTGGTAATCGGCATGATGCCAGGAATGATGGGTACGTCTGCGCCTAGCTTGCACGCTCTGTCGACAAAATGAAAGTAGCTGTCGGCATTAAAAAAGTATTGTGTGATCGCGCCGTTGGCTCCAGCCTTGATTTTGCGAACAAAATTGGCGAGATCGGCTTCGAAGTTGCGTGCCTGGGGATGAACTTCCGGATAAGCGGCAACTTCAATGTGGAAATGATCGCCGGTTTCTTCGCGGATAAAGCTAACCAACTCGTTGGCGTAACGCAGTTCGCCGCCGGAAATCCCCATGCCGGAAGGAAGATCACCGCGTAGTGCCACAATACGCGTGATGCCCGCTTCACGGTAGCGAATCAGCAGGTCCCGTAATTCGGCCTTGGAGTCGCCTACGCAGGAGAGATGGGGCGCTGTAGGAATCCGAATCTCGCTGTCGAGCTGAAGAACGGTATTGAGGGTACGGTCCCGGGTCGAGCCGCCAGCACCATAAGTGCAGGAGAAAAATTCTGGGGAGTAGCCGGCCAGCTGGCGAGCAGTATTGAGCAATTTTTCGTGGCCGGCTTCGGTCTTCGTCGGGAAGAACTCGAAACTGACGTTGGGTGTGGTACGAGTCATGGGTAATCCCTGGAGCGCATTGGCGCTTCCTCAAGAAACACCGCCGCTTGGGCGGTGTTGTCCTGAACTGCCGAGGAGAAGGGGAAGACCTTCTCCGTGTCGATTGATGCCTACCGCTTAGTAGCGATAGGTTTCCGGCTTGAACGGGCCATCCTGCTCAACGCCAATGTAGTCCGCCTGTTCTTTGGTCAGACGTGTCACGACACCGCCGAAGCCCTTGACCATTTCCAGCGCCACTTCTTCGTCCAGCTTCTTGGGCAGAACCATAACCGTGACGTTCTTGGTCTTTTCGACTACAGGAAGGTCGGCAAACTTCTCGTTGAACAAGTGCATCTGCGCCAGAACCTGGTTGGCAAAGGAGCCGTCCATGATGCGGCTTGGGTGGCCGGTTGCGTTGCCCAGGTTGACCAGGCGACCTTCAGCCAGCAGGATCAGATAATCATCATTGGCTGGATCGATGTCCTTACCGGTGCGGTGAATCTTGTGAACCTGCGGCTTCACTTCTTCCCAGCCCCAATTCTTGCGCATGAAGGCTGTATCGATTTCATTGTCGAAATGGCCGATGTTGCACACCACGGCGCGCTTCTTCAGCTTTTTCAGCATGTTGGCGTCGCAGACATTGGCATTGCCGGTTGTGGTGACGATCAGGTCGATCTTGCCCAGCAGGTCGGTATCAACGCAGGCTTCGGTGCCATCGTTCTGACCATTCTTGTAGGGCGAAACGACTTCATAGCCGTCCATGCAGGCCTGCATGGCACAGATCGGGTCGACCTCAGACACCTTCACGATCATGCCTTCCTGGCGTAGGGAGGCAGCAGAGCCCTTGCCTACGTCGCCATAGCCGACAACCAGCGCCTGCTTGCCGGAGAGCAGGTGGTCGGTGGCGCGCTTGATGGCGTCGTTCAGGCTGTGACGGCAGCCGTACTTGTTGTCGTTCTTGCTCTTGGTAACGGAGTCATTGACGTTGATCGCCGGGATCTTCAAGGTGCCTTTCTTCAGCATGTCCTGCAGGCGATGTACACCAGTGGTGGTTTCTTCAGTAACGCCGTGAATCTTTTCCAGGGCCTGCGGATACTTGTCATGTAGGATCTGGGTCAGGTCGCCACCATCGTCCAGGACCATGTTGGCATCCCAGGGCTGGCCATCTTTCAGGATGGTCTGCTCGATGCACCACTCGTATTCTTCTTCGGTTTCACCTTTCCAGGCAAAGACCGGAATACCGGCAGCGGCAATGGCGGCAGCGGCCTGATCCTGGGTAGAGAAGATGTTGCAGGAGGACCAACGCACTTCAGCGCCCAGCGCGACCAGTGTTTCGATCAGCACGGCAGTCTGGATGGTCATGTGGATGCAGCCCAGAATCTTGGCACCCTTGAGCGGTTGCTCACCGGCGTACTTGCGACGCAGGGCCATCAGGGCAGGCATTTCGGACTCGGCGATGATGATTTCGCGGCGGCCCCAGTCAGCCAGGGAAATGTCGGCAACCTTGTAGTCGTTGAAACCGGCAGGCGTGATAACAGCGCTCATTAAGCTCTCCATTCGTTCGAAGTTGTTGGCTGCCCCGGCGATAACGTGCCGCTGCAGGACAGCTGTAAATGCGAATGGGCGCCGTTGATGCGTGTGCAGGCCAGGCCTGCGGCTACGCTCCCCCGAGCCTGACAGGGAAACCCTGCTGCAGCGCCCCTCGGTAGGATGGCGGGTGGCGATTTGAAAATCGCCATGGGCTCGAAGTATAGCGGGCAATCCCCAGGCTTTGTAGGTGTACCGGATTCATGATGATCAGTAATTGACTGCATAGAGAGGAACGACCGCTTCGATGGCTTCTCTAACCGGCGGAAGGGGTTAAGCTTGTGGACCGCTATTACTCAAGGAGACGACATGAATTTCCATACACGCAAGTGGGTAAAGCCCGAGGATCTGAACGCCAACAACACCCTATTTGGCGGCAGCCTGCTGAAGTGGATAGACGAAGAGGCTGCGATTTATGCCATCGTTCAGTTGGGCAACCAGCGGGTCGTCACCAAATATATTTCCGAGATCAATTTTGTCAGCGCATCGCGTATCGGTGACATCATCGAGCTAGGGATCACGGCTACTGAATTTGGCCGCAGCTCCATTACCCTGCGCTGTGAGGTCCGCAACAAGATTACCCGCAAGAGCATTCTGACCATCGACAAGATCGTCTTCGTCAACCTGGACGAGGAGGGTAATCCGACTCCCCATGGCAAGACGAAGATCACGTACATCGAAGATCAGTTCAAGGATGAAGAAAAGGGCGCCTGAGTCGCTCTAGGTTCGCGACAGACCTTGGAGTAGCCTTGGCGTTTACTGCTCGTATCGGAAATGCCATGGCTAATCACAAGATCGAGATCCGCCGCAGGAATACGCAGAAGATATTGCTGGCTGCCGAAAAGGTGTTTGCCGAGAAAGGGTTTGGTGCTGCTTCCATGGGCGATATTGCCCAGGAAGCAGAGCTGCCGCGGTCGAACCTGCATTATTACTTCTCGACCAAGGATGACCTGTACCGTGAGGTGGTGCTCGGATTACTGGAACTCTGGAAACAGGATGCCATCTGTTTCGAGCAGTTCGATGACCCCCGGGTAGTGCTGGCGAGCTATATCCGCGCCAAGATGAACCACTCCCGTACGCGTCCCTATGGCTCAAAGATCTGGGCCAACGAAATCATGCATGGTGCACCGCTGCTGGGGGCCGCTCTGGATGAACACCTGATGGAGTGGGCCAGACTCAAGCAGGCCAAGATCAAGCAGTGGGTGGATGACAAACGTATCCTGCCGGTAGAGCCGGCTTATCTGCTCTACATGATCTGGGCCTCGACTCAGCACTATGCAGATTTCAATTATCAGATCGACCTAATCAACGGTCATACGCCCTTAAGCGACCGCCAGTTCGAGCAGGCTGTACAGACGGTGACGGCGGTTGTCCTGCGCGGAATTGGTCTGGAGCCTTGAACATTCCTAACGTAGCTGTCAGGAATAAAGGGTATCCGGCGCTGCCTTGGTGATTGCCGCTCACCAAATTGTTGCACAGGCTATGGCTTGGCTTTTCTTAACTTAATCAATGAGTTGGTTGCTTTTGCAACGCGTGCAAGCGATCACCCTGCTTTTTTCTGCACCAGTTTGATTCCTGACAACGTTGTTAGGACGCTTCGCTTCGGTGATCAGCTGCCATTGCCTTGCAAGGCAAAGCAATATTCCAGGTGCGATATCAAGGACTTAGCGCAAGGCCCGCTCCCCTGACTGTTTTCGATCACGGTTCCGGCACGCTTATTGAGAGAAAGGGCGATCAGCCTGCTAGCAGGACCTACTCACCCCTATGAGAGAAAACAGGGAGAGCATGCCATGCCATACAACAGATCCGAAGTGATTGTGCGCGATGGTCTTCATGAGCTTCATGCCGGCCCGGATGTTCTGGACAGCCCACGTTATAACCACGACATGGCGCCTACTCAGGTAGCGGAGCGTTCCTGGAATAAGTGGCATATCGCAGCGCTGTGGGTGGGCATGGCCATCTGCGTACCCACGTACACCTTGGGTGGCGTACTGACGGCTTACTTTGGATTATCGGTGGGCGAGGCGCTGGCTACCATTCTGCTGGCCAACCTGATCGTGCTGATTCCCCTGACATTGAATGCATTTCCAGGCACCAAGTACGGGATTCCTTTTCCGGTCCTCCTGCGCAGCTCCTTTGGTATTCTGGGCTCGAACGTGCCCTGCCTGATTCGAGCAGTCGTGGCCTGCGGTTGGTTTGGCATCCAGACGATGTTTGGCGGTTTGGCGATTCACCTGTTTCTCGGGTCACTTTTCGAGGGCTGGAAGGCCTTGGGCAGTACGGGTGAGGTCATTGGCTTCATGGTGTTCTGGACGGCCAATCTATGGGTGGTCATTCGAGGCGCCGAGTCGATCAAGTGGCTGGAGACCTTGTCTGCGCCGCTCCTGTTACTTGTCGGGGTCGGTCTTCTGATGTGGGCGATGCCCCATGTGTCGATGACGGAGCTCCTGTCCCAGCCAGCCAAACGACCGGAAGGCGAGGGGGTGACCAAATATTTTCTGGCAGGCCTGACTGCCATGGTGGGTTTCTGGGCGACTCTCTCGTTAAACATTCCAGACTTCAGTCGCTATGCCAGAAGCCAGAAGGATCAGATCATAGGGCAGGTAATTGGCCTGCCGGTCACCATGTTCCTGTTTGCCTCCCTGGGCGTGGTAATGACGGCCGCTTCGGCGGCCCTGGTGGGCGAGACGGTGTCTGATCCGGTTTCGCTTATCGGTCATATCCAGAGCCCTGTTTGGGTCGCCTTGGCCATGGCCTTGATCGTAGTTGCGACGCTGTCGACCAATACAGCTGCCAATATCGTTTCGCCCACGAATGATTTCCAGAATCTTGCGCCCCGGCTCATCAATCGGACCCGAGCCGTATTGATAACTGGGTTGGTGGGCCTGGCGCTGATGGCCCATGAACTGCTCAAGAAACTAGGCTGGATTGTCTCGGATGTCAGCTTGGAGAGCGTGTATTCGAACTGGCTGCTGGGGTACTCCAGTCTTCTGGGACCCATCGCCGGCATCATGGTGGTGGACTACTTCATCGTGAAAAAGCAGCAGCTTGATCTGGCCGGGTTATACCGTGACGACTATTACCCAGCCTACAACGTGGCAGGCTTCGTCGCGTTCGGCATTCCTGTCGTGCTGACGCTCATGGCGTTGACAACGGGTGTCATGACCTGGTTTTACGATTACGGCTGGTTTACCGGTTCGGCACTTGGTGGGGTGATCTACTTTGCCTGCGCCGGGCAGCGTCATCGCAGCCCGGCGCCGCTGGCCAGGCCTTCGCTGTGAAGGCCCTGACTAGACTTCCAGGGTAATGAGTTCGGCGTTGACCTCAGTACCCTGTATGGTCAGGCGTCCCAGAGAGACAGGCAGCTTGAAGCGGCGAGGGCCAGGGCTGCCTGGGTTGAAGTAGAGCACGCCCTCGCGCTCCTCCCGTTTTGGCTTATGTGAATGCCCGCAGATTACAACGCGAATACCTTCGGCCGCCGGATCAATCACCAGATCCTGGAGGATGTGGGTCACGTAGAGATCGACCTCGCCAAAACGAAGCGTAGCTGTTTCAGGTAGGGTCTGGGCCCAGTCGTCCGTGTCGTTATTGCCGCGGACGACGGTAAGGGGAGCTATTTCCCGAAGTCGCTCAAGGATTTCGGGCTTGCCGATATCACCGGCATGGATGATATGGTCGCTCCCTTCAAGTGCGCTCAATGCGCCGGGACGCAGAAGATTGTGCGTATCGGCGATAACGCCAATGCGAAAAATCGGATGGTTGGAGGCAGGCATGGTTCTCCCGTATACAGGCTGGGTCTGTATAACCTCTGACCGATAAAGTGTGTAAGGGTTGAATGAGTGTGATCGACGCCTAGTGCAGGCGTCGATCACAAGCGCCCTTTATTCCTGCGCTATGTCTGTGGTGCTGTCTGGCAGGAACCAGTTCATGATCAGAGCGCAAAGCCCTCCTGTGGCCACACCTGAATTCAGCACATCACGTAGCGCTGCTGGCATGTGGGCGAGAAACTCAGGGACCTGGGACACACCCAGACCCAGTGCCAGGGAAACGGCAATAATCAACAGGGCACGGCGGTCCAACTGAATGCCGGCCAGAATGTTGATCCCCGAAGCTGCAACGGCGCCAAACATCACCAGTGCGGCGCCACCCAATACTGGCTCTGGTACGGCCTGAATAATGCCAGCAACGGCTGGAAACAGGCCGAGCAGAACGAGAAAGACGGCAATCCACAGCCCGACGTGGCGGCTGGCGATACCCGTCAGTTGGATCACGCCGTTGTTTTGCGCAAAGATTGAGCTGGGAAAGCTGTTGAACAGTCCGGCCAACAAGGAGTTGGCTCCATTGACCAGTACACCGCCCTTGATCCGGGCCATCCAGACCGGACCCTCTACCGGCTGGCGGGACACTTTACTGGTTGCGGTCACGTCACCGATGGCTTCCAGGGAGGTGACGAGATAGATCACCAGCATGGGAACGAACAGTGCCCAGGAAAAACCCAGCCCAAAATGCAGGGGAACCGGCACCTGGAACAGAGGCGCTTCATGCATGCCGGTAAAGTCCAGACGTCCCAGATAGGCCGCCAGGCCGTAGCCGACCAGGAGCGCAATGACGATGGCCGCGCTACGCACCCATACCACGCGAACGCGGTTGAGCACGACGATGATTGCCAGCACCACACCGGACAGCAGCAGATTCTCGCCGTTGGCAAAGGTGCCCTGGCTCATGGCTGAGAAGCCGCCGCCCATACTGATGAGTCCGACCTTGATCAAGGTAAGACCGATCATCAGCACCACGATGCCGGTTACCAGCGGAGTAATCAGGCGCTTAACGAAAGGCAGTATTCGGGAAATACCCATTTCGACGAAAGAGCCCGCCATGACCACGCCAAAAATGGCAGCCATTACGGCTTCAACCGGCGTGCCCTGCTTGACCATCAGCGCGCCGCCAGCGATCAAGGGGCCGACAAAGTTGAAGCTGGTACCCTGAACGATTAGTAGCCCTGCCCCGAACGGGCCGAAACGGCGACACTGGATGAACGTGGCAATGCCTGAAATCACCAGGGACATGGACACGATCAGGTTGGTATCCCGTGGTGAGACACCCAGTGCCTGGCAAATTAGAAGGCCTGGAGTGACGATAGGCACGATGATCGCCAGCAGATGCTGCAACGCAGCGAGCAGGGCGATAGGCAGGCGAGGCCGATCGTCGAGACCGTAGACCAGTTCATGGCGGGAGGGAGAGGCGTCCGGCTGGCTCATGTAGCGGTTCCGCAAAAGGCGGCAAGTGTACTGTTCCGGTGATGCGCCGCACAGTCTTCATCTCATAAAAGAGACAGGCGATAGGACAGGCTGCTGCCATGCGCCTTGGGCATGGCGTTAACGTTCAGTAATAAAGACGAAAGTCCCACGGCCTAACTTTACCAGTATCCAGGGTCTTAGGCCTTGTTCTGATGACAGGCGCTTGGCATTCACTACTCCAATCCCGCCGGGCTTCATGGCAAGCACTTCAGCAGTCATGCCATGCAGATCCAGCAGCCAGGTTGCCCATACCTTCTTCTTTTACCGAGGGCTTTTGCGTGTTTGACGCGATCACAGGGTTGATTCAACAGGGGGGTTACCTGGGCATTCTTTTGCTCATGTTTCTGGAAAACGTGTTTCCGCCTATTCCATCGGAGGTCATTATGCCGCTGGCAGGGTTTCTAGCGGCGAGAGGGGAGCTGAATTTCATCGGCGTGGTGCTGGCGGGAACGCTGGGGTCCTTTCTGGGCGCGCTACCGTGGTATTACGCTGGTGCGGTATGGGGAGAGGCGCGCATGCGCAAGCTGGCGCAGCGTTACGGGCGCTGGCTGACTCTTTCGGCCAAGGACGTCAGTGAGGCCTCTCTCTGGTTCAGGTCGCATGGCAGTAAGGCTGTCTTCTTTGGCCGCCTGGTACCGGCAATCCGTACCCTGATTTCTGTACCGGCCGGTATTGCCCATATGCCGTTTCGTCGCTTCGCCGGATATACCCTGGCGGGTTCTCTGATCTGGACAACGGTGCTGACACTGGCGGGTTACCTGCTGAATGCCGAATACGAGCGTGTCGCGACGCTTTTGGATCCGGCCTCCAAAATAGTTCTGGCAGTGATTGTGCTCGTTTACCTGTATCGCCTGTTTAAAACCAACAACCGGGAAGACTGCCGGGAAGGCTAGACGGGTTGGAATAGCGCCAGGGATGAGTCCTAGCGCTGATCCAGCAGACGCCTGCGCTCGGCTTTCTGTGCTTCTACCTGCGCCTTTTTCTGCTCGATCGCGGCGCGTCCACGCTCTGTTACGCTGGGGCGCGGTGCGGGCTCGGGGGCTGGCTGGGGCGTTGGTGGGGTTGGCCTGGGATAATGATGCCAGGGCGGACGGTGTCCACCATAATCGTAATAGGGCTCTGGATAGGGATAGTAGCGGTCCTGTCGGATCGGTGGCGGGACATCATAGTCATCATCGTCGAGATCGTAATAACGATCAGCGTCTGACGGTGTGCGAGTGCTTGGCCGAGACGTCTCGTCTCGAGGCTTAGTGTTGGGCTTTTCTACTACCGGTGGTGGCGTCGGGTCGGCCATACGGGTGACCGGGCCACTGCCTCTTGGTGGAGGGTTATCAACTTCGATACGGTCGGCCAGGGATTGATCAGATGGGCAATGGCCTTGTGTAAACGTGATCTGGCCTGCCTTGTCGACGCATTTGAGTATGGTGTCTGCCTGGGCATGGGTGACGCCGCCCAAGCTTGAGACCGCAACCGCCAGAATTGCCCACTTCATAGCAATCCCCTCTAACGTACCTGCATGCCACTCTAGCACCTTGCCGGTCAGGTCATCTAAACGGTTACTGAAGAAAACCGTGAAGGTTAGGCCAGGGAGTGCCGCGCTGCTGACAGAAAATCGAACAAGCCTTCCAGAGGCAGTGGCTCGGCCAGAAAATAGCCCTGCGCCTCGTCGCAACGCGCCCGCTTGAGCAGCGCGAGCGTTTCTTCGTCTTCCACACCTTCCGCCACGACAACAAGGTTCAAGGCATGGGCCATGTCGGTAATGGCCTTGATGAACACGTAGCGGTCCAACCCTTCGGCGGGATGGGTAATAAGCGTGCGGTCGAGTTTGACGGTATCGATAGGAAAACGCCTAAGATAAGACAGACCGGAGTAGCGGGTTCCCAGGTCGTCCACCGCCAGTTTGACACCCAACGTTTTCAGCGCTCCGAGCGCCTGATTGGAGGCGTCCATGTCTTCAATGAAAGCCCCCTCGGTCAACTCGAGTTCCAGGTGACAGGGTCTCAGTTTGGCCGTGTGCAGAATCGCTTCTATCCTGTCCTTCAAATGTGGTGACTTGAGCTGGAGGGGTGAAAGGTTCACGGACAGTTCCAGCGACTGCCCAAGTCGACTGGACAGGTCGTGAATGTCCTGACAGGCCTTTTGCAGAACCCACAGTCCCAGCTCGTCTATCATCCCAATCTCTTCGGCAATCGGAATGAAATCTACAGGAGAAATCCATCCCCGCTCCGGGTGATGCCAGCGGATCAAGACCTCAACGCCCTGGGGAGTGCCCTCAGGCAGCCGAATACGCGGCTGGTAGTAAAGCGAAAACTGATTCTGCTCCAAGGCATGGTACAACGCCGTTTCCAGCACCATGCGGTTTTTGGCTTCGACACTCATTTCTTCTGAGAAGATGCGGCAACAATGGCCTCCTGCCGCCTTGGCACGATACATCGCAATATCTGCATGCTGGACCAGTTGTTCCTTGGTATGGCCGTGCTCAGGGTAGAGTCCTATCCCTACCGACGCACCGGAAAAAACACGGCTGCCATTGATTTCGATCGGAGCCGCAACCGCTCGGATGATGGCGTCAGCCACCGCTTGAACGGAGATTTCACCTTCCGGGGCGTGGGCGACCACGACAAACTCATCGCCACCCAGGCGCGCCACCAGATCACCCTGAGGTACCGCTGCCCTCAATCGCTGCGCCACTTCGCGCAGCATTGTGTCGCCGGCATCATGTCCCATCGAGTCGTTGACCTGCTTGAAGCGGTCTAGGTCGATCAGCATGATGGCAAGGCAGCTGTTAAGCGGCGTGAAATTGATCAGAGCCTGCAAATGCTCGTTCAGGTACGCCCGATTGGGCAGCCCTGTCAGCATGTCATGGTTGGCCAGCTGGTGCAGGCGACTTTCGGCCAGCTTCTGCTCGGTGACATCCGTATAGCTGCCTGCCCATTCGATAAGCTGACCTTCCGTATCAAGAATGGGAACGGCATAACCACTGACATGGCGATATTGACCATCGGCCCGGCGCAGCCGGTACTGGGCATATACCGGCTGGCGGTCCTGCAGCATTTTGGCTCCCAGCGCAGCGGTGGACTCCTGATCGTCCGGGTGAACCACGTTCATCCAGCCAAACCCCTGCATCTCCTCCTGAGTCTGGCCGGTAAAGGCACACCAGTCCGGCTGAGGAGAAACAATCTCCAAGGTAGGCGAAGCCGTCCACACGATGGCTCCTGTAGCATTTACCAGTGAGCGAAAGCGTTGTTCGCTGGCTTGAAGCGCCAACTCTGCCGCTTTGCGCTCCGTGGTTTCCCGGTCGCGCTCGATAACCAGCGCCGCAGTATTGACCAGCAGGCGCATGGACTCCTGCTCTGAATCGCTCGGTTCACGCGCGTCCCTGCAATAATAGGCCAGGGTGCCCAATACTCTTCCAGAGGATGACAGGATCGGGTGAGACCAGCAGGCGCGGAAACCATAACCGAGCACCACAGACTTGGCTTCAACCCAGCGCGGATCGTTCTCAATATCGCTGACGATAGTCGAGGTGCCGGTATACGCGGCCGCTCCACAGGAGCCGGCGAGGGGGCCAATGGGTATGCGTTCTACGGCCTGATTGAACGATTGGGGGAGCGAGGGGGCCGAGCCAAAGCGCAGGTGCAGGCCATCGGTGTCCATGAGCATGACCGATGCCCAGATGTTGCCACCTGCCTGCTCTTCCGCAGAGCGGGTCAGGGTATCGAGAATCTGCTTGAGCGGGGCTCCCGCGACGGCCTGTGCCAGTGCCTGCTGCTGACCGTTGGCCAGGGCCTCGGTGCGTTTCAGATCACTGATATCTGACGCAATGCCCCGTAGCCGGAGGCTGTCAGCGTCGCTCAGCACCTTGCCTTTGACACTGATCCAGCGGGTGCGGCCGTCTGACAGCAGCAACCTGCAGTCGAAATGCCAATGCTCGGCACGTTTCGCTGCCGTTTCGATGACGCGGCGTACATGCCTTTGGTCATCCGTGTGGATACGCTCGAAAAACTCCTCGAGCGCCCATGTGTCCGGCTGTATGGACGTACCGAAATCTGGCCCGTTTCTCAGCAGGCAGGTCAGCGTTCCGCTAGCGACGTCCAGTTCCCATTCACCCAGATCCGCTACATCGAGCGCGAACTGCAGGCGTGCCTCAAGTTCAGCAGCGGAGGAGGAAGGCGAGGGGGCGGCGTTGACATCCTTTTTTACCCTGGGCTCGGCATTGGTGTCCGGCATATCGTTCACTCGAAGTTTCCAACTATCGATTGATCTGCCATGTCTTGCGGGCGCGGCACGGCAGCGGTGCGTCTAGAATAGGACTCTATAGAAAGCGTAGTCGTTCTGGGCAATGACTTAATTCATAATCATCCATGAGATACGAAGGTAACGATTTACCATGCTGTCGGAGGGCTATCATTGCGCAGAAAGGGAGGTGTTCTGCAGGCGCCGCCATCTTGCCTGAAACAGGCTTTTTGCCAAGAGTAAGATAGTCCCAACCAGACCAGCGGAGAGGCTGCGCTTTTTGCAGCGCAGATACAAAAACGCCGCCCGAAGGCGGCGTGCTCAACACGATCCCAGATCAGTCTTCCAGCATCGCCTTGTTACGGACGGCACCCTTGTCGGCACTGGTGGCCAAGAGGGCATACGCCTTGAGCGCTGTGCTCACGCGGCGCGCACGTGGCGTGGCAGGCTTCCAACCCTTTTTGTCCTGTTCGATGCGGCGGTGAGACAACTCCTCATCGCTAACCAGTAGGTTGATGCTGCGATTGGGGATATCGATCAGAACCTTGTCGCCGTCTTTCACCAAGCCGATCGCACCACCAGCCGCCGCTTCTGGCGAAGCATGGCCGATGGAAAGTCCTGACGTGCCGCCCGAGAAACGGCCGTCGGTGAGCAGGGCGCACTGCTTGCCCAGTCCCTTGGACTTCAGGTAGCTGGTGGGGTAGAGCATTTCCTGCATGCCCGGGCCGCCCTTGGGACCTTCGTAGCGGATGATAACGATATCGCCGGCTTTCACTTCGTCGTTCAGGATGCCCTTCACCGCGGCATCCTGACTTTCGAAAATCTTTGCCGAGCCTTCGAAAACATGGATGGATTCATCCACGCCCGCCGTTTTCACCACGCAACCGTCCAGCGCGATATTGCCGTATAGCACGGCAAGACCGCCTTCCTGAGAGTAGGCATGCTCGACGCTACGGATGCAGCCTTCGGCGCGGTCGTCATCCAGGGTGTCCCAGCGAGTCGCCTGACTGAAGGCTTCCTGCGTGGGGATACCGGCCGGACCTGCGCGGAAAAAGGTCTTGACCGCTTCGTCCTGAGTAAGCGTGATGTCCCACTTCTCGATGGCTTCGCCCAGGGTTCTGCTGTGCACGGTTGGCAGATCCGTATTGAGCAAACCGCCGCGAGCCAGTGCACCTAAAATGCTCATGATCCCGCCGGCACGGTGAACATCTTCCATATGGTATTTCTGGATGTTCGGCGCCACCTTGCACAGCTGGGGTACTTTACGGGACAGGGCGTCAATGGCGCGCAGATCAAAGTCGACCTCGGCTTCCTGAGCCGCTGCCAGAAGGTGCAGGATGGTATTGGTGGAGCCACCCATCGCGATATCCAGCGTCATTGCGTTTTCAAAGGCCTTGTAAGACGCAATGTTTCGTGGCAGTACAGAGGCATCGTTCTCCTGATAGTAGCGCTTGCACAGCTCGACCGCCGTACGGCCGGCTTGCAGGAATAGCTCCTTGCGGTCGGCATGGGTTGCCAGCAGCGAGCCATTACCCGGCAGTGCCAGGCCCAGGGCCTCGGTCAGACAGTTCATGGAGTTGGCCGTAAACATGCCGGAGCAAGAGCCGCAGGTTGGGCAAGCGCTGCGCTCATACTCGGCTACTTTTTCATCAGAGGCGGTGCTATCCGCGGCGATGACCATAGCGTCGACCAAATCCAGGCCGTGGCTGGCCAGCTTGGTCTTGCCAGCTTCCATGGGGCCGCCGGAGACAAATACGACCGGAATGTTCAGGCGCAGGGCCGCCATCAGCATGCCGGGGGTGATCTTGTCGCAGTTGGAAATGCATACCAGCGCGTCGGCGCAGTGAGCATTGACCATGTACTCCACGGCATCAGCGATGATCTCGCGGGACGGCAGGGAATAGAGCATGCCATCGTGACCCATGGCGATGCCGTCATCCACAGCGATAGTGTTGAATTCCTTTGCAACGCCACCGGCTTTTTCTATCTCGCGGGCGACCAGCTGGCCCAGGTCCTTTAGGTGAACATGACCTGGCACGAATTGGGTAAAGGAGTTGGCTATCGCAATGATCGGCTTCTTGAAGTCTTCGTCCTTCATGCCGGTGGCACGCCAAAGTGCGCGGGCACCAGCCATATTGCGGCCGTGGGTGGAGGTTTTCGAGCGGTAATCAGGCATGGAGGCTGCTCTCCGGGGCGGCTTTGCTTATCACGGTAATCTGTTCAAACACTGCGGCGTATCCACCGTATAGCTGTAAAGGTAGCAGTGGAGGCTTAGGGCACGCGAGCATTGAATAGGCTCAGGGCTATCGTGAGCGCGGATGGAGCGCAAAGCAAACGGAAGTGGACCGAGTGCCGTGCTCTGGGCCGGTCGGATAGCGCGGGATCTCCGCGTGACTGGCTTGGGCTCACAGACCCGCCGGGGATAATGGCGAGGGAATCTCCCGATTCTACTCCGCATTTGTTCAAAGAGGAAAGCGCACGACAAAGGGTATGTCTTGGCTTGCGCTTTCACGGTTCAAAAAAGCGTCATTTGTTTGCGTGCAGGCCAAATATCTTTGGATCAATAGCATTTGCCATCGCCACATAACCTGCCCGGTTGGGATGCAGCCCATCGCCAGGGCCGCCTGCGCTGCTGGGAATGAACTCTGCACGCAGGCCGCCCGTAGTGGGATCGAGCGTGGCCGCATCAAAGTCAATGATCGAGTCGAACAGACCGCTTTCCTTTATGAAGCGATTAAGTGCCATACGTTTCTGATCCTGCTCCTGAAAGGCCGGGTCTGCAGGATTGGCCGCCAGGCTGCTGGTCAGGGTCGCGCCGTGAAGGCGTACACCGGGCAACGCTTTGCGCATACGTTCAATCGCATTGCGCATGGCTGTCTCAACGACCTCGACGGACGCACCAGTACCCGGTGAAAAATCATTGATACCTTCCATCCAAATAACGTCTGTTACACCAGAAAGGCTTAATACATCCCGTTCCAGACGATCCATGATAGATGGGCCGCCGCCATAGCCTTGCCGGGTGCTTTCATCCAGAGGGCCTGCAACCTCGTTGCCAGAAATGCCGGCATTGACTACCGAGTACTGTCCCGGTGCCAACTGGGCGAGGCGACGATTCAAGATGTCTGGCCAGCTGTCATATCCATTGGGTGTTGAGCCGGTACCGTCGGTAATGGAATCGCCCAAGGCCACGATGACTCGCGCAACGTCTGGTGCCTGAACATCAACCGCGTCGAGCAGGAACGTCGAGGTCGTAGTAAAGGGCCAGGCGCTTTCCTGCTCCTCGGCGGCGTGGTCGGTGCCGCGAATACTGAAATAGGAGGTTGCGAGCGCTGCAGCATGCCAGCTCAGCGGGCCGCTGTTCCCTGCGAGATGAAAGCTTACCGCCAGGGTGTGGGAAGGTGCTTTGGGTAGCGGGACCGGATCCGTCCAGCGAGTCTCACCAGGTTGAAGCTGAATTTCGCTCTGGCCGTCAAAGCTGACCGGGCGATTACTGCCCGGTACCAGAGCTGCACCCCCTAAAGGTTGCCCGATATAGACACTGCGCAAGGTAATGGGCCTGTTGCCAAAGGTATTCGAGAATCGCAGGCGTGCCTGGCTTCCCCATACACTAGGTCGAATGATCTGCCGGATACTTTGATCTTGAGCCCCACTAGCCGAAATAATACCTTCCAGCTTTGGCTGGGCGATGGGCGAACCGTTGGGGTAGGCTGCCTGCACGGGGGCTGTCCAGGCTGTTTTCCAATCATCGGCATGTCCGGGCTTGGACGCGAGTGCAAACAGGCCGGCAGCCAGAAGGGTTAACAGGCGCATGAGGATTCCTTGATCAGGTATCGGACGTTGGATTAAGCAGGCTTTTCAGCTGGGCTTGCAGGTTCTCCCAGTGGGTGCCTTCCCAATAGACACGATCACAGCCCGAGCATTTCAAAAAATAATCATGACGTTCCCGCACGAGTGGCGGCAGGCTATCGAGGACGACACTCTTATCGACGGAATGAAGGGTATCGTTACAGACCAAGCACCGGCTGAAGGGCGCAGCATGGTCAGCCAGGTTGTAGCGCTCGAATACTTCGCGCAGCTGTGCCTCAGGCTTGTTTGAGCGGACGTAGCAGCCGTAGACAATCTGGCTTCGCTTGAGCAGTTCGCGGTCCCGGGTCAGGACAATATAAGGTTCTCGCGCACAGTAATTGGCAATTTCATTGTCATGAATGGCCGGATAATACAGCGTATCGAATCCAGCCAGTCGTAACAGCCGCGCTAGCGCGCCCATATGGGCATCGGCAATGAAGCGAAACGCCGTTAGCCGATCGCGCAAGGGGACAGCATCTTCTACTTCCAGCCGATAAAAGGGCGGGTAGACTGCTATCCGATCATCCTGTTGTATCAGATAGTCAAACCCTACGGATTTACCATTGACCAGAATGAACTCGACTTCTGGATGCGGAACGCCCAACGCCTCGATCATGTGTTTGACGGTGGAATTCGGGTGGCAGCCAAGCGTAAAGCTGCGTTGGCGGCGAGCTGGAGGTAAAAAGTTATTGAGGCGTGCGTAGAAACGAAATGTCGCGCTGTTCATGCATGCAATCCGGTCGTATCAGATATGACACGACCGGAAGCGGTCGTTACCGAAAGCGTAGAGCGGCTAATCAATAATGATCGGCCGATTCGCATGTTTCGAAACCTTTGCTATCGACGCGACCTGCGCTGTCAAAGCCTACCGAATACACCTGCTCCTTGCCGTCTCTGTTGAGTACGTAGTTATTGCAGGAGCCTGGTTTGACCTTGCGTGTGTATTGGGTGGATGGGGTACCACCAATCTGCAGCACCTGCTCTTTAGTCATGCCTGTCTTCACGTCGCGAACCAGTGGTTGTTCACGGTATTCAATACGATCCTTAGCCGTATCGACGTTTTCCTTGACGGAGCTACAACCAGCGGCCACGGCAGCGAGAGCAACAACGGCGAGTGTCTTCTTGTACATATGATTCTCCTATAAGGTCGTTGATGACCGGTCACTTCTTTGAGCGTGCCGTTGCCCAGAAATTCACTGAATTCGTGATGTTCAACGAAACGGTCTCAAATAAAGAGGCGTACCCTAGGAAGAAACAACCGTGATGATTGAGATCCAACGGTTGACTGGTCAGAGGGTAATTCTGGGAGTGGCATGAGCGAGCATCAAAACCTGACCCGCTATCCGCTAGTGTTGGTCCATGGTCTGCTGGGGTTTGTGGAAATTGCAGGCTATCCATACTGGTATGGCATCGTTTCGGCGTTGGAGTCCATGGGGGTCAAGGTCTATCCGGTACGGCTTTCCGGTGCTCATAGCAACGAAGTGCGGGGGGAACAGCTGCTTGCGCTTATCGAGGATATCGTGCGCGACAGCAAGGCCGAGCGGGTCAATCTGATCGGTCACAGTCAGGGTGCCCTGACCGCGCGCTACGCAGCCGCCATTCGTCCTGAGCGGATTGCGTCAGTCACCTCTGTAGCAGGTCCCAATCATGGGTCGGAGCTGGCCGATATGCTTCAGTTTTCCATGCGTACCAGTAGCCTGAAGGCGCATCTGGCCGCTGAGTATGTTCAATGCATGGCCAAGTTCATGGCCTTTCTGGATCGCAGTAATGGTTATCCTCAGAGCGCGATTGCCAGTCATGAGTCACTTACCACCGAAGGCGTGGCAGCGTTCAACGATAAATACCCGCAAGGACTTCCCGCTACCTGGGGCGGTGAAGGTGCTCCTGTCGTCAATGACGTCCGCTATTACTCCTGGTCCGGCATTTTGGTGCCGGAACTGACGGACCGGGGGGCCAATCGGCTCGACCCTACCCATAGCATGTGTGTGCGCCTGTCTCGCTGCTTCGAGCTGGAAGCAGATCAAAACGATGGATTCGTTGGGCGATTCAGTTCACATTTGGGGAAAGTCATCCGCTCCGATTATCCGCTTGATCACCTCGATATCATCAATCAACTAGCCGGTGCGATAGGGCATGGCATCAATCCGGTAGTGCTCTACACCGACCATGCGCTTCGCCTGAAAGCCGACGGACTTTGACAGCGCACGGCCAAATGTCGTGCAGACTCAACAGCTTGCCGATCTGAGCTCGTTATTCAAGCTGGCACTCGAAATGCCGGTTGGTCAGCACACTGATTCCTCCTACTGCTCAAGAAGAGTCCTGTCTGCCGTTTACGCGCTGAAATGACCCCTTGTCGGCTTGTTGGTCTATCTATAGATGACATTAAAAAAAGTGCCTATCCTTCCGATTTAAAAGGAAGAAATACTGATTTGGACGTCGTGCGCGCTATCTAAACATGCGCCGCATTGGTATCGTTATAATATTTCAAAATATTACTTGCTACGTCAGAGGGTCGCATGAATCGCCGCCGCTTGCTCAACCTGCTCCTGGCCAGCCTGACACTACCCGCTGCTTTTCCAGTGCTGGCGCTTCCTCAGCGTCTGACCAGCGCACGCGCCTGGTTGGATTCGGATAAATTTCGCCTGGTTTTCGATCTGAGCGGCCCTGTCCGATTCAAGACGTTCAGACTTAGTGCGCCTGACCGGATCATCCTGGATCTAGCCAATACGCAACAGGTAGCCGCACTCAACAATGTGCCGCTCAAGAATACCCCGGTGCGCTCCATTCGAAGTGCCCCGTTCGGCTCATCCGATACCCGTGTCGTCCTCGAACTTTCCCAGCCGGTTACCCTGGATAGCTTCCTGCTCGGGCCTGCCGAGAATGCAGGGCATCGTTTGGTGCTGGATCTCAAGCCTGCCCAGGTACCGAGCATCCCTGTACCGGAGCCTGAGGCAATGCTCGCATCCGCCCCCGTCGTGACAAGGGCTGGCAAAGGCCGCGACATTATTGTGGTCGTCGATGCCGGTCACGGTGGCAAGGACCCAGGCGCGCTGAGCCAACGCGGGGACCGCGAGAAGGATGTCGCCTTGATCATTGCGCAAAATCTTGCGCGCATGATCAATCAGCAGAAGGGCTACAAGGCCAAGCTGGTACGTAACGATGATTTCTTCGTTCCGCTGCGCAAGCGTGTGGATGTTGCGCGCAAGTACAACGCAGACATGTTCATCTCCGTGCATGCCGATGCTGCGCCGCGCCGCACGGCTTCAGGAGCTTCGGTATATGCCCTGTCCGAACATGGGGCGACCTCGACAACGGCACGCTGGCTGGCCAACAAGGAAAACGATGTCGACCTGATTGGTGCCAATGAGATCCTGAAAAACAAGGATCCGGTCCTGGCGGGCGTACTGCTGGATATGTCCATGAATGCCACGATCTCGTCGAGCCTCGATCTGGGAGACCGTGTCCTGAACAGCCTATCCAATGTCACAGGTCTGCATCTGAAACGCGTCGAGCAAGCCGGTTTTGCCGTGCTCAAGTCGCCGGATATTCCGTCGATTCTGGTGGAAACTGGCTTCATGTCGAATGATCGAGACAGCCAGAAGCTTCTGAATCCACGTCATCAGAAGGCGTTAGCCCAATCCATTTTTGGCGGTATCCATCATTATTTCAGTGAGCGTCCGCCGACAGGAACCTACCTGTCCAGTATCAAGGAACAGGCCACCGGCTAAGAAAAAGACGCTTGGGTTTCTGTGCACGGGCACGGTATTTTTTCTTGATCCGCGGTAAAGTGTGCGCTTTCATGTCCACAAGGAAAGCGCACATGGCCAACCCCGCTGCTCGTCTCTCCGACGTCAACGCCTGCCCCATGACGGGCCACGGCCCCAACCCGACCGTGACTGGCTCCCCCGACGTTCTGATCAACTCCCTACCTGCCTTGCGTGTCGGTGACTCCAGCGCTTGCGGTGATACCGTGGCGGTAGGAAGTGCTACCGTATTCGTCAATGGCCAGCCGCTGGCTTACCTGGGCAGCGCCACCGCCCATGGTGGCGTGATCATCACAGGCTCCGGTGATGTTCTGACAGGCTGATCGGAAGGCCTAGGGAAGGTCTGAAGTAGC
>NZ_DEYV01000007.1:0-11118 GCF_002364655.1 Pseudomonas sp. UBA3149
ACAGGTCAAGCTTTATTTGAACATCTTGGATAAGCGTTACGCAAAGAACTCTTTAAGAAAGAAGTCTAGATAGTGTGCCTCGATAGGTGCATGAGGTGCGAGGCATTTCACAAGAGTGAGACGGAATGCTCTACCACAAACGATTGAAGCTGACTCAGTTCTAATTTTTAAGCCGCTAAAAGGAACGGCTTTTAAACCTATCAGTCATTACCCTAGCTGCTATCTACCAGAAATACTTAGCGCATAGAGAGCAGCTGGTTGATGAATTTACAAATACAGGGTTTCTAAATGGCTTTTTTCTTAAACAAAAGCAAAATGGTAAGCATTAACGCAAGACGCTGCGCCAAAAGCCCTACCCAAATACATAGTGTTGAGGGGGATCGTAAGAACTCAGGAAACCAACCGCTATCCAGTCATAATCAGCACATAGGATTCTTTGGAATTTAGAAGCCGCTCGGGCTTGACCGCAATAGTCGCAACAGCCTATGGCTTACCACTGGGTTGCTTCTTTTCCTTTGATGACCGTCAGCCTTATGAAGGCCTCGTCATTGTCCATTCATTGGTCTTCCTAGCCGATGCCTTTTCGCATGGTCTTATGGTTTTTGTCGATTATCGTACTGCCCCTCTCTTACCAGGAGCAGATCCAAGCGCTCTTTCGACTAAAAAATCTACTAACCGTTAAAAGGCTGGAAGAGCAACACTATTACGATATCAACTCCGCTATGACTGTAACGCTGGAATTATTGCTTATTTATGTGTTGTCCATGTTCTTTTTGGACAGATTATTCAGGCGTCTAAATATCCTGTCAGAGCAGGCGCTAACCCGATCCTCCCCTATTGACGCACTACGAGGCGTACTCTCTACCACTGTGGTCTGCTGCCACTTTATGGTGACCTACCAATGGAAGACCACTGGTGAATGGGCAGGCTCAGACAGCAGTGCGCTCCTGAACAATATGGGGGCGGTTCCCGTCACGCTCTTTTTCATGATTACAGGCTTTCTATTCTTTGGAAAAATTTATCAGCGCAAGCCTGACTGGCCACATATATTCCAGTCTCGATTCTGGAGAATCATGCCATTGTACGCATTCGTCGTGGCAGTAGTCGTATTTATCAGCTTGTATCGAACCGGATTTGATCTGGTATCGCTTACTCAACTGGCCAAGGAAAGCCTGAGATGGGTTGTTTTTCTTGGCGCCTCTTTTAATGGCTTTCAAGAGAGTCGCATCATTACGGCCGGCGTCCAGTGGACGTTGAAATATGAATGGTTCTTTTATCTAGCCCTTCCTGTTCTCGCAGCGCTGATCAACCGCGAAAACTATGGCCGCTACCTTGCCCTATCTCTCATCGTGGTAGTAGCTGCATTACCTGCAGCACAATTGGAAGTGTTAAAGCTCCATTTCTTGCTATTCTTTATTGCCGGATTTATCCCCGTGCTGATCAAACGACACCGGCCAGCATGGATTGATTATCTAAAGAAACCTGTCTATGGCGCTCTGGCAATAGCTCTCATTGCTTATAGCATGACAATGCCGGATTACTTTTCTGTACCTCAGATTTTGCTTCTTAGCATAGCGTTCGCCATTATTGCACTGGGTAACGATCTATTTGGATTATTAAGTAGTTACGGTTTGAAGGCTTTAGGTGAAATTAGCTACAGCGTTTATTTGATTCACGGGCTGGTGCTATATAGCCTCTTTTCTTGGTTACAGGTCTATCCTTTTATAGACAGCAATGTTTCCCACTACATTATGCTTCTGCCTTTGGTGCTGGTATTGGTATGCGGGCTTTCCCTGTTAACTTTCCTGGGAATAGAAAAGCCTTTCATGTTGAAGCCGAGAAAAGGCGTAAACACCATACCGCCTCTCTAAAAAGATCTGGGTGTCATAGTTTCAACTATGACACCCATGTTTTCAATAATTTAAAATCCCTAATAAACCAGAACGATTTCTAGATACTGTTTGGCTTTAATTCTGAACATATCATTTGATCGAATGTTCTCATGCACCTAGAAGAAAATGAAACCCGATAAAGTGGGCTTTAAAAATTTTCCGTTAATCAAGCAAAAAGAAATTCTCTGGATGAAGCCAAAGCGATGTTTGCACCTAAACCTCCTTTAAATCATACGGATAAAAAGGCTCTACTGGAAAATGCAAGAATGCTATGAGTTTTACTTTCAATCACTAATAAGTCCCCACCAGATGGCAAAGTATAACAGTCCCAACATGTCCAAAAATTTACATAGCCTTTACTTGGAACGGGTATCATCTTTACAACAGAAAGGCTTTAATGCGAGGGCAAGCGAACGATCCGTTGTTTGGTTTGTAACACGTCATCAGCCACCCCAGAAGCAGTGATTTCCCCCGTTGCTGCTTTTTTACTGGGGTGGTCTTTTTCAGGACGCACCAATCAAACGCGCGCTATCAAGGTAGCGTGAAGTGGCTAACGTTTGGTTAAGATCAGGCGTGCAAAGCTAGCTGCCAAACAGCGGCCTTACCGCAGTAAGGCGGAAACCTTTTGCCTTTAACGATGGGCGAGGCCGTGCGAGGAGCACCTATAACTGTCCAGATGCCACTTTCTGGACACGTCTGACCTGTTGTGCACTGGGTACCGATAGGGGTGATAGTAGGCATATCTACTACTTCTGCAGTATTACTTCTCATGACAATACAAACGTAGCTGACTATGGTCTGTTGAGGTTAACGCAGCGCTGTTGTTTTGCAACTAGCTTATATCGGCTGGCCTACCAAAGATGACTAACGGCATGATTATGTATAAATGAGGACGATCCCCATGACTCCGCTACGCTTAATAGGGTGAAAGTCAACCAGAAAACCGTTACAGGCTATTTGAAGCAAGTCAATATCACACTGATATCACAGTATTGATCATCCAGTTATATAAATAAGGCACCCCCATGCCTCAAATCAGTGCTGGCTGTAGGATGGCCTTAGGATTGGAGCTGCTATAGCAGAAAATAGTACTTGAGAAAGATACGATTACTTTTAGCAAAAGGCTCTGTTGAGCACGACTGCTTACCTGTGACCGAGTAATATTGCGTTATGATCTTCGATAGACCTTTATCTGAAAGTCCTAAAGCCAACGACACCTCTTCGCTAGCCTAGTAAGCGGTTTTATTTTTACTGTATAAATTTCTTACATCGATCCTATCTCAAGAACTAAGTCATGAGATTTGGGTTCGATATGACCTCTTCGCAGATCATCCCAGCGATCGCTGTCTCTGGTTTGCTTGTGCGTTTACCAGACGTATCAAGGCTCACTTATGCTTCATGTGCGACAACTTCATAAAAGCTACCCCACCCCTCAGGGCATTCTGCCGGTACTTCGAGGTATAGATTTAGATCTGCAGCGTGGTGGCAGTCTGGCTCTTATGGGCGAGTCGGGAAGTGGTAAAAGCACACTCCTTCATCTTATCGCTGGACTCGACAAGGCAGATAGTGGCCGCATCGATATCGATGGAAAGGCATTACACTCACTTAACGAACAAGCGCTGGCTGACTGGCGTCGCTGTGAGATTGGCCTGATTTTTCAGCAGTTCAACCTCATCGGCAGTCTGACGGTAGGGGATAATCTAGCTTTTCAGGCGCGGCTTGCGGGACGGCACAATCCATTGTGGCAGGCCCAGCTTGCCGAGCAACTGGGTCTGAGCGAGTTATTGCAACGGTACCCAGAGCAGCTTTCGGGAGGACAACAACAGCGTGTGGCATTGGGTCGAGCCCTGGCATCACGTCCGGCGTTAGTACTGGCTGATGAACCGACCGGTAACCTGGACGAAGTAACTAGCGCCCAAGTACTCAAGCTGTTGCTGGATCTGGTAGACCGTAGTGGCTGTACGCTGCTGATGGTTACTCATAGCCCACAGGTAGCGGCACAGTTGCAGCAACGCGTCGTGTTGCGGGCAGGCCAAATTGCTACCCCTATGGGAAGCTAACGATGGGTGTTGTGTATTGGTCTGTGCGCAGCCTAATCAGTCACTGGCTAAAACACCCCGTGCAGTTTTTCAGTCTATTTACCGGGCTCTGGCTAGCCACGGCATTATTGACTGGCGTTCAGGCGCTTAACAGCCAGGCAAGGCAAAGCTATGCGCAGGCCAGTCAGCTCATTGGCGGTTTACCTCAAGCGACACTTTCTGCACGTAATGGCGGACTTATTTCTCAGGAAAGCTTTCTTGCGTTACGCCGGCAGGGATGGCCTGTGTCACCAATGATACAAGGCAGCGCCATTATTCAAGGTCAAACACGCCGTCTGCAAATCATGGGTATCGAACCAGTGAGCCTGCCGGTGGGCTCGTCCGTAGCGGGCGAACCGACCGAAACACAGGACTTGATGGCATTTATTAGTCCACCTGGGCAAACCTGGGTTGCTAACCAAACACTACATGAGTTGAGCCTGCAGGAGGGTGAGCAGCCTTACCTGGTTAATGGGCAACTCCTCCCGCCAATAACAGGTAAGTCAGGCATGGCTCCCGGCATGTTGCTAGTCGACATCGGAGTGGCCCAGCGGCTACTTGAGGCGCCGGACCAACTCTCACGTCTTGTTCTCCCAGCAGATTTTCAGGAACCCCTTCCTTCTCCGTGGAATGAACGATTGCAATGGCAGCCCCATTCAAATGAAAACGACCCGGGCCAGCTCACCGAAAGTTTCCACCTCAACCTAATGGCGCTTGGGCTGTTAGCCTTTGCAGTTGGATTGTTTATTGTACACGCGGCTATCGGGCTGGCCTTGGAGCAACGAAGACCCTTATTACGTACATTGCGCGCCAGCGGTGTAAGTGTTCAAAAACTCCTGATAGCGCTGACTGGAGAACTGATAGCGCTCGCGTTGCTAGGGGGGCTGGCAGGTATTGTTAGCGGCTACGTACTGGCCAGCCTACTCTTACCAGACGTGGCAGCCAGCTTACGAGGTTTATATGGTGCTGAGGTGGCCGGAGAGCTCTCTCTCAGTCCAATCTGGTGGCTAGGTAGCCTGGGACTTAGCCTTCTGGGTGCGCTGTTGGCGGGCGTAAACAGTTTATGGCGCGCCGCTCGGTTGCCATTGCTAGGACTCGCCAATAGCGAGGCTTGGCATCAGGCCCACCGTGCTTGGCTAAAACGCCAAGGATGGATCGCCGCTCTTGCAGCAGTGGTTGCCTTCATTGCCTGGCTGACAGGCAATAGCCTGGCGGCAGGTTTCGTCATGATGGGCAGCCTACTGCTCGCGGCAGCTCTAGGTCTGCCGGTAGCGCTCAGCGGCCTGCTAAGACTAGCACCTGCCTCCATGCGGTCACCATTACTGGGCTGGTTTATTGCCGACTGCCGACAACAGTTACCTGGCCTGAGTCTGGCCCTCATGGCTTTGTTGTTAGCCCTTGCCGCTAATATTGGTGCCGGCAGTATGACAGAAGGGTTTCGGCATACCTTTGGTGTCTGGCTGGATCAGCGCCTTTCTGCCGAACTTTATATCCGCCCAGCTAGCCCGGATCAGGTGCAAGAGATGGCTAATTGGCTAACAGCGCGTCCTGAAGTTGATCGCGTTTTGGCAGGTCTTGAGCTTGAAACGCAATTGGGTGGTTGGCCTTTGACCATTGCAGGCGTAGAGGATGATGAGCTTTACCGCAACCATTGGCCCTTACTAGAGGCACGAGCAGGTGACCCTTGGGACGCACTCTTCAAGGGCGATAGCGTCATGCTTAGTGAACAACTGGCTCGGCATTTGAACGTTGAAATAGGCGACACGGTAAAACTACCGGCAGCCGAAGGGGCGTGGCTTGCCAAGATCGTGGGTATCTACGCGGATTATGGAAACCCTCGTGGCCATGTTCTGGTAGATGCTAAGGCAATGAAGGCCCATTGGCCCAACCTGCCGGTAAGCCGTTATGCGCTGCGTATGGAGCCTTCCGCCGTCGGCAACCTGAAGCAGGCCATCAAGGATACGTTTGCTCTCGATGACTCCCGTCTTGTGGATCAGGTACAGCTCAAACAATGGGCAACACAGGTGTTTGAGCGCACGTTCAGTGCAACCTCGGCCCTTAATACGCTGACGCTGGGCGTAGCAGGTGTTGCGCTCTTTATTGCTTTATTAACGCAAAGCCAGAGCCGCCTTGGGCAACTCGCGCCGTTATGGGCCATGGGTGTTACGCGGCGCCAGCTGATGCTGCTTAACGTAGGTCAGACGTGGCTGCTAACACTGCTAACATTGCTCCTGGCGATTCCGCTGGGCATTCTGCTGGCATGGTGCCTGGTAGCCGTGATTAATGTTCAGGCCTTTGGGTGGCGTTTGCCACTTCAGGTTTTTCCGGATCAGCTGATGCGTCTGGCAGGACTCGCTCTACTGGCTACCTGGCTGGCCTCAGCTTGGCCTCTCTGGACCCTGTGGCGGAGCCGCCCGGTTGACTTGCTGAGGGTACTGTCCGATGAACGCTAGGATTGGCTGTCTGGTTGTAGGCCTTTTTGTCCTAGGCGGATGCGATGATTCTTCATCCAAAGGACAAGGCTTTGCCGGTCTGGGCCAGGAAAGCAAGGGCTTTGCTCAGGTCGTACCGGGCAGGGTGTTCTCTTTTCCAGCCGATCATGGCGCTCATCCTGATTTTCGTATCGAGTGGTGGTATGTCACTGCCAACCTAAAGGACGCTGCCGGCAATGACTATGGCGTGCAATGGACGCTTTTTCGTAGTGCCATGCGTCCCGCAGCCGACCAGCCCGGCTGGGACAACGGGAATCTGTGGTTAGGTCACGCGGGACTGACTACCCGCACGCAGCAATTCCATGCCCAGACACAGGCGCGAGGGGGCGTTGGACAGGCCGGCGTGACAGCTGAACCCTTTGCTGCCTGGATTGATGATTGGTCAATGCAAGGCGAAGCATCGTCAGATCTTAAAGTGCAGGCCCGTGGCGATACGTTCTCTTATCAGCTCCAGTTGACGTCAGATCAGCCACTTGTGCTCCAAGGGGACCAAGGCTTGAGTCGCAAGTCAGCCAGAGGCCAAGCGTCTTATTACTACAGCCAACCTTTTTTCCGCGCACAGGGTGTATTGAAAATCGAGGGCAAACCCGTGGCCGTAAGCGGCACGGCCTGGCTTGATCGCGAATGGAGTAGTCAGCCGCTCTCGGAAGATCAGCACGGATGGGACTGGTTTTCGCTACACCTGCAGGATGGTCGACAACTCATGGTGTTCCGCTTGCGACAGGCAGATGGCGATAATTACCTGAGCGGTACCTGGATAAACGCCGACGGCCAGACCGAACCCCTGCAAAGAGACGAAATCGAGTTGAAAGCCTTGGATGAACATTTGATCGCGGGGCGGAAAATTCCAACGCGCTGGTCTTTGTCCCTAGTCAAACGCGGGCTTAACATTGAGGTGTCAGCCATTAATCCCAACGCCTGGATGGATGTGGGAACACCCTATTGGGAAGGGCCCGTACGCGTACAAGGCAGCGAAACCGGAATCGGCTATCTGGAAATGACAGGTTACTGAGCCTGCGCCGCGTTGATAGCAACGCAGGCTCAGCCCGATCAGCTTACTGCCAATCGGTCCAGGTCTAGCATGTCCAAGGTCTGATCAAGTTGGTAAACCGAATTGGGATAAGCAACGCCCATCTCCACGAAGTGAGGGTTCTCTTTGAGGCGCTGAATGAAATAGGTATCGGAAGTATCGTAGATCCAGGAGTTTGATCGGGATTGAAATTCCGGAAAGTCATCATAACTTCCCTTTCGCCTGTCCAGTACGCGGTGGAGGTTGTCCCGTAACAACAATAGGCTTTCATTTGGCATGTTATTGATCCAAGTGATAAAGGCCTGCTGGTCCTGGTTATTCTGCAGATCAAATCCTTTGAGTTCGGCGTAACGTGAGAGCAACGGCAAAACGTTATAACCATCTCCGCTCTGGTCTGAAAGTGCTTTTGCCGCCGCCTCATCAAGCCCAGCGTGAGTTAAAAATTGGCTGGTTTCCGGCGTTTGAAAGCGATTGGCCATTTCATGGTGTTTGATAACGTCACGAGTGCCCAATGTGATGGTCGAAAGCAGCACTACACCAAGGCCGATTGGGCCAAAAACAGTGCCTGTGCCCAAGGCTGATGTCACTCCTCCTGCTGCGGATAATGTATAGAGTGACGCTCCCACCGTATCGCCAGACTCCGCCGCCTTGCCTGCGTTGACCAGATCAAACAGCGAGCTGGCAACACCCAAGACTTTTACCGCAGGACGAGAGCTACCGCCGGCCAATGTGTTTACCCAACCATCCTTGGGTATCTTACCCATGCCGATCAAGAGTTCGGTCGTCTTTTGGGCCGTGCCGGCAGCGTCAAGACAGACCTTAAGGATGGCTTCGGGGCTCTGGTGTTTATGTAACGCAACCCCGGAGCTTGCCAGTACGGCAGCGGCACCGGCCGCCCCGATCATCCTCAGGGTTTGGCCAGCGCGCGCCTGATTATCAAAGGTCCTGACACCATTGGTTGATTTGATATCGTCCAACTTGAGATTGAAGCGAGCGAGACGGTCGGTAATCTGCTCGGCTGTTTCGCCGGGCCTCGGTAATGCCTCTTTCAAGGCATCAATAGCCTTATTGAGATCCTTGTCTGGTATACCAAACAGAGCAGCTACTGGGCCTTTTTTGAGCCCTTCCAGTTTGTTGAGGGCATTTTGCAGGCTGGCAGCATCTCCCGCCTTTACATTCTGAAACTCTGGCATCACCTTGTGCCGTAGAACCTGCGTAGCCACTTCCTCAAGAAACTTTCGACCACGATCCGTTGTTTTGCCAAACTGCCCAATCAGCTTCCATTGATCCAGATCGTTTGTCAGTTCCGGATATTGGGCCACCGCAGAACTCATGGCTGTAATTGCGTCGGGATTATCCAGTGTCCTGCGGATTTGGTCCTCGATCGCCTTGCGGTCACCTTTAAAGTCTGCCGGAAGATTTTGCAGCGCCTGTAGCTGGTATAAGAGATCACGCCCGTCCTCAGCAACCTGATCTTTTAGCGCCTGGGTCTGCTCTTCCCACTCGGGCGGTCGCGAGTCAAGATAATCCTGGATGGCGTTATCCCGCTGCTCAGTAGTCATGACAGCGCCCCCATTCAAGGTGAGCCAATTGAGCTCTTCCATCTGTTTTCCATACGCCTGCAGATCATCCGTAACCTTTTTCTGGAACTGATCCAGGCCTGGCAGGATATCGCCCTCTAAAACATAGCGTGTGTCGCCTTGGTCCACAAAGCTCAGCACCTGCAGCGGATAAGCTGGACTTGCTCCTTCGGCAATGCTCTGCACAGTTCCGGTCCGCTCGTAAAGTCCGAGCTCGACCAAGCGCTTGATGGTCTCCTCAGCACCGGGCTGACCGGCAATGCGTCCGGTTACGTTGACCAGATGATAGGCTCCTGACGAGCCTACCATGGGCGGGACTGGATTATCGCTGGGCTCGATCAATACCTTTTCCAGTCCGGGAATTGCCGCTTCGACGACCTTTGCCGCAAGATGCGGGTCAAGGTTCTGTGTCATGTTATCCAGTCGTTCGAATACAGTTTTCATCGGTACGAGCTGGCCAGACTGGTTATCCTGCTGATTCAAGGCGTCAAGCGCGTATTGCCCTGCCCTTTGGAAGATCTCCTGGCCTGTTGATGACTGCAACAAAACCTCTTTTACATCAGGTGTAACGGTGGAGTAAGCCTTTCCTAGTGTCTCCAATGCGGCAACAGGATTCGGCGATGCGTTAACCTGCTGAACAATCTCCCTGACCTGCGCTTCCACGTCCGGACCCTTGTGGCTGGAAGGCGTCAGCACCAACCCCATCTGTTCGGCACCCTGCTCTATCGCTATCTGAGCCGGCCCACTGTCCGTCCAGTCATGATCAAATAACCATTGCGCAGAGTCGTTACGCTCAGCGGCTGGCAAAGCGGACAAAAACGTTTGCACGTCTTGTTTCAGTTGTTCAGTCTCTACGGCGTAATCGATCGCGCCGTCTGCAGTGTTTGCGTGTTCGATGGCATTACCTCGAGACTGCAGGTTTTCAAGGAACAGTGTTTTGCCATCAGGCTGTACGGCCAGCTGCTCTGGTGCTGGAGGAGGTAAAAAGACCACATCACCGGCGTGAATGTGATCAATATCAGAAATCTGCGGATTATGTTGGGCTGCCTCGTGCAGTGAGACGTAATGCTTTTTGGCGATACCCGTCATGGTGTCACCCGGCTCTACAACTACCTTTTGCTGCTGCAGGTGCGACTCAGGGAGTCTTGGTGCGTCCCCTTCAGGGCGCGGCGTTTCCTGGGATCGCTTGATAAACGCGCTAAATGAATGAAGCGCGGTGCGGAAGTTACTGCGAGAGGTTCCGGCATTATCGATCGGCATCGCCATGGCGTAATGTCCTCGGTAGGCTTCGGTCGTCAGCCTGACCAAGAATGCTTGGCTTAGATGAAAAGCACATGACACGTTAACGCCAAGCTGAAGTAACCGTGCTTACGGCTCCATTCCATAAGGAACAATAGCCTCTACACGTTAATACTCCGTCAGGATAAAAGGCTTATAGCCAGAAAATCATCATTGACCGATTGCTTAATACAGTAAAACAACAAGAATCCGTCAGATCATGAAATTACTTTGCCATTACTTTAGTTTCATGATACTCGGACCGACGAATGGTAATGGGCGTTTTAATAAATAAAAATCTTATAAAAATCAGCCACTTAAATCATTAAATAAAGCTTTATCTGGCTTTGTTTCAATTCATGTCAATGTTTTGGCATATCGCTTGTATAGCTCAGTACGCAGAGCACAGAGCGCGCTCCGCTTGGCAGTAGCCTAGCCAATTCTTTTTAATTCTGAGCCTCCGCCTGATCTTGCAGTACAGGAAATGGTCGCGGTTGGTCACAGCAGTATGGTGATACCAATGTTTTTTTCGAAACTGTTAAAGAAAAGCCTTCCCCTAGCAGCCGCCTTGGCGCTTGGAACCACTTACGTACAAGCCGAACCGGTCGATCTGGTTAGTCTGAACCTGTCCGGTGCGGGATTTGCCCCCCATGTCTTACCTGGAATCAATGGCACCAACTATATTTTTCCAGTGGAATCCTACTTCCAGCAGTGGAGCGCCAGGGGCATCAAGACATTCCGCTTCCCCATCATCTGGGAGCGCCTGCA